>NZ_JAATJC010000001.1:2665000-2846238 GCF_011927725.1 Sphingomonas kaistensis | reverse complement strand
CGCGCCGCCGGCGGCGGTGAAGATGATGTACGGCGCGTGGGCCGCGATCGCGGCCTGCACCCCGGCGACAAAGGCCGAGCCGACCGCAACCCCCATCGATCCGCCCATGAAGGCGAAGTCCTGGACTCCGACCACCGCCGTGCGGCCCTCGATGGTGCCGCGCGCGTTGAGCAGCGCATCCTTTTCCTCGGTCGCGGTACGGGCGGCCTTGATCCGGTCGGCATAGCGCTTGGTGTCGCGGAACTTGAGCGGATCCTCACGCACGTCGGGAGTCGGGATGAGGTCGAACCGCGCATCGTCGAACAGCTGATCGAAGCGGGTGTGGGCGCGGATGCGGTCGTGGTGGTCGCAACGCGGGCAGACTTGGAGATTGTCCTCCCATTCCTTGGTGAACACCATCGCGTCGCAATTCTTGCACTTGTGCCACAGCGTGTCGGTGACCTGCCGCTTGGGCAGGAAGGAAATGGAGTTACGGACCCGGCTGAGCCAGCTCATGAACTTGTCCTTGGAAGAGGCCTCAAGCGCCGGCGGTTAGCGCGGGCGACGAAGCGAGGGAAGCGGCGATGGCGCGAGCGGCCTCGGCGGGATTGGAAGCAGCAGTGATCGGGCGGCCGATCACCAGCAGCGAGGCACCCCGGTCAAGCGCTTCGGCCGGGGTCAGTACGCGCTTCTGGTCGCCGACGGCACTTCCGGCCGGGCGGAGGCCGGGGACCACGAACACACCCTTCGGCCAGCGCGAAGCGGCGGCGGCGACTTCCTCGCCCGAGCAGACGATGCCGTCGCACCCGGCGGAGCGGACGAGATCGGCAAGGCGCGCGACCTGTTCGGCAGGGGTGGAGGAAACGCCGATGTCCGCCAGATCGGCCGAATCAAGGCTGGTGAGGACGGTCACCGCAACCACCTTGCACCCGTTCGGGGCGGCGGCCTTGGCTGCCTGGAGCATCTCCCTGCCACCGGCGGCGTGAACGGTCAGCACCGCGGGGGCGAGGGGGGCGAGCGCCGCCACTGCCTTGCCGACGGTGTTGGGAATGTCGTGTAGCTTGAGATCGAGGAAGACCGGAAGGCCCGTCTTCGACAGGGCAGCGACCCCGGCCGGTCCATTGGCGGCAAAGAATTCGAGACCGAGCTTCAGCCCGCCGACATGGGGCGACACCGCTTCTGCAAGGGCTCTCGCCTGGCCGAGGTCGGGTGTGTCGATGGCGACGTAGATGGCGTTGGTCATGGCACCAGTCCCGCATCGGCGCCCGGAGCGGTTACGGCCGGGGGTGCCGGCGGATTGGCAATGGCGATCCGCCGCTCGAGCCGCCACAGCCGCGCGCGGAGCCACAGGAAGGTCGGCAGGAAGCCGAGCAGCGCCGCGATCAGCACCAGCAACGGAAGCTTCACGTCGGCCTGGAGCGAGCCCCACAGGTTGATGGTGACGTCCGACCAGTTGTTGCGGGCGATGATCGCCAGGAACACGGCCAGCACCACCCAGAAGAGCGTCCGCAGGAACTGCATGGCGCCGGGTTTAGAGGCGACTGCGCGGCTTGGCCAGACTCGCGGCCTGTTCGTCGCTGAAGACCTTCGTTTCGCCGCAGGCACCGGACGGGTGGAGTTGAGCCTTCGCCGTGCTGCCTCCAAGCCGCTGGACGGGGAGGATGGGTCACTGAAGAAAAGCGTCATGGCTGGCGCGGGCGCGGTCCTGTTGATGGGCGCCGCGATTGCCAGCATCCGGGTCGTCGAGCCCGTTGAATCACCACAGAACCAGGCGGCCGAGGTGCGTGCCGCAAGCCTGCGCCTCGCCAAGGTCCAGCCGGCCGCGCGGCAGCGGGTCGACTATGCCAGGCTCGATGCGCGGCTGAGGCGGCTGGCGGAGAAGCCGGCGATGGTCGGGCTGGCCGTCGGGGTGGTCGAGAATGGCCGCATCACCTTCCTGTCGGGCTATGGCGAAACGGTGGAGGGCTCAGGCGAAAGGGTCACCGCCGACACCGTCTTCCGCTGGGCGTCGGTCAGCAAGGGCGTCGCCGGAACGATGGTCGCCAAGCTTGCCGAGCAGGGCAAGATCAGGCTCGACGCGCCGGTGGTGAACTATGCCCCGGGGCTGAAGCTTCCGGCCGGCAACGAATATCGCGCCAGTGTCACCGACGTGCTGAGCCATCGCCTCGGCCTGTACCGCAACGCGCTCGACAACAAATTGGAAGAGGGGCAATCGCCGCAGGTGCTTCGGGCGCAACTGGGCACGCTGAACGCGATCTGCCCGCCCGATACCTGCTGGTCCTACCAGAATATCGCGTTCGACAGCGCCAGCGACATGGTCGCGCGGGCGACCGGGACAACCTATCAGGAGGCGGTTCGCCAGCAATTGTTCGGGCCGCTCGGCATGACCAGCGCGACCCTCACCCGCGAAGGGCTGGTCAGCGCCAAGAGCTGGGCCAGGCCGCACAGCGTCGGCCGTCGTCCGCTCGAGGTGCTGGAGCCTTATTACCGGGTGCCGGCCGCGGGCGGGGTCAACAGTAATATCAAGGACATGTCGGTGTGGATGATCGCCCAGATGGGCGGCATGCCGGCGGTGCTCGACCAGGCTTTACTCGACAAGGTCCACGCGCCCTTGGTCAAGACCCCGGGCGAGCGGGCGCGGATGCGCAAGTTCCTGGAGCGGGTCGGCGAGGCGACCTATGGGCTGGGCTGGCGCAATTACGATTATGCCGGTCGCCGGATCATCGGCCATCGCGGCGGCGTCAACGGCTATCGCTCGCTGATCCTGTTCGATCCTGCGCTGAAGAGCGGCGTGGTGGCGCTGTGGAACAGCAACACCAGCCAGCCGGGCGGTCTGGAGTTCGAGGTGATGGACATGCTCCACGGTCTCCAGTTCCGCGACTGGATGGAGCTCGACAAGGCGGGCGGCAAGACGCCCGAGCCGGTCGCCGAGGAGATCACCAGCATCGGCAGCGGCGATCGCCGCTAGGGTCGGGCGAGGAGAACCGGAACATTCGCCGCGGCCATCCGGTTTCGCCTCTGACAATCCAGTCCGATTTCCGGAGACCAACCCGTGGCCGATACCGCACCCGACGCGATCACCCTGCTCAAAGACGACCATCGCGCAGTCGAAGATTTGTTCAAGGAGTATGAGGACGCCGCGACGCCGGCGGCGAAGGCCAAGATCGCCGACAAGATCGCGGTCTCGCTGATCGTCCATACCCGGATCGAGAATGAGCATTTCTATCCGGCCTGCGAAGGCAAGGTCGACGAAGCGGACCTCAAGGAAGCCTATGTCGAGCATGACGCGGCCAATGTCCTGATCGCCGAGATCCTGGCGAGCACCAAGGGCGACGACTTCGCCGAAGCCAAGGTCAAGGTGCTCAAGGAAGAGATCGAGCATCACGTCGGGGAGGAAGAACGCTGGCTGACCGGCATCTTCAGCCAGGCCAAGCGCCACGGCGTCGACATGGACGCGCTGGGGGTCAAGCTGGCCGAGGCCAAGGCGGGCTATGAAGCCGACATCGCCAAGAACGGTCCGGAAGTGCACCTGGCGGCGCTCAAGAAGACCAAGGTCGCGGCGGAGTAAGGGACCGGGTCGTCCCGGCGCTGGCCGGGACGACCCATTGGTCAGGCGTGGGCGACGAGGAATTTCTCGAGGTCGCTGCATCCGCCGACCTTGACGCCGTCGACCGTGATCAGCGGCGTGGTCGAAACGCCATGCTCGGCCTTGAAGGCCTCGGTTTCCTCGCGGGTGGTGAGCTGATGCTCCTCCACCTCGAAGCCGTGGTCGCGCAGCAGCTGGAGCGCGCGGCGGCCGAACGGGCACTCATGGTCGGGCAGGACCATCCGGGTAATCTGGGCGGTAGGCATGGGCTGGGCTCTCCTTGGGGGACTAGGCAAGCGCCCCGCAAGGCCGCCGGTTCCACCCCGGTGGTCTTTCGCAACGATTCGGCCTATGGGCGGCGCCATGCTTCATGAACATCTTCCCGCGGCGCTCGGCCGAGCGCTCGAAACGCGCGGCTATGAAACGCTGACCGAAGTCCAGGACGCGGTCTCGACCCCCGAGGCGGCGGGCCGCGACCTGCTGGTGTCGGCCCGGACCGGATCGGGCAAGACCGTCGCCTTCGGCCTGGCGATGGCACGCGACCTCCTGGGCGACGCCGAGCGGCTGCCCTATTCGCTGGCGCCGATGGCGCTGGTCATCGCTCCGACCCGCGAACTTGCGCTGCAGGTTTCGACCGAATTGCAGTGGCTTTACCAGGATGCCGGCGGGCGGGTCCTGACCTGTGTCGGCGGGATGGATCCGGTGCGCGAGCGCCGGGCGCTGGAAAGCGGAACCCATATCGTGGTCGGAACGCCGGGCCGCCTGCGCGATCATCTCGAGCGCGGGGCCCTGGACCTGTCGAGCCTCAGGGTCGTGGTCCTCGACGAGGCCGACGAGATGCTCGACATGGGCTTCCGCGAGGAGCTCGAGGAAATCCTCGACGGCGCCCCGGCCGAACGCCGTACCATGCTGTTCTCCGCCACCCTGCCGCGGCCAATCGTGGCGCTGGCCAAGCGCTACCAGCGCGACGCGCTGCGGATCAGCACGGTGGGAGAGGACGCCGGGCACGGTGACATCGCCTACCAGGCGGTGACCGTCCGCCCGACCGATGTCGAGCATGCGGTGGTCAATCTGTTGCGCTTCCACGAAGCGGAGACCGCGATCCTGTTCTGCGCCACGCGCGAGGCGGTGCGCCGCTTGCACGGCAGCTTGTCTGAGCGCGGCTTCACCGCCGTCGCCCTGTCGGGGGAGCATAGCCAGGCGGACCGCAACCGCGCGCTGCAGGCGCTGCGCGACAAGCGCGCCCGGGTGCTGGTCGCGACCGACGTCGCCGCGCGCGGGATCGACCTGCCGTCAGTCAGCCTGGTCATCCACGTCGAGTTGCCGCGCGACGCCGAAGCGCTGCAGCACCGGTCGGGGCGCACCGGGCGTGCGGGCCGCAAGGGGATTGCGATGCTGATCGTCCCCAACATGCGCCGCCGCCGGGTCGAAGGGATGCTTCGCATGGCGCGGATCCCGGTCGAATGGACCGACGTGCCGAGCGCCGAAGCGATCCGCGACCAGGATCGCGCGCGCCTGCTGGCGCAATTCGACGAGCCGCAGCCGCAGGACGAAGGCGACGCCAATCTCGCTGCGGCGCTGCTCGACCGGCTCGGTCCGCAAGGCGTTGCGCAAGCGCTGGTCGCTCGGCTCCACGCCGACCTTCCGGCGCCGGAGGACCTGCTCGACGGTCCGGGCTCGGCCGACGAGCGTCCCCAGCATGGCGGCTTCGAAGGTGCCGGCTGGTTCAAGATCAATGCCGGGCGGCGGCAAGGCGGCGATCCCAGGTGGCTGTTGCCGCTCATCTGCCGGATCGGACATGTTCCGCGCAGCGAGATCGGCGCGATCAAGGTCGCGGCAACCGAGAGCTTCTTCGAGGTCAGTCCGCGCGCCGTGCAGACCTTCATCAAGGCGCTGCGCAAGAATTCGCCGGCAATGGCGCAGGACGGCATCCTGGTCGAAGCCAGCACCAGCCCCGACGAGCATCACGCCGCCGGCGGCGGTCCGCCGAAGCCGCGCCAGGGACCGCGCGGACCGCGTCCGCAGCGGCGCTAGGCGAGGGCCTTCTGGAGCTCGGCCTTGGTCATGGTCGAGCGGCCCTTGATGTCCTGCTTGCGCGCTTCGGCGAGCAAGTCGGCCTTGGTCGGCTCGCCGTGACGCGCGGCTGAGGTCTTGCCCGCGATGTCTTTCGGCTGGGCGGAGAATTGCCTGCCCTTGCGCGTATCGGCGCGCTTCTTGGCGGTTGTGCGCTTGTATTCGCTGTCGGTGAGCGCCTCGCGCGCCTTCTTCGGAAGGTAGCGCTCACCCGTTTCGCCACTGTCCTTGCCCGACTTGGTACCCCACTCTTCGCGGGTCCATTCGGCGAGGTGGTTGTTCGGGTCTTTCTTGCCGCGATAACCGCCGCCGGCTTTCCTATATTCGGCCACCGCGAGTTGCGCCTTGCGGGCCGACCATTCACCTTTTTCGCCGCCCTTGTCCCCGGCGGTGACGCGCTTCTTCACCTTTTCCCACAGCGCTGGGTCGGTCTTCTCGGCAGTCTCGGACATGGCGGATCAACCGCCCCGGCGTCGTCCGGGTTCCGGCTCAGCCGATGCTGACGAAGCTGTCGAGCACCCGCTTGCGACCGGCATGTTCGAAGTCGATCTCAAGCTTGTTGCCTTCGATCGCGGCGATGGCGCCGTAGCCGAACTTGCCGTGGAATACCCGCTGGCCGACCGAGAGGTCGTCGCGCCCCTTGTTGCCGAGGCTGACCGCCGAGGCGCGCGCCTCGACGATGCGCTGGGGGACGGGGGTGAAGCTTTGCGCGGCGCGGCCGAAACCGGGGCCGCGGGTGGCGAGGCGGTCGGGGCGTTGGGCGGCGACATGGGCGAAGGGATCGCCGTTCTCGCTCCACTGCGCGCGCCACAGGCTCTCGCCGCCGGTCATGGTGGTTTCTTCCTCGACATGCTCCTTGGGGAGCTCACCGACGAACCGGCTGGGAATGCTGCTGGTCCACTGGCCGTAGATGCGACGATTGGCGGCGTGGAAGATGGTCGCCTTCTCCCGCGCCCGGGTGATCGCGACGTAAGCGAGGCGGCGTTCCTCCTCGAGGGAAGCGGTTCCGCCTTCGTCGAGCGCGCGCTGCGAGGGGAACACGCCTTCTTCCCAGCCGGCGAGATAGACGATTGGGAATTCCAGCCCCTTGGCGGCGTGGATGGTCATGATGGTGACCTTGTCGCCCGACTTGTCGGCGTCATTGTCCATGACCAGGCTGACATGTTCGAGGAAGGAGGGGAGGTTCTCATACTCCTCCATCGCGCGGGTCAGCTCGGCGAGGTTCTCGAGCCGGCCGGACGCTTCGGCGGTGCGTTCGTTCTGGAGGGCGGCGGTGTAGCCGCTTTCGTCGAGCAGCTGGCGGGCAAGTTCGGCATGCGGCGGCGGAGCGCCGGGCGAAGGCGAAGTGTCGGCGGCGGCGAGGTGCATCTGCCGCCAGCGCGCGAAATCGCCGACGAAGCGGCCGAGGCTGCGCTTGGCCTGCGGGGTGAGTTCGTCCGAATCGAGCATCTGCGCGGCGGCAAGCAGCAGCGGCTGTCCGCTTGCGCGGGCATAGCGGTGGATGGTCGCCACCGCCTTGTCGCCAAGGCCCCGCTTGGGGGTGTTGACGATCCGTTCGAAGGCGAGGTCGTCTGACGGGCTCTGCACCAGCCGGAGGTAGGCGAGGGCGTCGCGGATTTCGGCCCGCTCGTAGAAGCGGAAGCCGCCGACGATCTGGTAGGGCAGGCCGATCGCGATGAAGCGTTCTTCGAATTCGCGGGTCTGGAACTGGGCGCGGACGAGGATGGCGATGTCGCTGAGGCTGCCGCGGCGCTGGTGCTGCTCGGCCTCTTCGCCGACCCGGCGGGCTTCCTCCGGGCCGTCCCACACGCCGACGACCTTGACCTTCTCGCCCGTATCGACCTCGGTCCACAAATCCTTGCCGAGGCGGCCCGAGTTGTTGGCGATGAGGCCGGAGGCGGCGCCGAGGATGTGGGGGGTCGAACGGTAATTCTGCTCGAGCCGGATCACCGCGGCGCCCGGGAAATCGCGCTCGAAGCGGAGGATGTTGGCGACCTCGGCCCCGCGCCAAGAGTAGATCGACTGGTCGTCGTCGCCGACGCAGCACAGGTTTCGGCGCGGCTCTGCGAGCAGCTTCAGCCATTCGTACTGGACCGCGTTGGTGTCCTGATATTCGTCGACCAGCAGATATTTGAAGCGGGTGCGATAGCGCTCCAGCACGTCCTCGTGGGTGCGGAAGATCACCAGCATGTGCAGCAGCAGGTCGCCGAAATCGCAGGCGTTCACCGCTTTGAGGCGGGCCTGATATTGCGCGTAGAGATCGGCGCCGCGGCCATTGGCGAAGGCTTCCGCTTCGCCCGCGTCGACCTGGTCGGGGGTCAGTCCCTTGTTCTTCCAGCGGTCGATGCAGGAAGCGAGCTGGCGGGCCGGCCAGCGTTTCTCGTCGAGTTCGGCGGCGACGATCAATTGCTTCATCAGGCGCAGCTGGTCGTCGGTGTCGAGGATGGTGAAATTGCTCTGCAGCCCGACCAGCTCGGCATGGATGCGGAGCATCTTGGCGGCGATCGAGTGAAAGGTGCCAAGCCACGGCATGCCTTCGATCGCGCCGCCGCTGATCCGGGCGATCCGCTCGCGCATCTCGCGCGCGGCCTTGTTGGTG
Source organism: Sphingomonas kaistensis (assembly GCF_011927725.1). Taxonomy (NCBI): domain Bacteria; kingdom Pseudomonadati; phylum Pseudomonadota; class Alphaproteobacteria; order Sphingomonadales; family Sphingomonadaceae; genus Sphingomonas; species Sphingomonas kaistensis. The sequence continues at coordinate 2,838,001 of NZ_JAATJC010000001.1, read as the reverse complement.
AAGGTCACCGACAGGATCTCGCTCGGCCAGGCCTTCCGAGTCGCGATGAGGTGGGCGAGTCGCGCGGTCAGCGCGGCGGTCTTGCCGGTCCCTGCGCCGGCCAGCACCAGCACCGGGCCCTCGGTGGTCAGCACCGCCTCGCGCTGGGGAGCGTTGAGGCTGGCGAGATAGGCCGGCTCGGGCGACAGGGCAGCGGATTCGGACACGGATCAAGCAGTTAGGGCGAGGAGAACGGAACGGCAACAGCGCGGGGCGGAACAGCGGCGAAACGATTGCACCCGATATCCCCGTTATCCACAGCCACCGCGCTGTCGAATCCGCTTTGCGCGAATCAAAAAAAGAGTCATCTTTCAATGGTGATCGGGGGGCAACCGGCCCTCTCCTCCGAAGGACCCGCAAGGGTGTGACGGCAGGAAAGGAAAGGAACTTCCGATCTCCGCCGGCAAGGCGACGAAGTGGAATTCGTTTGCGAAGCTCGGGCTTCCCCAGGATGCCCGGACAGAGCGGCCGAAGGATCTTCGAAGCGAAGCCGGCAAGAGGCGCCGGAAGAGATGATCGTCTCACCGCCGCAGGCCGGGCATTCCGCAAGGAGCGTCAGGGCAGCGCGAAAGACGATGGTCCCAAGAAGGGCCGCGAACGGACGGTTGGTGGCGACACGGGTTTGAAACTGGCTTGCCAGGGAGAACTCGGGAAGCAGGTTCAGGACCGGACCGAAGCTTGGAAGGTTGCAGCGCTCCTCGGAGTGCAGCGAGTTCGAAGCGGAGGCGAGGACCAGGACCGTCGGAGCGGAACGGTGACAGGGCAAAGGTCTTCGGACTGGAGCTTTTGGATCCGGGAGGCGCCGGCAGAGCCGGGTGGAAGCGACGGAAAGGCCGCAAGGCTGGAACGTGGCGGATGCTTCGGGGAAGAGCTCGGGAGACCGGGCAGCCGATCGAGACCGACGCGACGCCTGAGCGAGTGCGCGAGGATCGTGGAACGCGGACGCTTTTCCTTCGGGATGGAGTGTCGGCACGAAGCGAAGACCGGCAATCTCAAGCTCGGCGCAGTGGGGCTCGGCAGCAATGCCGGGCCCCATTTCTGTTTGGGCGAGGCGCGAATGGCGCCGACCTGCACTCAAGGCCAGCCGCACCAGTGCGAGGCTCGTGCGTTCTCCTCCCAAGAAGGAGTGAGACCTATGGCCGACACCATCGACGCCGACGAACGTAGCGACATCCGCAAAGCTTTCACGGACGCCGTCAACATGAGCCCGTCCGAGCTCGAGAAGTGGCTCGACACCGACGAGAGCAGGGAAGTCGGCTGGAAAGGCGAGGACGGCAAGGGCAAGGGAGAAAGCGTCGGTCACAAGTCGGGCAAGCGGATCGTCGACCTGCTTCGGACAAAGGTCGCCGATCTCGACGAGGACGATCTCGCCCACATGAAGAAGGTGGCGGGCTATGTTCACCGCCACAAGGCGCAGAAGCCAGCGCATCCCGACGGGTCGCGCTGGGAGGCCAGCCTCAAGAACTGGGGACATGATCCGGCCAAGGGCTGAACCCTTGTGTGACGGGCGGTCCGGGCTAGGCTGAGCATCGTCGGGGCGGCGCCATGCCCTCCAGCGCGTGAGGGCCCGTGATGACCATGCTCCTGCTTGCCTTGCTCGGGACTGCCCAGGCCGCGGCGCCCCGTACCCCGCCGCTTGCGCACGGTCGCTACATCGCGCGGCCGCGCGCGAACCTTGCGAGCTACGTCACGTCGAACGACTATCCGCGTGACGCGATCCGCGCCGGACAAGAGGGGACCACCGGCTTCAAGCTGACCATTGGGCCCGACGGGCGGGTGACCAGTTGCGTGATCGAAAAATCAAGCGGCTCGGCATCACTCGATTCGACGACTTGCCGCATCATGGCCAGCCGCGCTCGCTTCGAGCCGGCGCTGGACGCGGCAGGCAAGCCGACCAGCGACACGATGTCGGCGCGGATCACCTGGCGGCTGCCGATGCGACAGACCATTCCGGACCTGGTCGTCAGCAGTTTCAGCCTCGCCCCCGACGGCACGCCCAGCGATTGCCAGATGGAAGTGACCATGGGCGGGCAGGTCGGACGCCGTGCCGCGCCAGACTGCGGTGCCACGCTCTCGGCGCAGCCTTATTTCGAGGCGATCAAAAAAGCAGCGAACGGCACTGCGACGCGGGTGACGATGGAGGTCAGGTTGATCCGCGATGCTGCGGCGCCCTGGCCCGATCTGGACGGGCCAGGGCGGCGGGTAATCTCAAGGGAATTGGCCCGGTTGCAGGTCTCGCAAGGCGGGCAGGTGATGGGTTGCTCGGTGCTCGATTACCGGCCGCTTCCGGGGCCGACCGTTCGTGCCTGTTCGGTGGTCGGGTCGCGCATCGGGCAGTATGAGGTGCCGGGCGACAGCGAGATGCGCATGGTCGTCACGACGGCGCTTGCGGACGGGCCGAAGCGCTGAGGTAAGAATCGGCGGAAGCGCTTATGCTTCCGCCGATCCCGAACTCGATCAGTCGATGAAGCTCGCCGGCACGCGGCCGCCATTGGCAGCAAGCTGCTTCATGGTCGCTTTGTGCAGCCAGATGTTCATCTCCGCCGAGCCGTTTAGCTCACCGGTGTAACCGAGTTCCTGCGCGAGTTCCTTGCGGTTCTCGAGGCTGGAATCGATGCCGAGCAGCTTCATCAGGTCGACGATCGACGTCTTGTAATTAAGGTCGGGATTGCCGCGCTGGGTGCTGATGTCAGCAAGCACCTGCTCGACATCCACTTCCTTGGAGGCGGGTGCGGGTGCGGGCTGAACCTGCGTGTCGGCCTGACCGATGGCTTGGCCTCCCGACGGCTGCGGCTGGGCTGGCGGACCGCCGGCCATCCCGGCCGGGATCGTCGGGCGATGGCCCGGTCCCGGATCCTTGTGACCGAAGATCGCGTCCTTGATCTTGCCGAAGATACCCATGGTGTCAGGCCTCCAGGCCGTGCTTCAGGCTGCTGATCTGGTCGTGGCCTTGGCGCACCGACTGATAAGCGCGCTCGATGATCGTGCGGGTTTCCGGCGCGACGTCGGTGGCGTTAAGCGCGGCCTCGAACTTTTCCTTGAGATAGTCCTCGCCGCGCTCGACCTCGTTGATGATCGCCTTGTCGTCACGACCGGTGACCGCAGCCTTGAGGTCGAGGAAGCGCTGGTGGGTGGCGCCGAGGAAGCTGCCGTCGTCGGGCGCATTACCGCCCAGACGGCGGATTTCGCTGCGAAGCTCTTCGGCGATGCGGCTGCGCTCGTCGGCGTTGCGGCGGAACAGTTCCTGGAACCGGGTGCCCTCGGCGTTCTGCGCGGCGTCGCGATAGCCGTTGACGCTGTCGATCAGGGTGGTGGTGAGGGTCTCGAGCGTAGCGACGCCCTTGTTGTCCGAACCGATCATGGAAATCTCCTCTGGTTCAATTCACGGGGGATGAACTGTCCGGGCCTCAACGCGCCTAGACCCCGGCTGGTTCGGGGGGAGGGGGCTTTTATTAAGCCGGGCCGCAGCGGCAGAGCGGTGGACCGCGCAAGGTGCGGCCACTTGCACGGTCCGACCGGGCCGCTAGTCAGGAGCCAAGCGTGCTCGCGCCTGGAGTTTGACAAAGAATGACTGACGCAACCGCTGCGCCCGCCGACCGACCCAAGGGTCCCGGCGGCAAGAGTGCACTGCTGCTGATGGCGGCGCTGATCGTCGGCCTGGTGCTGGGGATCCTGGTCGCGGGCATGGGCGACGGGATCAAAGAGCCGCTGGTCCAGGCGGCCGGGCTGATCGGCGGCCTGTGGCTCGACGCGCTTCGGATGACGGTCATTCCGCTGATCGTCGCGCTGCTGATCGTCGGCGTCGTCGGGGGCGCCGATGCGGCGCGGGCCGGTGGCCTTGCTGCCCGTGCAGTCGCCTGGTTCATCGGTTTCTACATCTTCTCGGCCTTGTTCGGCGCGATCATGACCCCGGCGCTGCTCAGCGTCTTCCCGCTTCCGCAGGCCGCCGCACAGGCGCTCCAGGCTGGTCTTGCCGGAGTGGATCAGGCGGCCACCGCCGCTGCCGTCCCGACCGTGGCCGACTTCTTCAAGACGATCATCCCGCCCAACCCGATCGCGGCGGCGGCCAACGACCATATCCTGCCCTTGGTCTTCTTTACCGGGGTGTTCGCCTTCGCGCTCGCCAGGGTCGAGCCGGCGCGGCGGGCAGGCGTGCTGGGCTTCTTCGAAGGCGTGTCGGACGCCATGTTGCGGGTGATCGGCTGGGTCCTGTGGCTGGCCCCGGTCGGCGTGCTGGCGCTGGCCTTCGCGGTCGGCGCGGGGGCGGGCGGATCGGCGCTTGGCGCCGTGGTCCACTATGTCCTGATCATCTCCGCGCTGGGCGTGGTCCTGACCCTGGTCGGGTTCGGGATCGCAATCCTGGTCGCGGGCTTCGCACCCGCCGCCTTCTTCAAGGCGATCACCGGGCCTTCGGTGGTGGCGCTGTCGACCCGCTCGTCGCTCGCGTCATTGCCGGCGATGCTGCAAGGCGCCGCAGACCTGCGGGTCCGCCAGCGCGACGCCGACGTCGTCCTGCCGCTTGCCGTCGCGCTGTTCCGGGCAACGGGGCCGGCGATGAATATCGGCGTGGCGCTGTATGTCGCGCACTGGCTTGGCGTGGAGATCAGCACGACCGGCTATGTGGCGGGGATCGCGGTGGCCGCCATGGCCTCGATCGGTGCGGTGAGCCTCCCCGGGCAGATCAGCTTCGTCACCTCGATCGCACCGATCAGCATTGCGCTTGGTGTGCCGATCGAGCCGCTTGCGCTGCTGCTGGCGCTGGAAACCATTCCCGACACTTTCCGCACGCTCGGCAACGTCGTACTCGACGTGGCGGTGACCGGCGTGGTGTCGGAGCGCGGAGCGGTGGCGGAGGAATTACTGGACTAGCGTCCGGCAATCTCCCGCACGCAGTCGGCGTAGAGGCGGCCGACCGGTTGCTCGGTGCCGTCCGCCAGCCGCGCGATCCACCGGCCCGAGGCGTTGCGCTGGAACCCGCTGATGAAGTCGCGGCGGACGATGGCCGACCGGTGCAGACGCACGAACTGCGCCGGGTCGAGCCCTTCCTCGAGCGCCGCCATGCTGTGGTGGATCAGCCAGCTGCGCGTTCCGACGTGGAGCCGCATATAGTCGCGCTCGGCCGAGACGCGGTCGATGTCGATGGCGCGGATCCGGACCAGACCACTGAGGTCGGAGGCCCAGAATTCTTCCAAGTGGCTGCCGGGCGGCGGAGCCGCCTCCTCGGCGCCGGAGCCGCGTCGACTGAGGTGGGCGCGGGCGCGTTCGAGGGCGCGCTCCAATCGCTTGGGATCGACCGGCTTGACCAGATAGTCGACCGCCTCGACCTCGAAGGCCGACACGGCGAACTGGTCGAAGGCGGTCACGAAGATCACCGCCGGCCGGCCGGCCGAACGGCCAAGCTCGCGGGCGACGTCGATCCCGTCCATCCCCGGCATGGCGATGTCGAGTAGCAGGAGGTCGGGACGAAGTGCTTCGGCCATCCGGCAGGCGGCCTCGCCGTCGCTTGCGGTGCCGACCAGGTCGATCCCGCCAAGCCTTGCGAGCAGCAGTTGCAGCCGCTCGGTGGCGAGCGGCTCGTCGTCGACGACCAGCGTCTTCAGGAGGAGATCATCCATCGATGCGGCTCGTCGGCAAGGTCAGGGCCACCCGGTAGCCGCCACCGTCGAGCGGGCCGTGCTCGACCCCCGCGGCGCGTCCGAACCGGGCGCTGAGGCGCTGTGCGACGTTGGCGAGGCCAACCTTCGTGCCGGCCGGCGGAACCGGCTTGCGCGGTGTTTTCAGGATCGTGCCCCCGAAGTTGGCGACCTCGATCCGCAGTCGGCCGGGCAGGGGTTCTTCCGCCGCGATGCGCAGCGTCACCTTGTCGCGGGTCTTGCCGAGGCCGTACTTGATCGCATTCTCGACGATCGGCTGAAGGATCAGCGCGGGCAGGCGGGCCGAAGCCAGCCCTTCCGGGACGTCGATCTCGACATTGAGGCGGCGGGGAAAGCGGACCTGCTCGATATCGAGGTACAGCCGCTGCAGGTCGATTTCCTCGGCCAGGCTGACGTCGGCGGTGGGGTCGATCGACAGGCTGGAGCGGAAAAAGGTCGACAGCTTGAGGATCATCTCCTCGGCTTCTTCCGGGCGGCCGGTCATGACCAGGCTCGACAGGCTGTTAAGCGTGTTGAACAGGAAGTGCGGATTGACCTGGTAGCGCAGCGCCCGGACCTGCGCGACCTGCGCCGCGCTTTCGGCGGCGGCGGCGCGCTTCTGTAGGTCGAGCGCCTGGCGCTGGCTGACAAGTGCCAGATAGACGGCCGACCAAGCCCCGAAGAAGAACAGCCAGATGACCGCAGCATCGGCAGCCAGGCGCAGTTTGTCGCGCTGGGCCATGTCCTGAACGGTTGGCATGGTGAACACTACCGGATCGGCAGCGCTGCGTTCGATACGCACCTTGCCTTCCTTTTGGATCAGGACGACGCCGTCGCGACCCTGGATCCGAAATTCCTCCTTGCTGGTCTTCTGCTGGCCTTCGCTCAGGACGAGGATCGCGGCATGAACGAGACTGGCGACGACCACTGCCGCACTCGCCACGACGGCCTTGCGGCGGATCGCCGGTCCGGTCGCGAATGTCGCGATCGCCAGATAAATCAGGGTCGTGAGCACGACCCCGACCAGGATCGTCAGCATCTTGTTCAGAAGGATCGTGGTCGGATCGCTGCCGAGAAAAGCGCGAATGACGATGGTGGCGATGTAAATCGCCCAGAAGCCCACGATGGTCTTTGCAGCCAGGCGCCAGTCGGCAAAACGACGCGGCGCAAGCTCATCGCCAAAGATCAGCCGGTCGCTGCTGAGGGGCATGTTCATGCGCGGCATCGTGGCGGGGGCCGACCCGCCGCGCAAGCGGCCGGCCGCCGGTTGCCGAACAGCGATGACCATTGGTCGAAGCGGAACGGCCACGGCGGGGAGAACGTTGTTGCGGCGAAAGGATGACCGAATGAGCGAAGAGAGGGGTAAGGACACGCCGCCGGCCGTGCACATTGCCGATCCCGATGGTGAACTGGAGAAGAAGCTGCGCCGCGATCCGGGCAACGACGATGCCAAGGTCGACGTGGGCAGCGATGAATCAATGGACGCATCGGATCCGCCATCCGCGTCCCAGCCCGGGTCGAGCGACCAGCCGGTTCCCTCGAGCGGGTTTCCCGCCAAGGACGGCTAGCCGACCGTCAAGGTGAGTTGATCACTGCGTTGCAGGATTGCGACAGCCGCGGGTCATCTCGCGGCTGTTCGATTAAGCACGTGCAATCACCACTCAATCCGGTTTCAATATGAACCGGGGTTGGGTTGATGGTTAAGCACTTTGCAACGCTTCAACTGTCATAGCTTTCAGCCCGAGTTATAGGAGCCTGGGGTCATGACGACGCGTTCGACGCAGCCTGCCGGTGGAGCGTTGCTGCTGAGCGAGATGAAGGAGTTCGCCGGGTTTCCCAAGGCGACCCAGCGTTACATCCGTCGCAGCCTCGACATCGCCTTCGGCCGCCGTGACGCGCTCGAATGCTGGGCGCGCGACGAGGGCGAAGCCGCCTCGATCCGCGGCCAGGGCCGGCTCTACAAGCAGCTTGACGCGCTTCGGATGCAGGTGCCGGACGACAGCGGGCTGGACACCATCGACCCGTTTATGGGCCTGCTGATCACGCTGACGGCGTTCGACCTCGGCCAGGACCGGATCCCCAACTTCGCCGCCTATCGTTTCCTTTACGAGCGGCTGCTGGGATCGGCTGCCCGCCCGTGGCTGCCCGCCGCCTTCTGCGCGGCGTCGGCGCTGCCGCATCTCCATCCCGATCGCCGCCGGCTGCTGCTGCAGTCGATCAGCGAAAGCGCGGCCACCGCGCCCGGCTGGTCGAACCGTGAGCCGGTGTTCTGGCCGGAGTGGGTCGAGAAGGTCGACATGGCGGACGCCGCCTGAGCCACGCCCGTCGCCGCTTCGGCGTCAGGCTTTCACGCTGGGATAGATTTCCGCCAGCCGCGCGATGCTGTCGCGCGCGCTGCGGTGGAGCACGTAGATCCCGCCCGCCGCTTCCCACGCCGCCATGTGGCGTTCGCTGTCGTCGACCAGCACGTCGGCGCCTTCCATGTGGCGATGCTTGTCGCGGGCCATGCAGGTGATGATCGGCACGCCGGGGAAGTGTTCGGCGGCCCACGCCACTTTCTGGGGTGCAGCCCAGTTGCCGATCGGAAGACCGGTGAGGATGGTCGGAGCCAGGTGCCTGACCGCAGCGAACAGCTCGTCGGCGTCGGGCATCTTGGGCAGGGCGGCGTAGAAGTCCCCCGCGCGGGCAAGCCGCTTCCAGAACTGGCCCTTGCCATTTTCCGCCTCAAAGGTCGCGGCATCGGTGCCGAGCAGGGCCCGGACGCCGGCATCGAAATCTGCCAGCACCCCGTCACAATCGAGGAACAGCCTGGGTTCGGTCACTAGAGGCGGGCCGGGGTCACGGTGATCGGGACCGGATGGTCGAGCTCCTTCCAGCCGCGCTCCTTCAGCACGTCGTTGCTTTCGCGCGCCTTGCGGCCGGGGGCGAGCGACCAGGTGATGTGATAGGTCGATCCGTCCGGGCGGTCGACGGTGCCGTCGATAGTCACCACCATCGCTTCGACCCCGCTGTCATCATCGGTCCGGCCGACGATCGCTGCTTTCACCTCGTGCGGCGGATCGCTTTTGCGGACGTCGAGGGTGACATGGTCGGCGACGACCTCCGCATAGCGCGGAGGGTGGTCGCGGAGCAGGGTTTCGCGCATCTCGCGGTCGAGTTTCCAGCCATTGGTCATGCGGGGCTCAATCAGCCGCGTGCGGCGAGGTTCCCGATCAGTTCGGCCGCGAATTCGCTGAGCGTGTCGTCGCGCGCGCCGAGGATCGCGATGGTGTCGCCGGGACGGGCAAGCTCGAGCAGCCGCGCGGCGATGGCGGGGCGCTCGGGCACATGCTCGGCCCCGCCGCCCTGGCTGCGCACCGCGTCGACCAGCCATTCGGAGCCGCGCGAACGGTCCACGGTGCCGCCCTGGTAGACGGGGTCCGACAGGATCAAAGTGTCGCCTTCGCGCAGGCCGCCGGCAAAGGTCGCCGCAAGCTCGTCGCCCATCTTCGCCAGCGGGCCGTAGCCGTGCGGCTGGAACATCACGAGCAGGCGGCCGGAGCGCGCGGTCAGCGTCGCGAGGGTGGCGGCGATCTTGTCGGGGTTGTGGGCGAAGTCGTCGATCACCGTGATCCCGTTCGCGCTGCCGACCGTCTCCAGCCGGCGCTTCAGGCCCTGGAAGGAGCCGAGCGCCTGTGCGGCCGCGTCGAGCGGCACGCCGAGCGCCTGGGCGGCGGCGAGGGCGGCCAGCGCGTTGCCCGCGTTGTGACGGCCGGGAAGGGGGAGCAGGACGTCGGCAGTTTCGCTGCCGGTGGTGACGGTGAAGCGGCTGCCTTCGTCCCCCAGCGCCAGGCCGGAGCCGCGGACCGCTGCAGCGCCGTCGAAGGCGAAGCCGGTGGCGCCGGCCGGCGCGAGCATCCGGCTTTCCTCGTCATCGAGGTTGACCACGGCGATGGTCGCCGCGGCCAGGAAGCCGCCGAACAGCGCGCGCAGTTCATCCATTTCCTTGTGGTCGAGGCTGACGTTGTTCAGCACCGCGACTGTCGGGCGATAGAGCGCGATCGAGCCGTCGCTTTCGTCCACCTCGCTGACGAACAGGTCGGGATCGCCGACCAGCGCGCTTGCAAAGGGCGTTTCGGGCGAGACGAAATTCTTCATCACCGCGCCGTTCATGACTGTCGGGTTGCGGCCCGCACGATGGAGGATCCAGCCGATCATACCGGTCACGGTCGATTTGCCCGAGGTCCCCCCGACCGCGACGCTGGCGGCGGCGGCGTTGAGCAGCTCGGCCAGCAATTGCGGGCGGGTGAGGTGCGGGAGGCCAAGCTCACGCGCCCGGGCGACGTCGGGAATGCTTTCCTCAACCGCGGCCGAGGTGACCAGGGTCATGCCGGGGCGCAGCCCGCTGCCGTCCTGCGGAAACAGCGCGATGCCCTGTGCGCGGAGAAAATCGAACTTGGCCGACAGCCGGCCGGCGTCGAGCGCCCGGTCGGAGCCGACGACCGCGCCGCCGCGGGCGCGGACGATGCAGGCGAGGGGAAGCATGCCACTGCCGCCGACGCCGCAGAAGAAGGTGCTGGAAGAGGTCATGGGCCTGCCCCTATTGAGGCGGCGGGCCAGTGGCAACGGAGCGAGTGCGCGATGAGGATCGGAGTGGTGGCGCCAAGCTGCCCGTTGAAGGTCGAAGCGGCAGAGCGGGTGCAGGCGCTTGCAGGGCAGGTCGGGGCAAGCCTCGTCATCCATCCCCAATGCTTTCTCGAGGACGGGCATTTCGCCGGGCCGGACGAAGCGCGGCTTGGCGCGCTCACCGAAATGCTGGCCGATCCCGGCATCGACGCGGTGTGGTTCGCCCGCGGCGGCTATGGCTCCAACCGGATCGCCGCCGAGGCCGTGCGCAACCTGCCCGAGGGCGCGCGATGGAAGCGGGTCGTCGGCTTCAGCGATGGCGGCTTCCTGCTCGCGGCGCTGCACAAGGCCGGGCTTGCGGTGGCGCACGGACCGATGGTCCAGGACATTCTCCGCAAGGATGGCGAGGACGCCGTGATGCGTACCCTGCGCTGGTTGGCCAGAAACGATTTCGATGCGCTGGAGCCGCGCCTCGATGGTCCGGCCTTCGCCTTCAACCTGGTCGTCCTGTCGAGCCTGATGGGTACCGACCTCGAGCCCGACTTCACCGGCGCCGAGCTGCTGATCGAGGAAGTCGACGAGGAGCTCTACCGGATCGACCGATTCCTGTTCCATGTCACGGGCCAGCCCGGCTTCGCCAGGGTCCGCCAGCTGCGGCTTGGACGCTGCGCGCTCAAGGCCAACGACCGGCCGTTCGGGGCCGAACCGGAGGCCGTCGCGCGGCACTGGTGCGAGCGGGCGGGCGTGCCGTATGGCGGCCGCGCGGATATTGGCCATGACAGCCAAAATCGAGTGGTGCCGTTCCCCTTGCGGAACAGAGGGGCCGCTCTCTCGTAGGAGCCTCTTGCAGAGGGACGCGCTTTGCGCTCTATCTCTCTGCCGAAACCAACAGGAGGGCCGTATGGCAAAGGAATCGAGCGGGACTGGTCGTAAGGCAGGGGGCGGTCTTGCGCGGCCCGTTCAACCTTCGCCGGATCTCGCCAAGATCGTAGGAAACGACCCGCTTCCGCGCAGCGAAGTGGTGTCGAAGGTGTGGGATCACATTCGCAAGAACAACCTGCAGAATCCTCAGAACAAGCGCGAAATCGTCGCTGACGACAAGCTGCAGAAGATCTTCGGCAAGGACCGTTGCACCATGTTCGAGATGAACAAGCACCTGTCCAAGCATCTGTCGTAAGCGCGTCTACCAGCGCTGCTGATGATGAAGGGGCTCGCCGCAAGGCGGGCCCCTTTCGCTTGTGGTGCGATCAGTCCTTGAACTGGATCGATTCGTCTTCGGCGTCGGTCAGCGGCAGGCGCGCCAGCCGGCCGGGCCGCGGTCGGCGGTATCGAGATGCAGGTGGTCGCGGTGCGCCTCGTTGTAATCGGGCGAAAGAACGGTGCTGAAGACCCTGCAGGCCGAATCCCTGGCGGCGCGAAGAAAGGCGGCGTCGGCCGGCGCGCCGGTCCAGTCGCGAAGGAGCGAGATGCGGCGTCCGTCGGTCAGTTCGAAGCCCAGGATGTCGACCGCATCGGCGGTGGCATGCTCGCTGAATGGCCCGCCCCCGCGATTGTAGAGGCGGCGGCAGGAATAGCTGCCGGCATGGACGAAGCGGGCAATTCCGGACCCCAGGAGCCGCTGCGCGTCGGCCTGCACCTGCCGCTCCCACACACCCAGTGCCGCCGCGACCGGGCAACTGGTGATTAGCCCGCCGGGGGAGGGGGCGATGCCAAGCGACACCCTGGTCCCGTCATTATAGCCGCAATTGTCGGACTCGCGGCGCGAGGGGGCAGGGCGGCTCTGGTTGCCGGCGGCTGCGATCAGGGCGCGGCAGCGCGGCGCGTCCTCTCCCAGTTCGGCGATCTTGCCGGCGGTGAAGCGGCCCGGAGGGGCGGCGAGGTCGAGCTGCGCCCAAGGCAGGTCCTGCCCGCGCCCGCGCAGCAACGCGGAGCCTTTGATCAGCAGTATGGCCAGGACGGTGAAGGCAAGGAAGATCCGGATTGCGCTGAGCATTGCCTGCTTCAACGCGTCCGGCCCGGATCAGGCCCGGATCGCGCGATCCAGCCTTTCGGCCGTAACCGGATAGCCAAGATGATCGGGGATGACGAGAAAGCGGGTGCCCTCCCGCTCCTCGATCCACGGGCTGATCACCTCGACCGGGTGCGCCTCGGCATGGTCGCGGATTGCGGCGAAGGAGGCGAACTGGGCCAGCCGCTCGAGGTTGCGGATGGTGGGGAAGATGGCGCTGGCCTGATTGGCGGCGATTTCGTCGAGCATGGCGGCCGCGGAGATCCATACCGCCCGCTCGCATTCCCCCGGCTGGGGCAGGAGCGGTCCGGGGTCAGGCGGGCAGGGGGCGATGAAGAAATAGGTGTCGAACCGGCGGTGGCGGACGTTGTCCGGACGCCAGCGGGCGAAGGGAAGCAGGTTGCCCGGCTCGATCCGCAGCCCGGTTTCCTCCGCCGTTTCGCGAACCGCGGCGCGGGCGGCGGCATGCGCCTCTGAACCTGCTCCCGCCCAGTCGGAAGGATCGACACGGCCACCGGGAAACACCATTGCCCCGGCGGCAAAGGCCATGGTCCTCGGCCGTTCGATCATCAGCAATTCGGGCGGGCCGTTATCCACCTCACGGATCACCACGAGGGTCGCCGCTAGAATTGCTGGATTGTCGGTCATGTCCGGGAGATGAGGCGCGGAAGGGCAAAAGAAAAGGCCGGCCTCCCGCAGTGGGGAGACCGGCCCGTCCCAATCGCTCAGGAAGCGATTGATTACATCGCGTTCACGGCAGCAGCCGCGCCAGCGCCGTTGGCGGCGTTGACGTCGGCGTCGTCGATCGCGTCTTCCTTGCGATCGCCTTCGGCCTCGAGGGCGTCGGCCTGGTTCTCGAGGCTGGCGGCTTCGGCGCCGTTGGTGGTGTTGTCAGCCATCGCTTCCAGGTTGTCGGCAGCGGCTTCGTAGTTGTCGTTGACGTTGTCACCGAGCGAATCGTCGCCCTTGCCGCCGCAAGCGGCGAGAGCGAGGCTGGCGGCGCCGACGAGCGCGAAAGAAAGCTTCTTCATATTGGTACTCCCCTTATGGTTCTTGTGACCCGCGGTTCTTTACCCGCTTGAGGGCGCCCAACGCCAGCCCAATCCTTTCGGTTCCGTCACGCATCACTTGGAATGCGGAACCCATGCGCCTACATTGGCCGGGCCGGGCAACCGGCTATGCTGGTAGAGTGTAGGTAGAAATAAGCATTTCGGACCCGGGGGGCAGTACCCCGGCGCCTCCACCAGCAGCGGCGAATTTTTCACGTCTCGCCGTTGCTGATGGGGGCGAAACAGGATCGACGGATGTGGTAAAGTGCTTGCTGCCAGCGGGCTTGGATCGGCCCTAAAACGGTCATTCTCACAAGTGCCAACGATAACGAGGCGCTCGCGATTGCTGCGTAACTGACGGCCTAACGGTCAGACGTTACAAAGCTTAAGCGCGGTTGGACCGAACCGGGCAACAGAATCGGATTCCAGCGGTACGGGAGGCACCGGGCAACAGAAGCCTCCCACCTTTTCTTTGCAGTCGCGCCGTGCAAGCTTCCCGTCATCATTTTGGGGGGAAACCATGCGCCTTTCACTCGCCGCTGCCGCTTTGCTGCTCACCACCTCGAGCGCCGCGCTTGCCGCCCACCCTGGCGAGGAACTGGACGGGCGCATCCACGCCGGCCTGTCGCAGGACCCGCCGGGCCCCGGAAGCGTGCCGCTGCCCAAGGAAAAGCTGCTGGTCCCGCCGGCCGGCGCCCAGCATTTCGTGGTCGTGTCCGATTCGGCCAAGCATGGCGATGCGTGGCTGTGGGACCAGCCCGACGGCAGCCGGGCCGGGCGCTTTTCCATGTCGCTGCGCGGGTGGATCACGGAAACCGACGGCGTCGTCCGCCTGAACCAGGCGGGCTTCCCGGCCTCGCTGGTGGTGCGCGGCGTGTCGCCCGAAGGCGATGCCGCAGAGACGATGAGCGTCGGCCCGGACGGCGTTGCGACCTGGAAGGCGGCCGCGGACAGCGGCTCGGCCCCGCTTACCGGCTTTTATGTCGACAATGGCGCTCCGCCGTTCCTGATGGAAGCGGCGCTCGGGGCGGCGCTTCGCAAGAGCGGTGCGGCGGGGGTTCCGCTGCTTCCGGTCGGGCGGGCGTTCCTCGAGCAGACTGGCGTCTCGGCGACGGTGCAGGGGCCGGGGGGACCAAAAACGCTGCGCCTGGTCCAGACCCGCGGCTTCGGCATGGCGCCGTCCTCCAGCTGGGTCGACGAGAAGGGCGAGCCGTGGGGCTCGGTCGGCTGGATCTCGTTCGTCCCCGCCGGCTATGAGGAAGCGCCCAAGGTGCTGCGCCCGATCCAGCGGGATTATGAGCGCAGCCAAGTGACGGCGGTCGCCGCCAAGTTCCTCGATCCCGTCAACCGCGCCCCGGTCCTGTTCGACAACGTCACCCTGTTCGATGCCGATGGCGGCCGCTTCGTGCCGGGGCAGGCGGTACTGGTGCAGGACGGTAAGATCGCGCGCATCGGCCGCGCCGGATCGCTCAAGGCGCCGGCCGGGGCGCGAAGCATCGACGGAGCGGGCAAGAGCCTGGTGCCGGGCTTGTGGGATGCGCATCGCCATGCCGGCAGCGAGCGGGCGCTGATCGGCAACCTGGCCACCGGCATCGTCAACTATCGCAGCCCCGGAAGCAGCATCGAGGATGCCGAACGGCTGATGGCCGCGCAAAAGGCCGGCACCCTGCTTGGCGGCGAGGGCTGGTTCCAGGCGATCGTCGACCGCAAGGACCCGCTTGCGGCGCAGGGCGCGACCACCGTGTCGAGCGCGGCGGAGGCGGTGGAAGCCGTTCGGATGATCAAGGCCAAGGGCCTGTGGGGGGTGAAATTCTACACCTCGATGGATCCGGCCTGGATCGCCCCGGCCGCCGCCGAGGCGAAGAAGCTGGGGCTTCACGTCAACGGCCACGTGCCGGCCCGGATGCGGCCACTGGAGGCGGTGCGGGCCGGCTATGACGAACTGACCCACATCAACTTCGTCGTCATGCAGCTGATGCCGCAAGCGGTGGTCGACAAGGCCAATACCGCGGCCCGGATCGAGGGGCCGGCGAAATATGCCCGCAGCCTCGACCTCAACAGTGCGGAAGCGCACGCCATGCTGGCCGAGCTGAAGCGGAAAGGCACTTGGGTCGATCCCAGCCTGGTGGTGTTCGAATCCACCCTCGTTGCCGATGGCGGCACACCGCAGGCCCCCGTCGCGGCCTATGCCGACAGCGTGCCGCCGCTGGTCGCCCGCGGGTTCAGGGCCAGCGGACACCCGCTGATCGAGAATTTGACCCGCGACGATTACCGCAAGAGCTTCGCCAAGCTGGTCGAGCTGACCGGCGCGCTGCACAAGGCGAGCGTGCCGATCGTCGCCGGGACCGACGGCGAGGGCCGTGAACTGGTCCGCGAGCTCGAACTCTACGAGCAGGGCGGACTCAGCAAGGCGGCGGCGCTGCAGACCGCCACCATCAACCCGGCCAGGCTGGTCGGCGCCGAGGCGCGCACCGGATCCATCGCGGTCGGCAAGGAAGCCGACCTGATCCTCGTCGACGGCGACGTCAGCAAGGATCTCGGCGCGCTGCGGCGGGTGTTGACGGTGGTCAGCAACGGGGTGGTGATGGACGGCGACGCACTGCGCCAGGCCGCGGGCTACACCGGCCGGCCGAAGTAGCATTGCAGCCGGCCGGTGTCCCACCTACGTAAGGCACCAGCAGTCAATTCCTCAGGGGGAACACCACCATGACGACCCTTCGCCGCCTCGGCCTGCTTGCGCCGCTCGCTGCCCTTTCGCTGGCCGGTTGCGGCCTCAACTCGGTCCCGACGGCCGAGGAGAACGTCAACGCCAAGTGGGGCGACCTGCAGAGCGAATATCAGCGTCGGTCGGACCTCATCCCCAACCTCGTCAACACGGTGAAGGGTGCGGCCCAGCAGGAGAAGAGCGTGCTGGTCGAGGTGACCGAGGCGCGTGCCGGTGCCAATCGCATCCAGCTCAGCCCGGCCGACCTGTCGGACCCGTCCAAGGTCAGCGCCTTCAACGACGCGCAGAACCGCATCACGCTCAGCCTGCAGCGGCTTCAGGAAGCCTATCCCGAGCTCAAGTCCAACCAGAACTTCCTGACCCTGCAGAGCCAGATCGAAGGGACCGAGAACAGCATCCTCGTTGCGCGCCGCGATTATAACGAGGCGGTGCAGGGCTATAACACCCGCATCCGCACCTTCCCCGACGCGATCGGCGCGAAGGTCATCTATGGCGCCAAGCCCAAGGTTCCGTTCGAGGCAGCGGCGGCCGCCCAGAACGCGCCCACGGTGAACTTCAACGCGCAATAAGCGGGTGCGCGCGGCCCTGACATTGCTCCTCGCCTGCGCTCTCGCTTCCTGCGGGGAGCAGGGCGGAGGCGAGTTCAGCTTCTGGCAGACCAAGCGCACCGGGGCCAATGCGACGCTGCGCGTCGAGGTCAAGACCACTGGCCTGGTCATCGACGCCGCCAACGTGCTCGAACCCGGTGAAGAACAAAGGATCGGCAGACTGGCGGAGAAGGCCGGCGAGACGTCAAGGCGCAAGGTGCTGGTCCTGACCGTGCCGCCGCTTGCGGGACAGTCGCTGGAGCAGTTCGGCTGGGCGATCAACGGCCAGCGCAAGGATGAAGGAACGGTGTTGCTGATGGTTCGACCCGACGACCGCATGGTGCGGGTGGAAAGCGGCGGCGCGCTGACGCCGGTGCAGGCGGCCCGGGTCGCGGCGGCCATGGGGCCGCAGCTTGCCGCCAAGCGGCCGGCGGCGGCGATCGAGACTGGTCTTGGCGTCTACGCATCGCTGTGGGGCGCCGACTGATGCTGCGCCGGCTCCTCCTCGCCCTCACCCTTGCCCTGTTCGCGCTGGCGCCGGCCACCGCACAGACCTTTCCCAAATTGTCGGGCCGGGTGGTCGATGCGGCGAACCTGCTCGATCCCGCGCAGGAAGCGGCGCTGACCCAGGAGCTGTCGGCACTCGACCAGCAAAGCGGACGGCAACTGGTGGTCGCGACCATCCCCAGCCTCGAGGGCCGGACGATCGAGGATTATGGCTACCGCCTCGGCCGCGAATGGGGAATCGGGTCGGCCGAGGAAGACGACGGCGTGCTCCTGATCGTCGCGCCCAACGAGCGCAGGGTGCGGATCGAGACCGGTTACGGCGCGCGCGTGTTTCTGACCGACGCCTTGTCCAGCGTGATCATCCGTAACGCGATCACGCCGCGATTCAAGGCCGGCGACTTTCCGGGCGGCATCGCCGCCGGCGTGGCTGCCATTTCCGAGCAGATGCGGCTTCCGCCGGCCGAGGCCGCCAAGCGTCTGCAGGAAGCGGAAGCCGGGGCGGCATCCAGCAAGCGATCGGGCGGAAGCATCGGGATCTTCCCGATCGTCTTCTGGGGATTGGTGGTCGGCTTCGTGTTCCTGTCGTTCGCGCGCCGGGGCCAGGGCCGCAAATATCGCGGTAAGCGGCGGCGCGGCAGCGGCGTCGATCCGATGGTCGTGCTGTGGGGCCTCGACGTGCTGAGCCATGCCGCCCGCGGCGGCGGCGGTGGCGGCGGATTTGGCGGGTTCGGCGGCGGCGGCGGTGGCGGCGGCTTCTCGGGCGGCGGCGGAAGCTTTGGCGGCGGCGGAGCGTCGGGATCATGGTAACCCTGCGGCTGGAACCCGACGACCATCGCAAGGTGAGCGAGGCCATCGCCGCGGCCGAAGCTGCCAGCGACGGCGAGATCCTGACCATCGTGTCGGCCGACAGCGACAGCTATCACGACGTCGCCCTGCATTGGGCGGTGGCCGGAATGATCGGGGTGCTGGCGATCTGCGCTTGGCAAACGGCGAGGCTTGCGAGCGCCTGGGAGGGGCTGTTCGGCTGGGGCGCGGAAGCGAGCGCGGGAGAACTGCTGTTCGCTGCGATGATCCTCGCGGTGGTCAAGTTCCTGGCCGTCCTGCTGGTCCTGAAATGGAAGCCGCTGCGGCTTGCGCTGACCCCCGGCGCGACCAAGGGCCGCCGGGTCCGCCGCCGCGCCATCGCGCTGTTCCGCGCCGCCGCCGAAAGCCGCACCGTCGGCCGGACCGCGGTGCTGATCTACCTCAGCCTTGCCGAGCACCGCGCCGAGATCGTCGCCGACGAAGCGGTGACCAGGGTGACTACGCCCGAATGCTGGGGCGACGCGATGGCCGAACTGATCGGCGAGATCAGGGAAGGGCGTCCCGGCACCGGCCTTGCGCTTGCAGTCGAGGAAGTGGGCGAGGTGCTGACCCGCCATTTCCCCAAGACCAGCGAGGACGTGAACGAGATCCCCGACAAACTGATCGAATTGTGAGCCGCGATCCGGACCTCGACCTGCCGCCCGAAACGATGTGGGCGGGCCGCTTCGTTCAGGCCCAGCGCAAGGGCAAATGGGAATATGCCGGCCGGGTCGGCGGGATCCGGGCGGTGGTGGTGCTGGCCGAGCATGAAGGCCAGTGGATCCTTGTCGAGCAGCCTCGCGCAGCGCTTGGCGGGCCATGCCTCGAACTGCCGGCAGGCCTGGTCGGCGATCACGGCGACGGCGCGACCATCGAGGACACCGCCGTCAAGGAACTGGAGGAAGAAACCGGCTTCACCGCCGGAAGGATCGAGCGGCTGGGCGACTTCCATGCCTCGCCCGGAATGCTCAGCGAAGGCTTCACCCTGGTCCGCGCCCATGATGTCCGCCGCATCGGCGAGGGCGGCGGCGTGCCGGGGGAAGAGGACATCGTCGTCCACCTCGTGCCCAAGGCGGAGCTTGCGAATTTCGTCGCGGCGCGCCGTGCGGCAGGTGTCGCTGTGGACGTCAAGCTGCTGCTTCCGCTCGCCCCGTTTCTCCTCTCCGATCAATAGCTTGGCCATATTGGGTTAAGCGGGTGCCAGCTATCGCGGGCCCCGATGCACATCCGTCCGTCGAACTTCCCCTTGGCCTCCGCCGGGAAGCGCGGCACTGCCCCTCCTGCAATCACCAAGAGGTCGTTCCTTGATGCTGAAATCCGTTCTCCTTGCCGGTTCCTCGATGCTGTTGCTGGCCGGCTGCGCGACCGTGCCGGCCGCTGAGCCCGCCGCGACGCCGCCGGCGGTCGCCGACGCCGCGCCGGTCGAGGCTGCACCGGCGGTGCCCGACAACATCCTGCTGGCGGACTGGACCGGCGCTTATGGTGGCGTCCCGCCGTGGGACCAGGTCAAGGTCGGCAACTTCCCCGAAGCGCTTACCTTCGCGATCGACGAGCAGCGCCGCGAATTCCGCGCCATCGCCGACAATCCCGATGCGCCGACCTTCGCCAACACGATCGAGGCGATGCAGGAGGCCGGCGACCGGCTCGACCGCGTCGGCAGCGTGTTCGGCGTCTACACCAGCAACCTGTCGACCCCCGAGGTCCAGGCACTGAACAAGGAGTGGAGCCCCAAGCTGTCGGCGGCGGGGGATGAGATCACCCTCGATCCCAAGCTGTTCGCCCGCATCGAGACGCTCTACAACAATCGCGCCGGCCTCGGCCTCGATCCGGTCCAGCTGCGGCTGCTCGAGCGCACCTACGAGGCGCGGGTCCGCAACGGCGCCAAGCTCGATCCGGCGCAGAAGCAGCAGCTCAGCGGCTACAACCAGCAGCTGGCGTCGCTGTTCAGCGATTTCAACGCCCGCCTGCTCGCGGACGAAAGCACCTTCATTCAGGCGAGCGAGGCGGAGATGGCCGGGGTTCCGGCCGACATCAAGGCGGCTGCCGCAGCCGTTGCGAAGGCCAAGGGCCTGCCCGCCGGCAGCTATGCCATCCGCAACACGCGCTCGGCGTTCGAGCCGGTGCTGACCTTTGGCACCAACCGCGCGCTGCGCCAGAAGGTGTGGACCGCTTTCGTCAACCGCGGCGACAACGGCAATGCCAACGACACCAACGGGCTCATCAGCCAGATCGTGAAGCTGCGCGCCGACCGCGCCAAGCTGCTCGGTTTCCAGACCCATGCCCATTGGCGCATGCAGGATACCATGGCCAAGACGCCCGACCGGGCGATGGACCTGATGATGCGGGTGTGGCCGGCAGCGGTTGCCCGGGCCAAGGAAGAGATTGCCGACATGGCGCCCTTCGCCCGCGCCGCGAAGATCTCGACCGTCGAGCCGTGGGACACGCGCTTCCTCAACGAGAAGGTGCGCAAGGCCAAGTACGACCTGTCGGAATCCGAGATCAAACCCTATTTCCAGCTCGATAATCTGGTCCAGGGCATGTTCTGGAGCGCTGGCCAGCTCTACGGCCTGCAGTTCAAGGAGAATACGGGAGCGGTCCCGGTATTCCACCCGGACGTCCGCACCTTCGAGGTCAGCCGCGAGGGCAAGACTGTCGGCCTGTTCTACCTCGACACCTACGGCCGCGAGGGCAAGCGCTCGGGCGCCTGGATGACCAGCTATCGCCTGCCGAGCGCACTTACCGGTCGCGACCCGGCGCTGGTCAGCAACAACAACAACTTCAACAAGCCCGAAGCGGGCCAGCCGGTGCTGGTCAGCCTCGACGATGCCTCGACCCTGTTCCACGAGTTCGGACACGCCATCAATTACCTGCTGTCGGATGTCCGCTATCCGGGCTTCAACGGCTCGCAGCGCGATTTTGTGGAATATCCGAGCCAGGTGAACGAGAATTGGCTGCTGACCCGGCCGGTGCTCGACCGCTTCGCGCTGCATTACCAGACCAAGCAGCCGATGCCGAAGAGCCTGGTCGACAAGATCGAGCGCGCCGACACCTTCGGGCAGGGCTTCCAGACGGTGGAATATCTGTCCTCGGCGCTGGTCGACATGAAGCTGCACCTGCAGCCGGGCGGGGTGGTCGATGCCGACAAGTTCGAGCGGGACACGCTGACCGAGCTTGGCATGCCCAAGGAAATGACCATGCGGCACCGCCTGCCGCAGTTCGGGCACCTGTTCAGCTCCGACGCTTATTCGGCCGGCTATTACAGCTACCTGTGGTCGGAAACGATGGACGCCGACACCTGGGCGGCGTTCGAGGAAACCGGCGACCCCTTCAACAAGCAGATCGCGGACCGCTTCCGCACGATCCTGTTGTCGACCGGCAGCCAGACCGACCGGGCCGAGGCGTATCGCCAGTTCCGCGGGCGTGACCCCGACGTGACGGCGCTGCTCAAGCGTCGCGGCTTTCCTTTGAAGTAAGGTGAAGGGGCCGCTGAAGTAAGGCGAAGGGGCCGCTCCGGGAGTACCGGGGCGGCCTTTTCGCTAGAGCCGGGCCTGTTCGGCCTGTGCCCAGGCCATGGCGGCCAGCGGCTCGAGGACCTTGGCGCTCTCCGCGGCGTGCGCGCTCGACGCATTGCCGCGGGCGAGGCGGCCCTTGATGCCGTGGATGATGGCGGCCAGCCGGAACAGGTTGAACACCATCAGGTAGTCGAACGCCGGGATGCCCTTGCGCCCGGTGCGGCGGCAATAGGCGGCGACATAGTCTTCCTCGCTTGGGATGCCGAGCGAGCCCAGGTCGAGTCCGCCAAGGCCGGTGAACAGCCCGGCCGGCATGCGGTACATCATGCAATGGTAGACGAAGTCGCTTTCGGGATCGCCGAGCGTCGACAATTCCCAGTCGAGCACCGCCCGGACCTGCGGATCGGCGGCATCGAAGATCATGTTGTCGCAGCGATAATCGCCGTGGATGACGCGGCTGTCCCCGCTGTCGGGCGGAAGGTGGGTGCCCAGCCAGTCGACTAGCCGGTCCATGTCCTCGTTGCGCCCGGCCTCGACGTCGCCGAGATACTGCTTCGACCAGCGGGCGACCTGCCGCTCGACGAAGCCGCCGGCCCTGCCATAGTCGCCGAGCCCGATCGCGGCGGGGTCGTAGCCGTGCAGCCGCGCAATGGTCGCGTTCATCGCGTCGAAGTGCGCAGCCCGCTCGACGGGCGTCAGGCCGGGAAACTGCGCCTCCCACACGATCCGCCCCGGCACCATGTCCATGACGAAGAAGGCGGTACCGATGATCCCCTCGTCCTCGCACAGGCCGTGGACGCAGGGGACCGGGAAACCTTGCGCGCCCAGCGCCGCCATCACCTTATATTCGCGGTCCACCGCATGGGCGCCCGGAAGCGTCTTGCCCGGCGGCTTGCGGCGCAGGACGTAGGAGGCGGCCGGCGTGTCGAGCTTGTAGGTCGGGTTGGACTGGCCGCCCTTGAACTGGCTGACGACCAGCGGTCCGGCGAACCCGTCGACATGCGCTTCAAGCCAGCGTCCGAGCGCGGCCTCGTCGAAGCGAAGGCGCTCCGACACCTCGCGCGTGCCGGTGTTTGCGGTGGTGCGGTCCATGGGCTCGGCACCCTAAGCGCGAGGCGGCACGAAACAAGCCGCCCCGTCGGCGCATTGTGACCCCATGGCCCGTATCGTACATCTTTCCGACCTTCACTTCGGCGCGCACGACGAGAGGATCGTCGCCGCCGTCCTGGCCGAGGTCGACTCCGCCGCCCCCGACCTCGTCATCATCAGCGGCGATTTCACCCAGCGCGCGAAGACCGAGCAATATCAGGAGGCCTGCCGCTTCCTCGAGAAATTGCGCGACGCGGGGCACGAGATGCTGGCGGTTCCGGGCAACCACGACGTGCCGCTGTACGACGTGTTCCGCCGCTTCCTGTCGCCGCTCGCCCGCTACAAGAAGTATATCGACGAAACCCTGTGCCCCTGGCACCGGATGGACGGGGTGTCGGTCCTCGGCCTCAACACCGCGCGGTCGCTGACGATCAAGGACGGGCGGATCAATTCGGAGCAGCGCGATTTCGTCTGCCGCCATTTCGAGGAAGCACCGCAAGGCGACCTCAAGGTGCTAGTCACCCACCATCCGCTGTTCGCGCTGCCGGTCAGCGACGAGGGCATCCTCGGGCGTCCGGTCGGGCGGCAGGAGAAGGCGCTCGACGTGGTGAACGAGCTTGGGATCGATCTCCTGCTCGCCGGGCACAACCATCGCGCCTCGACCCATCACGCACGGGACCTGGTGACTCGCGCCGGCGGAGCCCTGGTGGTGCAGGCCGGCACCGCTACCTCCGTCCGCACGCGCGAAGAGGAACAGAGCTTCAACATCCTCGAGGTCGAGCCCGGCGCGGTGGCGCTCGGCCTCAAGCGCTGGACCGGCGACTCGTTCGAGACCGCCGAACCGACCCGTTTCACCAAGGAGGACGGCGCCTGGCACCGGGCCGAGGTGCTGGCGGACCCCGCCGAGGCTTGAGCCCGCGGCTCCCCCGCTCCATGAGCGATGCCATGATCAACGGCTTCGACATGCACGACTTCGTCACCCGCACCCTGGCCGAGGACATGGGCGAGGGCGGGGACGTCACCTCGGCCGCGACCATCCCGGCGGAGGCGCGCTTCACCGCCACCATGAATTGCCGCGAGGAGATCGTGGTCGCGGGAATCGAGATCGCTGCCGCCTTCTTCCGCCGGCTCGATCCCGACGTCATCCTGGAGTGCGCCATCGCCGATGGCATGCGCGTGCCGGCCGGAACGGTGCTGATGCGGATCGAGGGCAAAGCGGCCTTGATGCTGACCGCCGAGCGCGCGGCGCTCAACACGCTGCAGCACCTGTCGGGTATCGCCACGCTCACCCGCCGCTATGTCGATGCGATTGAGGGCACCGGCGCGATCCTGCTCGACACCCGCAAGACCATCCCCGGCCTGCGGGTGCTGGAGAAATATGCGGCGCGGATGGGCGGGGCGCAGAATCACCGGATGCGGCTCGACGACGGGCTGCTGATCAAGGACAATCACGTCGCTGTGAATGGCTCGGTCGAGGCGGCCGTCGCCCGCGCGCGGGCCTATGGTTCCAGTCTGCCGGTGCAGGTCGAGGTCGACCGGGTGGAGCAGATCGAGCCGGCCCTTGCGGCCGGTGCCGACCGCCTGCTGCTCGACAATATGGCCCCGCCGGTATTGCGCGAGGCGGTGGCGCTGGTCGCCGGGCGGGTGCCGCTGGAGGCGTCGGGCGGGGTGCGCCTCGACACCATCCGCGCGATTGCCGAAACCGGCGTCACCTACGTGTCGGTCGGGCGGATCACGCAATCGGCTCCGGCGGTCGATATCGGGCTCGATTTCGCGCTCGCCTAGCTGAACGAACGCCAACAGCGCGGTTCAGGCAAGCGACACGGCGAAAGGCCCAGAACGGCTCCAACGCAAAGGAGCCAAGCTCATGGTCAACAAGTTCATCATCGCCGCCGCTGCCGCCTCGCTCGTCGCCATTCCGGGCGCCGCCAGCGCGCAATATTATCCCGGCTACGGCGGGTATAACGGTGGCTACAGCAACACTTATCAGCGCGGCTACAACGGCTACAACAACTACCAGCGCGGCTACAACGGCCAGACCTATTACGGCAACCGTTGCTCGGGCACGACCGGCACCATCGTCGGCGGCGTCGCCGGCGCGGTGGTCGGAAGCCAGATCGCCGGTGGCCGTCGCAGCTACGATTATTACGGCAACCGCCGCGGTGGCAGCGGTGCGACCGGTGCCATCATCGGTGGCGCGGTAGGCGCCCTGCTGGGCCGCAAGGTCGACAAGGACAGCTGCAACCGCCGGAACAACAACTACGGCTATCGCTACTAAGCGAGGGGCGTCGCTTAGGGGGGGCTGCTGGGCAATGGTCCAGCAGCCCCTTTTTCGTTTGGGGCTGCGGTGGGCCGGAGTATAGGCGCTGTTTCGCAAAGAACTGGGAGTGCCGACGTGTTCAAGGGTTTGTCGCCGATCAACTACCGCGGGCGCGACGTGTGGCCGCTGGTCGAGGGCGGCAAGGGGGTCTCGGCCACCAACCACATGAGCTCGGGCGCGTGGGCGGCCGCCGGCGGTATCGGCACGGTCAGCGCGGTCAACGCCGACAGCTATGATCCCGAAGGGCGGATCATCCCGCAGGTGTACAGCGGCATGACCCGCCGCGAACGCCACGAGGAATTGATCAAGTACGCCATCGACGGCGCGGTGACGCAGGTCGAGCGCGCCTACGAGATGTCGAACGGCAAGGGCGCCATCAACATCAACGTGCTGTGGGAAATGGGCGGCGCGCAGCCGATCCTCCACGGCGTGCTGGAGCGGACCCGCGGCAAGGTCGCGGGCGTCACCTGCGGCGCCGGCATGCCCTACAAGCTGTCCGAGATCGCCGCCTCCTACGGCGTCTCCTACCTGCCGATCGTCAGCTCTGGCCGCGCGTTCCGCGCCTTGTGGAAGCGCGCTTATTCCAAGTTCGCCGACTATCTGTCGGGCGTGGTCTACGAGGATCCGTGGCTGGCCGGCGGCCACAACGGGCTGAGCAACGCCGAAGACCCCAAGGTCCCGCAGGCGCCGCTTCCCCGCGTCGCCGAGCTGCGCACGATGATGCGCGAATGCGGCGTGCCCGACAGCGTTCCGATCGTCATGGCCGGCGGCGTGTGGCGGCTCGACGAATGGGAAGACTGGATCGACAACCCCGAGCTTGGCGCGATCATGTTCCAGTTCGGCACCCGCCCGCTGCTGACCCAGGAAAGCCCGATCCCGCCCGAGTGGAAGGCGCGCCTGACCACGCTGGAGGAGGGCGACGTCCTGCTGCACAAATTCTCGCCGACCGGCTTCTACAGCTCGGCCGTGCGCACGCCGTTCCTGCGCAACCTGGAAGCGCGCTCGCATCGCCAGATCGCCTTCACCAAGGAGGCCGTGGGCGACCACATGTTCGAGCTGGACGTCGGAATCGGCACCAAGAAGAATTACTGGGTGACCAAGGGCGACCTGCAGCACGCGCGCGAATATTATGGCGCCGGCTTCACCCAGGCGATGAAGACCCCCGACGACACTTTGGTGTTCGTCACGCCGGAGGAAGAAAAGGTCATCCGCAAGGACCAGGCCGACTGCATGGGCTGCCTCAGCCAGTGCAGCTTCTCGAGCTGGGCCGACAATGAGAAGAACTCCACCGGCCGGCTGGCGGACCCGCGCAGCTTCTGCATCCAGAAGACGCTGCAGGATATCGCCCACGGCGGGCCGGTCGACAACAACCTGATGTTCGCCGGCCATTCGGCCTTCCGGTTCAAGACCGACCCCTTCTATTCGAACGGCTTCGTCCCCACCGTGGGGCAGCTGGTGGAACGGATCCGGACCGGCGCGTGATGAAGCGGCTGGCCGGACTGGTGCTGCTGGGGCTGGCGGCGGGCGCGTCGGCGCAGGACCGCGCGGTGCCTTACTGGGCGTCGATCAGCAGCGGCGAAGCGATGATGCGCACCGGCCCGGCCCGCACTTATCCCGGCATCTGGCTCTACAAGCGGCGCGACCTGCCGATCCGGGTCCTCAAGATCCACGAGAACTGGCGGTTGATCGAGGATAGCGAGGGCACCCGCGGCTGGATGCTGCGGACCATGCTGAGCGACACCCGCACCGCGATCGTCAAGGGCAGCGAGCCCCGCCCGGTTCGCGCCAGCGCCGACGACGGCAGCCGGGTCCGCTACCTTGCGGAACCCGGCGTGGTCGGCCGCATCGACGAATGCGGCGAGGGCTGGTGCCACATCAGGTTCGGCAAGCGCGAGGGCCACATCAAGGTGGCCGACCTGTGGGGCGTCGCCGAGGGTGAGACGGTCGAGGATTGAAAGCTCCCCGGCCGCAACCGGGGAGCCTCTGGCTTACAGCAGTTCGACCGCCACCGCCGTGGCTTCGCCGCCGCCGATGCAAAGGCTGGCGATGCCGCGCTTCAGGCCCTTTTGTTTCAGCGCGTTGAGCAAGGTGACGATAATGCGGGTGCCGCTGGCGCCGATCGGGTGACCGAGCGCGGTGGCGCCGCCGTGGACGTTGATCTTGTCGTGGCCGATGCCGAGGTCCTTCATCGCGAACATGGCGACGCAGGCAAATGCCTCGTTGACCTCGAACAGGTCGACTTCGCCGATCGACCAGCCAGCCTTGTCGAGCACCTTGTGGATCGCGCCGATCGGGGCGATCGTGAATTCGGCCGGGGCCTGGGCGTGGGCGGCGGTGGCGACGATGCGGGCGACCGGGGTCAGCCCCTTGGCCGATGCATCCGACTCGCGGGCGAGGACGACCGCGGCGGCGCCGTCGGAGATGGACGAGCTGGTCGCCGCGGTGATCGTGCCTTCCTTGTCGAAGGCGGGCTTGAGCTGCGGAATCTTGTCGGGGCGGCCACGGCCCGGGGCTTCGTCGGTGTCGACCACCGTCTCTCCGGCGCGGCTCTTCACCGTCACCGCGACGATCTCATCCTTGAACCCGCCGCCGTCGATCGCCGACTTGGCGCGGTTGAGGCTTTCGATCGCATAGGCGTCCATGCCTTCGCGGGTCAGCTGATAGTCGTTGGCGGTGGCTTGGGCGAAGCTGCCCATCGCGCGGCCTTCCTCATAGGCGTCTTCGAGCCCGTCGAGGAACATGTGGTCGTAGATCTTGTCATGGCCGATGCGCGCGCCGCTGCGGTGCTTCTTGAGGAGGTAGGGCGCGTTGGTCATGCTCTCCATGCCGCCGGCGACGATGACGTCGGCATTGCCGGTGAGGATCGCCTCGGCGCCCATGATCACGGTCTGCATGCCCGAGCCGCAGACCTTGTTGACGGTGGTCGCCTGGACGCTGGTCGGAAGTCCCGCCTTGATCGCCGCCTGCCGCGCCGGGGCCTGGCCGAGGCCGGCCGGAAGCACGCAGCCCATGTAAATGCGGTCGATGTCGCCGCCGTCGACTCCGGCCCGCTCGACCGCCGCCTTGACCGCGGTGGCGCCAAGATCGGTCGCGCTGACGTCGGCCAGCGCGCCCTGCATCGCTCCCATCGGGGTGCGGGCATAGGAGAGGATGACGACGTTATCGGATGCGGTGGCCATGACAGCGGACTCCGTGAGAAGAATGTTGCACTGCAATAAGCATTCGGGCCGCCTTGTCCAAGTCTTAGCCCCTCTGCTAGCGCCGACGTCATGTCAGCACCGACCCTCGACTTCGACCTCGGCGAGATGGCCGATACCATCCGCGAGTCCACGCAGCGCTTCGCGGCCGACCGCATCCAGCCGATCGCGGCGGAGATCGATCACAACGACCGCTTCCCGATCGAACTGTGGCCAGAGATGGGCGAACTCGGCCTTCACGGAATCACGGTCGAGGAGGAGTGGGGCGGGCTTGGCCTCGGCTACCTCGAGCATGTCGTGGCGCAGGAGGAAGTCGCCCGCGCTTCGGCCTCGGTGGGCCTCAGCTACGGCGCGCACTCCAACCTGTGCGTCAACCAGATCCGCCGCTGGGCGAACGACGAGCAGAAGAAGAAGTACCTGCCCGGCCTGATCGACGGCACCAAGGTCGGCGCGCTGGCGATGAGCGAGGCGGGCGCCGGGTCCGACGTCGTGTCGATGAAGCTTAAGGCCGAGAAGTCGGGCAATGGCTATCGCCTCAACGGCACCAAGTTCTGGATCACCAACGGCGCTTATGCCGACGTGCTGGTGGTTTATGCCAAGACGACGCCCGACGCCGGCAGCCGCGGCATCACCACCTTCCTGATCGAAAAGGGCATGGAGGGTTTCTCCATCGGCCAGAAGATCGACAAGGTTGGCATGCGCGGCTCGCCGACCAGCGAATTGGTGTTCGACGATTGCCTCGTGCCGGCCGAGAACATCATGGGCCCCGAGAATGGCGGGGTCGGGGTACTGATGAGCGGCCTCGATTATGAGCGCACGGTGCTGGCGGGCATCCAGCTCGGCATCATGCAGGCCTGCCTCGACGTGGTCATCCCGTTCGTGCGCGAGCGGGTGCAGTTCGGCAAGCCGATCGGCGCGCAGCAGCTGATGCAGGCCAAGATCGCCGACATGTATGTCGCGCTGAACAGCGCTCGCGCCTACGTCTATCAGGTCGCCAAGGCCTGCGACGCGGGCAAGACCACCCGCTTCGACGCGGCGGGCGCGATCCTGCTGGCGAGCGAAAGCGCGTTCAAGGTGGCGGGCGAGGCGGTCCAGGCGCTGGGCGGAGCGGGCTATACCAAGGACTGGCCGGTCGAACGCTTCATGCGAGACGCCAAGCTGCTCGACATCGGTGCGGGAACGAACGAGATCCGCCGGATGCTGATCGGACGGGAACTGATCGGGGCGTGATCAAGCTCAAGGTTTGAGATCACCAAAAAGAGCTGGGAACTCTGCAATCAGCGCTTTGCGTTTGTCGTGATTGTAATTGCGACCGCTCCAAATGCCGAGAACCAGTAAACTCAAACCGACTGGAAAGGCGGGAAGGAGTAGAAGTATGCCTGCCACTATTGTTCCGATTGAGAACCAGTTTTGTGTCAACGTCCATCGCGCTCGGGCTTCTGTCTTGAGAAGTCTTTCCAAAGCACTCCGGCCGTAATCGGTCGGCGCCAGTGCGGCCAACGGCGACTCGTGAGCAATCGATAGCTTTCCGCATTCGTGACGTAACGGCACTCCTATGGCCGTCTTTTCGGCAACTAAAGCGTCCAGTGCAGCAGCCTGACGTTGCTGTTCTTGGCGGGCGAGGTCAGCGCGGGCCTCCTGCTTCTTGCGCGCCTCGTCTCCGTCCTGACTTGCCAGTTCCGCCCGCCGCGCCGCTACCTTTGCCTGAATGTCCATTTCAAGCCTCGTCGCTGTTGCTGAGAAGAGCACCCAGAAATGCGCCACCGGCAGCTAAGCCGATAGCTCCGGCCGCTGCGCGTCGGCCACCCTGTCGCGCTCTGTCCTCGGCAGCGATGACATCGTCCACGCACCGTGCCGCGCGGTTTTCCCGTTCAGCTTCAGCAACGGGACGTTCGAAGGTAATCATCAATGTCTCGCGATCCGACAGAACGAGATGGCGCTGAAGGACCTTCTCCATAAACTTCAGGCGCCACCCTTCCGACGCCATGGCGTTTATGTACGCTTCAAGAACATCAGTTTCGATTCGCCCTTCGCCAATAAGAAGCGAACTAAGCGCGCCGTCTGCGACATCAATGACCCGATACTCATACGCCATTCCGTGCGACAAGATTCCTGCTCCCCCGATACTAGACCGAGTGAAGCATGATCATTCGTCGTGAACAATAACTATTGGCCGGGCAATTTTGCGCTGATTACCAAAGCCTGCTTGGCTTATGTGGTCGATTGCCGAGCACCCGCGAAGTTTATCGGGCGAAGGCTAGCGCGCGGCCTGCTTGCCGACGACCTTGTCGTAGGCGTGCAGCACCTTGTCGCAGGCGGAGCGGACCACCGCATCGACGCCGGCGCCTTCGGCCGAGGCGACCACGGGCGACAGATGCTCGGGACGGACTTCGATCGAGCAGCGATATTCGGGAGTGCTGCCCCGGCTTTCCTTGACGTGGGCGATATGGACCTGGGCGCTGGTCACCTTGCCGTCGAGGCGCCCGAGGCGATGATTGACGATGCTCTCGACCTGCTCCTGGCTCGCTTCGTTTTCCTGCACCTGATTATCGCGATTGAAGTCGATGAACACGCCCGTCTCCTGAAAGTTGAGTCGGGTGGTGAACGTCCGCGATGGAGTCGCGGTTGCGCGACTTACTTGCCGGCGAACAGAAATCCGACGGCGGCCATGATGCATCCGAAGGCGGCGAGGTGCCGCCAGTGGAGCGGTTCGCCAAGCACGGTTACCATGAAGCCGCCGAACACGATCAGCGTGATCGCTTCCTGCGCGATCTTGAGCTGGGCGCCGGTCCAGCCGTTGGCGTAGCCGATCCGGTTGGCCGGCACCGCGAAGCAATATTCGACCAGCGCAATGCTCCAGCTGATGAAGATCACCAGCAGGATCGGTTTGCTCATCCCGCCTTTCAGGTGCCAGTACCAGGCGGCGGTCATGAAGATGTTGGAGCAGATGAGCAGCAGGATCGTCGGCATGACGTCCTGCTAGCTCATCCGGCCAATCGCGGGGAGGGGCTTACCAGACCTTCACCCGTTGTTCGGGCGCGAGATACAGTTTCTGCCCGGCCTTGATGTCGAAGGCGCCGTACCAGGGATCGAGGTTTCGGACGGTCTGGGCGCGATATTGGCCCGGTGCATGGCCGTCGGTGGCGATCCGGCCGCGGAGCGTCTCCTCGCGCATCTTGGTGGCCCAGGCCTGGCCATAGGCGATGAAGAAGCGCTGGTCGGCGGAGAAGCCGTCGATGGTCGGCGCGGGCTTGCCGCCGAGGCTGTCGTGATAGGCCTGGTAGGCGGCGGCGAGCCCGGCGACGTCGGCGATGTTCTCACCCAGCGTCAGCTTGCCGTTGACGTGCAGCCCCGGAAGCGGCTCGTAGGCGTCATATTGCTTGGCCAGCGCGTCGCCGGCCTGGCTGAAGCGGGCGAAGTCCTGCGGCGTCCACCAGTTGCGCAGCTTGCCGGTCGAATCGAACAGGGCGCCGTTGTTGTCGAAGCTGTGGCTGATCTCGTGCCCGATCACGCTGCCGATCGCGCCGTAATTATAGGCGGGGTCGGCCTTGGGATCGAAGAAGGGCGCGACCAGGATCGCGGCCGGGAAATTGAGCGCGTTCTGGACCGGCAGGTTGACCGCGTTGACCAGCTGCGGCGGCATCCACCATTCGCTTCGGTCCATCGGCTTGCCGATCTTGGCAATCTGATGCTTGTATTCGGCGAGGCCCGCCGCCTTCTGGTTGGCATAGGCATTGTCGGCGGCGATGGTCACCGCGCCATAATCGCGCCAGCTGTCGGGATAGCCGACGCCGACCACGATCGACTTCACCTTGGCCAGCGCTTCCTGCTTGGTCGACGGCGCCATCCAGTCGAGCGCTTCGACCCGCTTGGCGAAGGCGGCCTTGATCTGGTCGACCATCGCCTGGACCTCGGCCTTGGCCGAGGCCGGGAAATAGCGTTCGACATAAGCCTTGCCGACCGCGTCCTGCAGCGCGTTGCTGGCGGCGTTCAGGGCCTGGATGTCGCGCGGGCGCTGTTGCGGAGTGCCTTGCAGCGCGGTGCTGTTGAAGGCGAAGCTGGCGTCGCGGATCGGGCGGGGCAGCACGTTCGCCTGCTGGTTCAGCGTGTGAAACGCCAGCCAGTCCTTCCATGCGTCGAGCGGCTCCGACCCGACCAAAGCGGCGAGCCGGGGGATGGCGGTCGAGTGATAGGCCTGGAACTTGGGCGCGCGCCCGAGCTGTGCGGCGCCGAGCAGCGCGCCCCAGTCCAGGCCGGGGGCGTTCTTTTCGAGTTCGGCGCGGGTCCAGACCTTGGCCGCCTTGCTGAAGTCCTCGCTCTCCTCGCGGCTGGCATGGGCCTGAGCGATCTTGGTCTCCAGCGCCACGACGCGGCCGGCGGCACCGGCGGCGTCGGGGTGGCCGGCGGCCTGCATCATGGTCTGGACGTAGTTGCGATACTTGTCGCGGAGGCCACCCATCTTGGCGTCGGCGGACAGGTAATATTCGCGCTCGGGCATGCCGAGGCCGCCCTGGAGGATGTAGGGCAGGGTTTCGCCCGGCGTGTTCAGCCCCTGCGTGACGAAGATTCCGAACAGGTTGTCGGTCTGGAAATTGGTCGCGTTGAGCGGGTCGACATCGGCCCTGAGCGAAGCGCCGATCGCGGCCGACAACGCGCGCTTGTCGGGAATGGCGGCGATGGCGTCGAGATCGGACTTGGCCGGCGTCATCCCCGCGCGGTCGATCGCGTCGGTGTCGAGATACGCCTTGTAGTAGTTGGCGATCCGCCCCTCGTTCGAGTTCGCGTCCTGGTCGGTCTTGAGCAGGTCGTCGAACAGCGCCCGGGTGTTCTTCTCGCGGACCTGGTCGGCGATGTAGAAGGCGCCGATGCTCGACCGGTCGGCGGGGATTTCGGCGGTCTTCATCCAGCCGCCGTTGGCAAACTGATAGAAATCGTCGCCCGGGGCGACCGACCGGTCCAGCGAGGCCGGATTGATGCCAAGCGCGGTGCCGGCCTCGGTCGCAGCCGCTTCCGTCGGATTGCCGTCCTTGGTGCTGACGTTGCACCCGCCAAGCGAAAGGGCGAGCGCGGAGGCGGCGAGCAGGAGCGGCGAGCGGAGCATAAGGGACCTCGTGACGTGAACCATGTTCGCAATGCGCTGCGACCACCTGCCGCGCTTTGCAAGCGCGCACCGCGCGGCTAGGCGCGGAGACGACACGTGTTTTCGACGAACGGGATAGCCAACAGCATGAGTGCGCCGCGCCTCGACACCAAGGTCCAGCCCGACAGCCCTGAATATCAGGCGCGCGCGGCGCATAATCGCGCGCTGGCCGACAGGCTGCGCGCCGACGTCGCCAAGGCCGCCCTCGGCGGCAGCGAGAAAAGCCGCGAGCGCCACGTTTCGCGCGGCAAGCTGCTGCCCCGCGAGCGGGTCGAACGACTGCTCGACCCCGGCTCGCCCTTCCTCGAGATCGGTCAGCTTGCGGCCTGCGACATGTACGAGGGCGACGTCCCGGGCGCGGGAATCATCTGCGGCATCGGGAGCATTTCCGGCCGCCAGGTGATGATCGTCTGCAACGACGCCACGGTAAAGGGCGGCACCTATTATCCGCTGACGGTCAAGAAGCACCTGCGCGCCCAGGAGATCGCCGAGGCCAACCGGCTGCCGTGCATCTATCTGGTCGACAGCGGCGGCGCCAACCTGCCGCACCAGGCCGAGGTGTTCCCCGACCGCGACCATTTCGGGCGGATCTTCTTCAATCAGGCGAACATGAGCGCGCTCGGCATCCCGCAGATCGCCTGCGTGATGGGCAGCTGCACCGCCGGCGGCGCCTATGTGCCGGCGATGAGCGACGAGAGCATCATCGTGCGCGAGCAGGGCACCATCTTCCTTGCCGGCCCGCCGCTGGTGAAGGCCGCAACGGGCGAGGAGATCAGCGCCGAGGAGCTGGGCGGCGGCGACCTCCATGCCCGCAAGTCGGGGGTGGTCGACCATCTGGCGGACGACGACGAGCATGCGCTGACCATCGTTCGCGACATCGTCAGCACCCTGCCGCCCCAATATGCCGAGCTGGAGGGCACCGAGCCGCGCGATCCCGCCTACGATCCGCAAGAGCTGTACGGCATCGTCCCGCAGGACGTCCGCGCCCCCTACGACGTGCACGAGGTGATCGCCCGCATCGTCGACGGGTCGGAATTCCACGAATTCAAGCCGCTTTACGGCACGACCCTCGTCACCGGCTTTGCGCATATCCACGGCCAGCCGGTCGCGATCCTCGCCAACAACGGCGTCCTGTTCAGCGAAAGCGCGGTCAAGGGCGCGCATTTCATCGAGCTGGCCTGCCAGCGCCGCGTGCCTCTGCTGTTCCTGCAAAACATCTCCGGCTTCATGGTCGGCGGCAAATATGAGGCCGAGGGCATCGCCAAGCATGGCGCCAAGCTGGTCACCGCCGTCGCCACCGCGCAGGTGCCCAAGCTCACCGTTCTGATCGGCGGCAGCTTTGGCGCCGGCAATTACGGCATGTGCGGCCGCGCCTACTCGCCCCGCTTCCTGTTCAGCTGGCCCAACAGCCGGATCAGCGTGATGGGCGGCGAGCAGGCGGCGAGCGTGCTGGCCACCGTCCACCGCGACGCCGACAAGTGGAGCCCGGAAGAAGCCGAAGCCTTCAAGGCCCCGATCCGCGAGGACTATGAGGCGCAAGGCAATCCCTGGCACGCCACCGCGCGGCTGTGGGACGACGGCATCATCGACCCCGCCCAGACCCGCGACGTCCTCGGCCTCGCGCTCGCCGCCTGCCTCAACGCGCCGATCCCGGACCGCCCGCGGTTTGGCGTGTTCCGGATGTAGGCCTCGGCAGCATCCTGTTCTTCCCTGTTCAGTAAGGAATTTTCGTGGCGTCATCGCGTGCCGGTCGCTTGGCCATCCTGCCCACCGCCGTCACCGGATTCGCGGTGGTCATGGTCATGAACCTCCTGCACGAGGCAGGGCATGCCCTCGCCGGCAAGGCCATGGGCTATGACGTGATCGTGCGCACCAATCATGCCACCGTCGCCTCGGGCCGGTTCGATTCGGTCGCCGACGGCCTGACCATGGCGGCCGCCGGACCGCTGGTGACCATCGCCATCGCCCTGGTCGCCTGCCTCACCGCGCGGCGTGGCTCGATCCTGGCCGCGGGGATCGTCCTAGCGGCTTTGGCATCGCGCCTCATCGCTGCAGCCGCCAGCCTCAATTATCCCAACGACGAAGCGCGTATCTCGATCGCGCTTGGCCTTGGCAAATGGACCCTGTTCGGGGCCGTGATCTCCCTTCTCGCGCTGCTCACCGCGTTCGCCTTGCGCGGAAAGCGCCTCGGCTGGCGCTGCTATCTCGGCGCCTACATCGGCGCTTCGGTCGGCACCGCCTTGGTGGTGCTGGGCGAACCCTGGCTTCCCGTCCTTCGTTTTTGATTCGCAACGCTTCCGGAGAAAGCCGCCTTGTCCTCCATCGTCCGCCAAGATTGGGCCCGCGCCGAGATCGCCGCGCAGTGAGCGTGCGCGCGCCGGCAATGGCGTTTCGCCCCGATATCCAGCTGCTCCGCGCCGTCGCGGTCCTGCTGGTGCTCGGCTACCATCTCGGGTTCGCCGGTTTCGGCAATGGCCTGCTTGGAGTGGACGCCTTCTTCGTCATCAGCGGCTATCTGATGGAGAAGCTCTACCGCCCGGGCGATGGCGCGATCACCTTCTGGCGCCGTCGCGCGGCGCGGCTTCTGCCGGCCTATTTCACCATCCTCGTCGTGACGCTCGTCACCGCATTCCTTGTGGTCCTCCCCGATGCCTTCGCGCAGGTCGCGGCTCAGGCCGTCAGCGCCGCACTGTTCGTCCCGAACATCCAGTTCTGGTCGGCCGACAACTACTTCAATCCGATCAGCTTCGTCCCCTTGCTCCACCTCTGGTCGCTTGGCGTGGAGTTCCAATATTACCTGCTGGTACCGGCCATCGTGTTGCTTGTCCGACGCTGGCCGTGGCTGATGGGGCTGATGATCCTTGGCTCGTTGCTCGCCTGCCTGGCCATGGTGACGATCAGCCCGAAGACCAGCTTCTTCATGGTGCCGTTGCGGCTGTGGGAGTTCGGACTTGGCATGCTGGTCGCCTCGCGTCGCGGGGATGCGCCGATCCTGCCGCGCTGGGTCTTCCCCGTGGCGCTCGCGGGACTTGCCGCGCTGATGGCGTTGCCGATCGATGGCACCGCGACCAGCATCGTGCGGGGGCATCCAGCGCTTGGTGCGATGCTTGCCTGCGCGCTGACCGGACTGGCGCTGGCCAGCGGCCTTCGCGACACGGTCCTCGACAATCGGCTTGGTCGCGGCGCAGTCCGGCTCGGCGACATCAGTTATTCGCTCTACCTCGTCCATTTTCCGCTGATTGCGCTGGTCGGCTATGTCCCGTTTGGCGGCACCCGCCTCGGCAACGGGGACGGCACTGCCGTTCTTCTGTTCGCCATCGCGCTGGGGCTGGCGATCTTGCTTCATCGACTGGTCGAACGACCGGGCGGATCGATCGTCACCTGGCCGCGCGCCCTGATGGCGGCGGCGGTCATGGCTGCGATCGCCCTTGTTGCGCCGAGGGTGCAGCAACACCGCTTCGATCCTTATGAGCAAAAGGTCTTTGCCGGATTCGAGGACCGCGCTCCCTACCGCTGCGGGAAAATGTTCCGCATCACCAATTTCGGCGAGGGGGCCTGCATCTTGGCTCCGGCTTCGGGCGAACGAACGGTGCTGCTGGTCGGCGACAGCCACGCCGACGCCATCAAGCGCAGCTTTGCCGCGGCCGCCACGGCAAACGGAACACGGGTCGCCTTCCCGGTATCGAACGAGCCCTTGCTGATCCCGGCGCTCGGCCCTGACTGGCTGCTGGGCGAGGCGAAGCGGGTCGGCGCCACCCATATCTACCTCCATTATCATTCCGCGCACCTCACGCCCGCGCTGGTCGAGGCGACGGTGGTCGCGGCGCGCGCGAAGGGGATCGGGGTAACGGTGATCCTGCCCGTGCCTGAGGACCAAGCGTCGATTCCCGCGCTTCTCTACGCCGCGCATCGTCGCGGCGTTTCCGCGCCGATGCTCGACCGCGCTGCATACGACCGCTCGATCGAGCCCCTTCTCTCGGCCTTTGCGAAGATGGAGGGGGTGGACGTGCTCCCCGTTGCGCGGGCGCTGTGCGGGGCAGGGCCTTGCCCGCTCGCGGCCGCCGATGGCACGACCTACTATTTCGACGCGAACCACCTGACCCTGACCGGTGCAAGACGGCTCCAGCCCATCTTCGCCGCGCACATTGCGGGACTCGCACCGGGCCGCAAATCGGATAGTGAGGCGCTATGATCACCTCTCTCCTCATCGCCAATCGGGGCGAGATCGCCTGCCGGGTCATCCGCACCGCACAGGCGCTCGGCATTCGCACGGTTGCGGTCTATTCCGATGCTGACGCCAGCGCACTGCATGTCCGAATGGCGGACGAGGCGGTGCACATCGGGCCGTCGCCTGCGCGCGAGAGCTATCTGGTCGGCGAGAAGATCATCGCTGCGGCGAAGGAGACTGGCGCCGAGGCGATCCATCCGGGCTATGGTTTCCTGTCGGAGAATGCCGATTTCGCGCAGGCGGTGATCGACGCCGGACTGGTCTGGGTCGGACCCAAGCCTGCCAGCATCCGCGCCATGGGCCTGAAGGACGCCGCCAAGAAACTGATGGCCGATGCGGGCGTGCCGGTGACGCCGGGCTACATGGGCGACGACCAGTCGGCAGAGCGGCTCAAGGCGGAATCCGACGCGATCGGCTATCCTGTCCTGATCAAGGCGGTGGCCGGGGGCGGCGGCAAGGGGATGCGCAAGGTCGACCGCGCGGTAGACTTTGCCGACGCGCTGGACAGCTGCCGGCGCGAGGCAGCGTCGAGCTTCGGTAACGACGTTGTGCTGCTCGAGAAGTGGATCGAAAGCCCGCGTCACATCGAGGTGCAGGTGTTCGGCGACAGTCACGGCAACGTCGTCCACCTGTTCGAACGCGACTGCTCGCTTCAGCGCCGCCACCAGAAGGTGATTGAGGAAGCCCCCGCGCCCGGGATGGACGAGGAAACGCGCGCGGCGGTGTGCGGCGCCGCGGTGCGCGCGGCGCAGGCGGTCAATTACGAAGGCGCCGGCACCATCGAGTTCATTGCCGATGGCAGCGAGGGTCTGCGCGCCGACCGCATCTGGTTCATGGAGATGAACACGCGGCTGCAGGTCGAGCATCCGGTGACCGAGGAAATCACCGGCCAGGACCTCGTCGAATGGCAGCTTCGCGTCGCCAGCGGCGAACCGCTACCGAGGCGCCAGGACGAACTCGCCATCACCGGCCATGCGATCGAGGCGCGGCTTTATGCCGAGGACCCGTCAACCGGCTTCCTGCCCAGCACCGGGCGGCTCGACCATTTCGACCTCGGCGAAGAAGGCCGGATCGAAACCGGGGTGGAAGAAGGCGATGCGATCTCGCCCTTCTACGACCCGATGATCGCCAAGCTGGTCGCCCACGGCGATGACCGTGACGAGGCGATCGGCACGCTTACGGCGATGCTCGACGGGGTGGAAGTGTGGCCGGTCCGGACCAACGCCGGGTTTCTCGTCAACTGCCTGCTCGACGAGGATTTCGAGGACGCCGCGCTCGATACCGGCTTCATTGGTCGCAAGCTCGATACGCTGGTCCCGGACAATGAGCCCGACGACGCACTGTGGCGGGCCGCCGCGGTGGTCGCGCTCGCGGCCGAGGAGCAGCCCGCGCTGGCCGGGTTCCGCCTCAACGCCGCCACGGCGCCAGCCGCGACATTGAGCTTCGGCGCCGACCGTCGCCGCATCGTGCTCGACGATGCCGAGGATTATGCGCCTGCTTCGGGCTTTGCCGATGACAGCCGAGTGGTGCTGTTCGAAGGCGGGCAGGTCTATGCCTTCGACCGCCGCGCCCGCGGCAGCCATGCTGGCAGCGCGGGCAGCGGCAGCCTGCTGGCACCGATGCCGGGCAAGGTCACCAGCGTCGATGTCGCGGCCGGCGAGCGGGTCGAAAAGGGCCAGCGGCTGCTGACGCTCGAGGCGATGAAGATGGAGCATGCGATGCTTGCCCCGTTCGACGGCGTGGTTGCGGAATTGAACGTCGAGGCCGGCGCGCAGGTGCAGGTCGAAGCCGTGCTGGCGCGGGTCGAGGCGTCCGAATAATCCTGTCCACCAAGCGAGCCTTTGGGTAGACGCGCTGCAGTCACGCAGGCGTCCGAACCTGACCAAGGGACGCCATCAGTTACTTCTCGGGAGAGCGCTCGATCATGAATATCAACGGCATTGCGGCGGTAGTCACCGGCGGCGCGTCGGGGCTTGGTGAAGCCACTGCCCGGGCGCTCGCCGCCAAGGGCGCCAAGGTCGCCATCTTCGACCGCAACCAGGAGCAGGGCGAAAAGGTCGCGGCCGACATCGGCGGCATCTTCTGCGACGTGGACGTCACAAATGACGACACCGTCGCCGCCGGCTTCGAGAAAGCCCGCGCCGCCCATGGGCAGGAGCGGGTGCTGGTCAATTGCGCCGGCGTCGCCAATGCGGTGAAAACCGTCGGCCGCGACCGCGAAACCAAGGCGGTGAAGAAGTATCCGCTCCACCAGTTCGAACTGGTGATCGGGATCAACCTTGTCGGCACCTTCCGCTGCATTGCCCATTCGGCGGCCGGGATGGTCGACGCGGAGCCAGGTGAGGACGGCGAAAAGGGCGTGATTATCAACACCGCCTCGGTCGCGGCCGAGGACGGCCAGATCGGCCAGGCGGCCTATTCGGCGTCCAAGGGCGGCGTGCTGGCGATGACCCTTCCGATTGCCCGCGACCTCATGAACGAGGGTGTCCGGGTCAACACCATCCTTCCGGGCGTGTTCAAGACGCCGATGGTCGCGATGATGCCGCCGCAGGTCCAAGATGCGCTGGGCGCGCAGGTGCCGTTCCCCAAGCGCCTCGGCCAGCCGCATGAATATGCCAACCTCGCCGTGTTCATGATCGAAAGCGGATACATGAACGCCGAGCATGTCCGCCTCGATGGCGGCATCCGGATGGCGCCCAAGTAAGGTGGATCTGGCGGCGCTGCTGGACCCGCTCGGGGCTGCCTGCCGCGAGGCGGGGGAGGCCATCCGGGCAGTCCGGAGCCGGGGCTTCGCAGTCGAGCGCAAGGGCGACCTGTCACCGGTGACCGAGGCCGACCGCGCGGCCGAGGCGATCATCCTGGCGGCGCTTGCCCGGCATGCCCCCGGTGTTCCGGTGGTGGCCGAGGAGGAAGCGGCGGCGGGCCGCATCCCCGACCTCGCCGAGGCCTTCTTCCTGGTCGATCCGCTCGACGGCACCCGCGAATTCGTCCGCGGCGGTGACGATTACACCGTCAACATCGGCCTGGTTGTGGCAGGAACGCCGGTGCTGGGCCTGGTCCTGGCCCCCGAGCAGGGGCGCCTGTGGGCAGGTGTTGTCGGACTTGGCGCCTGGGTCGAAGAAGCGGACGGGAAACGCAGCGTGCTCAAGGTCCGCTCGCTAGGCGAGCGGCTGAGCGTGGTCGCCTCCAAATCGCACATGAACCAGGCGACCCGCGATTTCCTTGCCGCCGAATTGCCCAACGCCGAGCTGGTATCGGTCGGCTCAAGCCTCAAATTCTGCCTGCTGGCGGAAGGGAGCGCCGATTATTACCCGCGGCTGTCGCCTACGTCGGAATGGGACACGGCCGCCGGCCATGCGGTCCTTCTCGCCGCCGGGGGGCGCGTCGAGGGACCGGACGGCTTGCCGCTGGGTTACGGCAAGCCCGGCTTCCTGAACGCAGGCTTCGCCGCCTCCGCCGGCTGGGATGGGCCGGTGCTCGCGACCTACATGCCGGACTGACTGGCCGCGCCCGTGCGAAAGGGGTGCGGCGGCAGGTCCCAGAGCGGGTCGTTGTGGGCGCGGCGGATGTCCGGGTTGCTGAACGCGAGGCTGTCCAGCTCTGCGCCGATCGCCTTGAGGCGGCCGAGCAGGCCCAGCGCTTCGTTGCCGACGATCAGATCGCCGGTGAGTTCCTCGGCCAGCCGCGACGACTGGCGGATGCCATGGCGCAGGCTGATCAGTACCTTGCCCCGGTACCAGGTGTCGTCGCTGTTGCCGCTGGTCATTTCGCCCTCGTTATAGTCGCCCCCAACCCGCAAGACACCCGTTCTTGTTGCCGCCCGATGGCAGTCACATCCGATGCGGACGAAGATTTCGCTGACATGGCGCCGATTTGCAGTGTAGTCTGCTCAGGCTCGGTTAGTTTGACTCCCACAGGATGGTGTCATGACCGTTGCCACGTCTTCACTCCGTTATGACAATGCAGAACCCGCCCGTGCGCCCATCATGGTCGTCGGCGACACGCCCGCCGCGCGCCACCGTGCCCGCACCACGGCAGAACTGAGCGGGCTCAGGACCTTGTCGGAGCTCAGCCCGGCGGAAGCGGTGGAAGCGCTGGAGGAGCGGGCGACGCTGTCCGCCTTGTGGATCGAGCTCGACGACGAGCCGACCCTTCCCGTCCGACGCCTGCTCGATCGCGCCGGGCGGGAGTCGGCACGCAAGAGCTTCGGGGTGGTGGTCGCCACCCGGCTGGAGCAGGTCGACGAGGTGTTGGCGCAGCTTGCCGATGCCGATGTCGAATTGCTGGTCAGTGCCGATGAGATGGAACGCTTCTCCAGCCTTTCGCTGGCGGTGCAACCCCAGCATATCGGCGCCGCGCGGGACGTTGCCTCGGACGCCAGCGCCGCCCGCCTGCGGCAGCTGAGCGAAGAGGTCAGCCGCATCGCCTCCACCTTGGCGCGCCTGAGCACGGCCTCCGCCGGCCCACCGCTGTCGCCCGCGACCATGGCGCCACCGCGTTCGGACGTTCCCAACGTGTCCGCCGAAGCGCTGCGGTCGATGATCAGGGCACGGCGGCTTCGCTCCACCTTCCTTCCCGCAGACCTTTTCGCCGATCCGGCCTGGGACATGCTGCTCGACCTGCTGCAGGCCGAGATCGTTCAGCATCGGGTCCCGGTTTCAAGCCTGTGCATTGCCGCCGCGGTTCCCGCGACCACGGCCCTGCGCTGGATCAAGTCGATGACCGATCGCGGCTTGCTGGTGCGGCGGGACGATCCCCACGACGGTAGGCGCGTCTTCATCGAAATGGCTCCGGCCACAAGCGCGGGACTGCGCCGCTACTTCCAGGAAGTGGGGATGGCCGCGGTGTAGGCGCCACGGTGACGGGGGCAGAGGATTGCGCTTTGGCGGACTGTGAGGATGGCCATGTCAAAGGACCGAATTCTGTCGGTTCTGTCCCGATATCCGGCAGCCCGTCATGGGCGGGATGTGGTGGGCGCTGACGGGTTCGAACCGCCGACCTACTCGGTGTAAACGAGCCGCTCTACCAACTGAGCTAAGCGCCCCAAGGCAGGGGAGCGGCGCCTTTTCCAGTCTTTTCGCCGCCGGTCAACCGCCGCCAAGCGCTCAGCAAGTCGGGCGGGGGGTTCAACCGAGCTTGCGAACGAGTCTGGCGGGAAGCGCGAGGAAGCTCGGATCGCTGACCACGACCTGGCGGGCACCGCTGCCAAGGGGAAGCAGGTGCAGCTTGCCTTCTTCGCGCGCGAGCAGCCGCCCAAACTGGAAGCGGCCACTGGGGCGAGGAACCAGGACATCGCGATTGAGCGCACGTCCAAATTGCTCCGGGCTCAAGCGATCGCACCACAGTTCGTCGCCGGTGCGATAATCGGCGATGCTGGCGGTGACGAGGATGGCGACTTGCGCCGGCTCCGGGCGAGGAGGAAGGACCACCTGGGCCTTGCGCGGAGCGACGGCGCTGTCACCGTTGAGGAGGGCAATGACCTCCAGCTTCTCAGCCTCGGGATGATCGACAAGATCGGTCGGTGACACGCCGAGCGCATCCGCGATGCGATTGAGCCACCCGATCGAGACCGTCCGCATGCCGGTTTCGAGGCGTCCGATCGTTTGCGGTGTCGTCGCCGGCGAGCAGGCCCGTGCCACGTCGTCCAAGGTCATGCGCTTGGCTTTGCGGACTTCGCGGATACGCGTGATCATCAACTTCCCCCTACGAACCTTTTAGGTTTTTTTCTCCTGTCCTACATTCGACGCGATCTGGCAAGTGGGGACGACTCGGGTCTGGCAGGGGGGATGCATGGCCAAGCGCGTGATTATCGAGCAGGCGGTCAAGGACGGCGGCAAAGTTACCCGTGGGGTTCGTCGCTCGGTCAGTGTCAATCAGGTGGAGTCGCCGCTCGGATGGCTTCATCGCCATGGCCATCTCGATCGCCGGCAGTTCGATGCCGGCGAGCAGCTGCGTGCGGACTGGGAACGTGCGAACTTGTCGCCTTGCGTGACGATGCGGTGGGATCCGGCTCCGGGTTCCAGTGCGCAGGGCAGCGGACAGAAGCTCGAACGAACCGAGATGCAGGCGATCGCCAAGGCCCGATTCGACGATGCCCTCCAGTCCGCCGGGACGGGGCTGTCGGACATCCTGTGGCGGATCGTCTGCGCGGGCGAGGGGATGCGGGACGCTGAAACGGCCCTTGGGTGGCCGGCGCGGGCAGGCAAGCTGGTCCTGAAAATGGCACTCGACCGGGTCGCGGACTACTACCGCATCCGATAGCCGATCGAGCCAAGGAGGCGAGAATTGGCCTGGGAGCGCAACCGCGCGCGCCCCCAGGCCGAAAACCTTACAGGCTGCTTCCCTCGATGTCGCCATCGCGACTGTGGGCGCGCTCGGTATCGATGTCGGTCGTTCCGCCCTTTTCGGCCGAACCCATTGCGTCACCGCTCATGGCACCCTGGCCTTGATCGGCGAAGCTCTGGTCCTCGGCGTCGAGGCTGCCTTCGATACCCGAGCGACCGGTACTGCCGCCGAGATTGGCGTTCGACCTATTGGGATCATCGACACTTCCCGCGATGCCGGACCGACCTGTGCCGGCGCTGCCAAGGTCATTCTCGGTGCCGCTGAACAGCCTGGTTTCGCGACCTTCGCCAGTCTCACCGGACTGTCCCTCGTCGCTCTCCTGGCCGAGGCTGCTGCCATTCGGGTCGAGAGTTTCACTGCCCGTGTCACCGCTGTTGCCGTACGAGGCCTGGCCGGTCGACATGCCGCCATCCGCCTGTCCAGCGGTTCCTGGTTGTGGGGCAGGCTGGCGGCCCTGAGGGGTTTGTCCGTCGAGGCCTTGCTGGCCAGGGATGCGATCGTCGGCGTTCATGTCGTCTCTCCTCCAAGTCCCACGCTCTTCAAGGGAAATGGCCGGAGAAGACGAGCGTTCCGCGGCGTTGCGGCAGACGGAAGTCCTTGCGACAAAAGGAAAGGGCCGCCCGGTAATACCGGACGGCCCTTGTCACTGGTTGCAGCGATGGAGATCAGGCTTCGGGAGCCTGCTCTGCCTCCGCTTCGCCTTCCTCGGCAATGGTGCCGGGCTCGGCGTTGGGATCGTAGGCCTCGGTGAAGCCGGCGTTATCACGCTCGAACAT
Organism: Sphingomonas kaistensis; assembly: GCF_011927725.1. Lineage (NCBI taxonomy): Bacteria > Pseudomonadati > Pseudomonadota > Alphaproteobacteria > Sphingomonadales > Sphingomonadaceae > Sphingomonas > Sphingomonas kaistensis. The sequence continues at coordinate 2,793,398 of NZ_JAATJC010000001.1, read as the reverse complement.
CTGGGCCATGACGTCGACGCCCTGCGCCTGCAGCTCGGCCTCTTCAGGCGAGCGGGCGACGTTCACCTTGACGGTGACCGCAACCTCGGCGTGGAGGACGACGCGCACTTCGTGCATGCCGATCGACTTGATCGGACGATCAAGCACGACCTGGCTCTTGGCGACCTTGGCACCGTCGGCCTCGAGGGCATCGACGATATCGCGGGCGCTGACCGAACCATATAGCTGGCCGGTGTTCGATGCCTGACGAATCAGCTGGACGGTCTTGCCGTCCACACCCTTGGCCGAGTCCTGCGCCGCCGTGCGACGCTCGGCATTGTCGGACTCGATCTTGGAACGATTGGCCTCGAACAGCTTCCGGTTGGCTTCGTTGGCACGAAGCGCCTTCTTGCGCGGCAGGAGGTAGTTGCGAGCGAAACCGTTCTTGACGGTAACGACATCGCCGATGGCGCCGAGCTTCTCGACGCGCTCAAGCAGGATGACATCCATGGGTAGCGCTCCTTACTTGACCACGTAGGGGAGCAGGCCGATGTGGCGGGCGCGCTTGATCGCCTTGGCCAGCTCGCGCTGCTTCTTGGTGCTCACCGCGGTGATGCGGCTCGGGACGATCTTGCCACGCTCAGACACGAAGCCCTGGAGCAGACGAACGTCCTTGTAGTCGATCTGGGGAGCATCCTTGCCCGAGAAGGGGCACGACTTGCGGCGGCGGAAAAATGCACGGGCCATCGGTTACGCTCCCATCTCTTCGCGCGGACCACGGTCGGGGCGATCGCCCCGGTCCATGCGGGGACCACGATCGCCGCGGTCACCACGATCACCGCGATCGCCACGCTCACTGCGGTCACGCTCCTGACGACGCATCATCGCCGACGGACCCTTCTCATGCGCGTCGACGCGCACGGTCATGTAGCGGATCACGTCTTCGTTGATGCCCGTCTGGCGCTCGAGCTCGGCGACGGCAGCGGCCGGCGCGTCGATGTCGAGCATCACGTAATGGGCCTTGCGGTTCTTGGCGATCCGATAGGCGAGGCCACGGAGACCCCAGGTCTCGGCCTTGACGATGCTTCCACCGTGTTCGTTGATGATGTTGGTTGCCGTCTCGGCAAGGGCGTCGACCTGGGCTTGAGCCAGATCCTGCCTTGCGAGAAAGACATGCTCGTAAAGCGGCATGCAAGTCTCTCATGTTGACCGATCGCTGACATCCGCCCCATGCGAACGCCCCTCCGGCTGTCGTCGGTATTCCTGATGCCCGCCGCGCAAACGGATTGCGGCAACGGACGCGGGCCTTTGGCACAGGTGGGGCCAGCACGCAAGTCCGGCTCATGACCGCACAAACCCAACTAACCTATCAGGCACAAAACGCTTGACATCGTCACGCTATTCTGGCACATACATGAACACTGGGACGAATCGCAGGACGGTCGGCCCGATCATCAAAGGATCTGAGATGCGGTGGTTCGGACGCAAGTCGGCGGACGTTCCGCCGCTGTTCCTGTCTTATCCGGGGCCAAGCGAACGCAACCTCTTCCCGAGCGGCTATCAGGCACAGCTAAAAGAGGTGTTCCTTGGTAATCCGGTCGGTCAGCGGGCAGTACGGATGGTCGCTGGCGCGGTGGGCGCGCTCAAGGTGTACGCGCTCGAAGGCGATAACGCAGCGGCCTCGCTGATCGGGCGCGCCAGCCTGCTCGAGCAGGTTGCGGCTTCGCTGCTGCTGCATGGTAACGCTTACCTTCAGCTGGTCGAAGCGCTCGGTGCCCCGGCAGAGCTGTTCCTGCTGCAACCGGACCGCGTCACGGTCGACACGGACGAGCGCGGATGGCCGCGCGGCTATACCTACCGGGCCGGTCGCAGGTCGGTCAGGATCAATCGCCACGATGCTCTCGAACGCGTCCAGCTCATCCATATCAAATCGCTCAATCCGGTGCAGGATCAGAGCGGGCTTGGATGCCTGGAAGCGGCATGTGCTGCCGCGTCCATCCACAATCGTGCGAGCCGCTGGAACAAGGCGTTGCTCGACAATGCGGCGCGGCCCTCGGGTGCGCTGACCTACGATCCGCCGGATGGCGCGCCGCTGAGCGCGTCGCAATTCGAACGTCTTCGCGAGGAGATCGAGAAGCAGTTCAGCGGGAGCCTCAACGCCGGCCGGCCGATGCTGCTGGAGGGGGGATTGCGTTGGCAGTCGCTTGGGTTGAGCCCGACCGACATGGATTTCGTGGCGGTCAAGGAAGCCGCGGCACGCGATATCGCGTTGGCCTTCGGAGTGCCGCCGGTGTTGCTCGGCCTGCCCGGGGACACCGCCTACAGCAACCTGCGGGAAGCCGGGCGGGCGCTTTACCGGCAGACGGTGCTGCCACTTGCCGAACGCATCATCGGCGAGATGTCGGAGGCGCTGCGTGACTGGATCGGTCCGGTCAAGCTGGCCATCGACACGGATGCGATCAGCGAGCTTGCGGAGGATCGCGAGCGGCTGTGGCAGATGGTGGCCCAAGCCGACTTCATTTCGTCCGAGGAGAAGCGCGAAATGCTCGGCTTCGAGCGCAAGAGGCAGCAGCATTGATCCGGCGGGATTCGGACGAGCTGCTCGCCCAGCTTATCGCCAGCGCGGAAGGGCAGCCGGTCAATTTCGTGATCCTGCAGGCCATGGTCGAGGAGGCCAGCAACGCCGGCGCCTGTCGGGCACTCACTTCCTTAGGCCTTGAGGACAAAACGGCGCGACGCGACATGGATGAGCTGCGCGAGTTGCTTGGGGCCTGGCGCGACGTCAAGAAATCGGCCTGGCAAACGGTCGCCAAGTGGTTGGTCCGAATTTGCCTGGCCGGACTGATGGTGTCGATCGCCTACCAGTCCAACCTTCGCGACCTGCTGAGGAACTGAGCAATGCGCATCGAGCGAGCCCGGAAGGGGCTGCGCTTCGCCGGCTATGCGTCGGTGTTCGACCGCGTCGATCGCGGCGGCGATATCGTGCGCGCTGGCGCCTTTCGGCAGTCGCTGGAACGGAACGGCACGGTGCCGCTGTTGTGGCAGCACCAGGCGGGGCGGCGGGTCGGGCAGATCGAGCATCTGGCCGAGGATGCGCGGGGGCTACAGGTCATCGGGCGGTTGAACGATGACGAGTTCGGACGACTGCTGGCCCGAGAGATCGAGCAGGGGCGATTGTCGGGACTGAGCTTCGGCTACCGCGTGAGGTCGGCGGAGCAGCGCGCTTCGGCCCGCGAAATCCGCGACCTCGAGCATCTGGAAGTCAGTCTAGTGCGGCGGCCAATGCAGCCGCTCGCCTGCGTCCACAAGGTTGCTCCGTAACCATTCTGGTTGCGGGGCCACGATTCCACACTGGAGAACATGCATGGAATTCAAGGCTGATTCGCTTGCAGAGTCGTTCACGGCTTTGCAGGGGCAGGAGGGCGTGAGCGGGCTTCGTGCCGAGATCGACGATCTCAAGGCGAAACTTCGCAGCAACCTCGTCGAGGCGGGTCGCCCGGACCTCGGCACCGAACAGAAGAGCGCCGCGCAGGAGGGCTTTGGTGATTTCCTCCGGACCGGCGACAGCGGGTTCGAAGGAAAGTCGGTCGACAACGCAAGCGTCGGTGCCGGCGGTCACGCCATTCCGCGCGAGATCGACGAGGTCATTGATCGCACGCTGGTGGCCATTTCCCCGATCCGCCGGATCGCCAACGTGGTGAAGATCGGCAGTTCGAACTATCGCAAGCTGATCTCCACCGGTGGAACGCCGGCGGGCTGGGTCGGCTTCGAAGCGCTTCGGCCGGAAACCGCGACGCCTACCTTTACCGAGATCGTCCCGGCATCGGGCGAACTCTACGCCAATCCGGCCGCGTCGCAGCACATGCTGGACGATGCGATGTTCGATGTCGAAGGCTGGCTTGCCAACGAGATCGCGACCGAGTTCGCGCGGGCCGAGGGATCGGCTTTCGTGAAGGGGACTGGTGCCAACCAGCCGCTCGGCTTCCTTTCCTCGCCGACCGCGACGACTGCCGATGGTGTTCGTCCGATCGGTACGCTGCAGACGATCGGCACCGGCGTGTCCGCGGCCTTCCCGGCGACCAATCCGCAGGACAAGCTTGTCGACCTGGTCCAGTCGCTGCGCCAGCCGTACCGGCAGGGCGCCGTGTTCGTGATGAATTCGGCAACCGCGGCGCTGGTTCGCAAGATGAAGACTACCGACGGCGCCTTCATCTGGCAGACCGGGATGGTGGCGGGCCAGCCTTCGACGCTGCTCGGCTATCCTGTGATCGAAGCCGAGGACATGCCCGACGTGGCCGCGAATAGCCTGTCGATCGCCTTTGGCAACTTCAAGGCCGGCTACATCATCACCGAGCGCGCCGAGACGAGCATCCTCCGCGATCCCTATTCGAAGAAGCCCTACGTCTACTTCTACGCGACCAAGCGGGTCGGCGGGCAGGTGGTGAACTCGGAAGCGATCAAGCTTCTCCGCTTCGCCTGATCCTTCCTTGAGCGGCTCCGGCCGAGGCTCGTCAGCAAAAGAGTGTCCCAAGACATGGCGCTAAGCTTTACCCCAACGTTCGCAAATATGGTCCGGGTGACCACGTCCACGCAGGGCACCGGTCCTTTTCTTTGCGGTCCCGCGGTGACGGGCTTCGCGAGTTTTGCTGAATCGGTCTCGGCCGGAGACAGTTTCTATTATTCTGTCCAAGGCGTCGACAAGCCGCAGGAACGGGAGGTCGGTCGCGGCACCTACCTTGCCAACGGCACGATCACGCGGTCGGCATTGGGCGGATGCCTGACCCATTTCAGCAGCGGCGCAAAGACCATCGCGCTGGTGGCTGCGGCGGAATGGTATGCGGGCGTTCAGGAGTCGCTCGCACAGGGCGGTGACAGTAGTATCGTCGCCAATCGGACTGCACTGACCGCCCCCGCGGCCGGAGCGATCGGAGCCTGTTTACTCAAGGAGCTCGGGCGCGAGGGGATGTTTTCCTGGGATCCTGCGGTCCCGCCCGCCGTGCACCAGGCTGATCCGGGCCAAGGCTTGTTCGTCGCTCCTTCTGCGACTGCCAACGGGGCCTGGGTCCGACGCTTCGACGGTCCGGTCAATGTGCGGTGGTTCGGCGCCAAGGGCGACGGCAGCACGAATGACGGCGCGGCCTTCACGCGCGCGCTGACCTGCTTGAGGGCGGTCGCTCAGCAGGGATTCGGATATGGCATTGGTACCAATCGGCTGTACGTTCCCAAGGGGCATTATTTCCTTGGGACGACGACCCTCGACCTTTCCGCGTCGATGGTCATCGAGGGGGACAGCAGCGGTCTGCCAAGCGGGGGCGCCAGTGTCCTTCGCTGGTCGGCGAACACGACGGGTATCCGCATTCAGGGAAGCGGAACCAGCGGGGCAGAGGCGACCAAACCGACCGACTATGTGACGGGCACTTCAATGGTCCGCGGGCTGCACCTGATTGGCGGCTATATCCATGGATCGACCGCCGAGGGCGAGTTCCACGGCGTGCACATGCGGGCGATGGCAGCCGTCGAGGACTGCTTCATCCGGGGCTTCCAGGGCGATGGCATCCATGCGCGCGGTGATGTGGGTTTCGGCAACAATGCCAACCAGTCCTGCGTCACGCGCACGAGCATCGAATTGTGTCGCAACGGTGTGTTCCTGCAGGGCGGCGATGCCAACGCCTGCACTTTTTCGCACCTCAATGTGAATTCCAATCGGCAATGGGGTGTCCTGGATCGCAGTTTCCTCGGCAACACGTTCATCGGCTGTCATTCGGCCACCAATGGATCAATGATCGACAGCAGCGGCCCGAGCATCGTTGCGGCCAATCGTGCCCGCTATGGCGGCCGCGTCTACGCGGTGCTGATCGGCCAGGAAGACTGGTGCTCAACGAATGCGCCAAGCGGTACGGACGCGACCAACCAGGGTTGGCATTACATCGGCCCGATGGCCGACGACCAGCCGTGGAACAACATCCGGGGTTGGGTGAGCGGCAGCGCCTATCGATCTGGCGGTTCTTATGCCGCTTCGGACGCCAATAACCGAACGCAATATCTGTCCTGCTACAGCGAAGGCGACATGGCGCCGAGCCAGATCTATGGGCGCGGCCGTGTCGATGGTGGTCTGCACGAGAACGGTGTTCGCGGCCTTTACGTTTACAACGAATATGATGGCCTGCGCGTCGGCGGGAACTACCTGACGGCCTGCAAGGGTTTCCGGGCGTGGGGTCCGACCGAGCTTGGCGAAGGGGACAAGCCGTTTCAGGGCGCCTCGATCCTGAGCTCGAATTACTCGTTCCTGAAGTTCAAGGTGAACTACGCCGACATTGCCGAGATTTACGCGAATGCGTCCGGCCTGCACCTCAGCGCCAGCACTCAAGGCGTGCGTCTGCAGGTCGCGGCCGTAACGACGGCCACGGTGACGGCCGATGGGATCGACCTGACAGCAGGAAAGACGCTCAGGGTCGCCGGAACGCAGGTGGTTGGAGCACAGCGCACGGGCTGGACAGCTGCGACCGGGGCGGCAAATCGGAGCGCGTTCGCTGCTGCGACCGCGGGGACGGCGGCCGCTACCTACGTCCAGACGGAGGCTCAGGAGGTGCGCAATCGCATCGCTGCGCTGGAAGCACGTTTGGTCGCCCTCGAGACGGATTGCCGGGCGCACGGCCTGATCAACTGACGATCAGCCGGGGCCGTGGCCCCGGCCAATCCCTCGCACCAGAAGAGATAGGAAAGGACGTGCCGTGAGCATCGCAGCCTTCGCGCCTGCGCAGCACCCTGTCGCAGCAATTGCGGCGCCTTCGATCGTCAAGGCGCCGCCCAAGCGGACCGTCACGCCGCTCTACGACCAGATCATCGTTCCTGAACCCCGCTGAGGAGGCAAGATGGCCCTTGTGTTGAAAGATCCGGGCAGTGCGCTCGATTACAGCGTGGATTGGGGACTGCGGTACCTCACCGATGATGTCCTGGCGGAATCCAGCTGGAGCGTGGTTCCCGTCGAAAGCGGCGGAGTGACGATCGATGGGAGCCGCTTCGACGAACTGAGTGCCACCGTGAACGTCAGCGGAGGGGTGCCGGGCAAGGTCTACCGGCTGCTCAACCAGATCACCACCAGTCAGGGGCGGCACGACAGCCGTTCGATCCTCGTTCGCGTGGAGGTCCGTTGATGATCGTCGAGGCTAAGACCGCACTCTGCGTGAGCCTGTCCGAGGTTCAGGCCTACGCACGAGTGGAGACGGGCGAAGAGGAGGCGCTGCTTGCCGGCTTGCTGCGAACCGCCAGCGAAATGTGCGAAACGTTCCTCAACCAGGCGCTCATCGTTCGCAGTTTCGAGGCCAGGGTTAGAGGAAATGAGGGATGGACCTTGCTGCCTGTGCAGCCGGTGCGATCCGTCGCGTCGATCCGCAGGCTCAACGAGGTCGAGGTGCTCCCGGCCGCTTCTTACCGGTGCGATGTCGATTACGAGGGGCGGGGACATGTGGCCGGTCTGCAAAGTGGTGAAACCTTCTTGGTTTCCGGCACTGTCGGCATGGCAACCGAAGGCAATGACGTACCCGAGCCGATCCGGCAGGGCATCCTTCGCCTTGCCGCTACCATGTTCGCCAATCGCGACGGCCCGGTCGGCGACCTTCCCAAGGCGGTGACGGCGCTCTGGCGGCCGTATCGAAAGGCAGGACTATGCCGGTGAGCGAGTTTGCCGGAAGCCTCACCCAGCGCATCGAGTTGTGGGAGCGATCGCAGGATCGGCTTGCGACCGGTGCGTCGAGCGAAACCTTGAGCATGGTGCTTTCTTGCCTTGCAGCGATCGTCGCTGAGGGCGCGGGGGCCGCCAATGAAGCGATGAGCGTCAGCGCCATGCCGCGTTTCAAAGTCACCGTTCGGCGACAATCCGAGTTCGCCATCGATCAGCAGGTCAGGTGGCGGGGCCGGCGCCTGGTTGTCCGCCAGATAGTGGACGACCCCATGCTGCCGGACAGGCTGGTCCTGCGCTGCGAGGAGCAACGATGATGAGCGCCACCATCGCCCTTCAGGAAGCCTTAGTCGCAAAGTTGAATAATGGAGGCCAGCTCTCGGGTATCTACCACGATGCCCCGGCCCGCGCGCAATATCCGTACGCCGTGCTCAACTGCAGCGACGAACGCGACTGGAGCTGCAAGCAGAGGCAGGGGCGGGAGATCGCCCTGCAACTCGTGCTGTGGGACGAGTGGCCGTCGCGGTTGCTGACGCTTGAGAACCTCATCGAGGTCGAACTCGGCTCGTTCGAAGCAGGAGCCGACTGGCATCTCAGCACGATGGTACTCACGGGCAAGCGCCGTTCCCGCGATCCGGGTGGTCCGTGGAGTTGCATGTTCGAACTCCGGGCACGTCTCATCGAAACAACCGTGAGTTCAGCAGCATGAGCCTCCCCATTGCTGGAAGCGACTGCCTGCTTCGAATCTCCAACGGCGAGCCAACCCCCCAGTATCTCCTGGTGGAAGGGCTCCGCCTGAGCGGCTGGAAAGTGTCGCAAGAGGAAGTGGATGTCTCCGACCTGAGCGATGGCGGATGGCGCAAGCTGCTGTCGGGAGCGGGGCTGAGGTCATTAGAGGTCAAGCTGACCGGGCTATACCTGGGCTCGGAGGGCGAACTCCGTTTGCGCGACATGGCATTCAGCGGCGTGAGTGCCGAATGCACGCTTTCGCTGGACCAAGGAACGGCTGTTCGCGGGCAATTCATCGTGTCGGAGCTGCGATTCGACAGCGCTGTGAACGAGGAGGCGACCTACGCCTCGATCCTTCGCAGCACTGGACCTGTCAGCATCAGCTGAACAAGCAATTTTGGAGGAGGCGACCATGCGGCACTGGTTGACGCGTGACGACCGACGGCTGCGCCGCGACGTCATCAAGCGCTTCGAACCTTCGCACTGGACGGTGGATTTCCCGCGGGGGAGCATGGCTTGCGTCGTCAGCCACCCTGGCGAAACCCGCCTTACTGCGACTGCGACTTTCGGACGAAAAGGCGATCTGGTTGGGCTTATCTTCACGACGATCGATGAGGCTGTCCACGTCGCGCATCGGCGTCACGCGATCACCAATTATTCGCGCTGTACGTTGCGGTTCCGCTGGCGTTCGATCGGCCTCGCCCAACTCGACGCAGTGAATGGACCTTCACTGACCATCGAGGGGCGGGACGAAGCCGGGAACGAGCGCATCTGGTATGTTCGTTTGTGGAACTACGCCACGGGCAGCGGATCGGATGCGACCGTCGAGTTGCCCTTCGACAGGCTGATGGCCGGCTTCCAGATCGACGAGAATAGTGAGCGGATTCATGTCGGTGACATCAGCCGCATGTTCATCAGCCTGGTCCCTCCGGGCTTCGTGGATGGAAGCCAGGAACGCTTCTCCGATATAACGGAGGCAGAAGTCGATCTGAGCGAAATAGAGTGTCTCGGTTCCGGTAGCGTCATTCCGATCAACGATGCCTTCGTGCCTGAGCACAAATTGCGGATCTGCACGGCCTACGACGACAGCTATCACCTCACTCCCGAGCGGGTGATCGATAGCCTGGAAAGGCTCGGCTATCGCGGGTTGCTCGATCATTACGTCGGGATGAGCCACTATCCAGCGCTCGATGGGGCAGGACTGGCGGATCCGACAAAGACGCTGTGCCTGCCGGCGCGACGCTGGCACGAGAGTTTCGCTGCCGTTGCGCAAAGCCGAGGCTACGACGTCATTTGGTCGCTTTCCATGGAGCTTCTGGAAGAACTGTGCCCGGAGGCCTGGAAGCAGCGGGCGTGGAATGGAGCGCCGGCTCGGACGGGGTGGGTTCCGCCCTCGACCTTGTTGTCGCCGGCCGTTGACGAGGCGATTGGCTACCTCAGCCGGGCCGCGTGCGACTTCGTCGAGATTGGCGTGCAGGCGGGCCTGGCGCCCAAGTTGCAGATTGGCGAGCCATGGTGGTGGGTCACGAGCGCTCATGCCATCTGCATTTACGACGAGGCAAGCGCGGCGCGATGGCCAGTCGGTCACGTTCCGATCGAGGATGTGCGTACTGTTTCAGCCGAGCAAATACATGTTCTTGATCGTGCCGGAGCGCTGCTCAGCTCAGCGACTGCCTCAATCGTCGCAGCGGTGAAGCAGAATACACCGCTACTCCAGTCACATATCCTGATTTATCTGCCTTCGCTCTTGCGATCGGATGCACCCGAGGTCGTGAGGGCCAATGTTCCGGTTGGCTGGTGCGCACCTGCCTTCGATGTCCTCCAGCTCGAAGATTATGACTGGGTCACCGAGGGCCTGACCACCAGCCGTCTCAACGCGCTCGAAGTGGCGAGGGCCCGGCTCGGCTACGCGCTTGAAGACTGCCATTACCTGGCCGGCTTCGTCACTGCGCCAGAGCATGCAAGCGACTGGAACGAGATCATGGCCGCGGCAATCGCAGCCAGCGACGCAGGCTTTCGCGAGGTCTTCTTGTGGGCCCTCCCGCAGGTGCTTCGTGACGGCCTCACCGTCTTTCAAGGAGAGCAGGAAGTGCAAGCCTTTCGCGACGTTGCCTTCCCAATCGAGCTTGGCCTCAACGCCACTGTTGAGCCGTGCTTCTCGACCACCATTGCGACGTCGCCCGGCGGGGTCGAATATCGCAATGCCGACTGGCAGCAGGCACGTTTGAGGTTCGATGTGGGCCCCTGCCTGCGCAGCAATGACGAACTGCGGACGCTGATCGCCTTTTTCCGGGAAATGCGCGGCAACGCTATCGCCTTTCGCCTTCGTGACTGCACGGACTTCAGTTCCTCGGGCATGATCGGCGTGCCATCTGCAACGGACGTCTTGCTTGGAACCGGGGATGGCGTCCGCAGGCGTTTCCCGCTCATCAAGCATTATGGTGAGGGGGAGGAGCGGCGAATAACCCGCCCGGTCGCAGAGAGCTTGGAGATTTCCGTTGGCGGTCTGCCCACGGATGCATGGAGCCTCGCAAACAAGGGCGTGGTTGAGCTTGCGGAAGCCCCTGCCGCCGACGTTGAAGTCCGAGCAGGGTTCTATTTCGACGTCCCTGTACGGTTCGAGGAGCCAAGCCTTCGGATCAGTCACAAGACGCATCTTGCGGGCGAGTTGATCAGCGTACCGCTCCTGGAGGTCCGTGAGGGATGAGCCAGTCAACGGATGAAGTCACGACCCTGGCCTATGATTGGATCCTCCAGCGGCCGGATGGTGCAGGCTTCGGAGCGACCAGCCACGATCGCCGGCGGATGGCGGGATCGATTACCTTCACGCCCGATCTGGACCTCGCACCGAGTGATCTGCTGATCAGCGAAGAGATGTTTCCAAGCAGGCTGCAGCTTCGTGGCAGCCTCGGCGGTGGCGCGCTTGCGAGTGCTGACCTGCTCTCCGGGAAATGGCGAGGAGCAAGTGTGCGATTGCTCTCGAGCGATTGGGCGCAACACGCAGATGGAGTGGTGATCTGCGACGGCGAACTCGGCGGGGTAGAGGTGGATGGCAGCAAGAATTCGATGCAAGTCGATCTTCTCCCCGCCGCGCTTCGCCGGCAGCCCTGCATTCAGACCAGCCCCGAGTGCAGGGCAGTACTTGGTGATCGACACTGCAGGGTGGACATGCGCACTCGTCGGCTACGCGTCCAAGTCACTGCGATCGAGGCAGAGACGATTATCGTGAACGAGGCTCAGACCGAGCGCTTTCGCCTGGGTCGGTTGCGGTGGATCAGCGGCGCACAGTGCGGTGTCGAGCAGACTGTGATTGCGAGCGATGCAGGGAAGCTTTCGCTGCAGAACTCCGAGCATCATCCTGCAGCGATTGGCGATTGGGCAATACTCAGCGAAGGGTGCGACGGTCGGCGGGCCACCTGCGCGGAGCGTTTCAGCAACATCCTGAATTTCCGCGGTGAACCTGATCTGCCGGGGTCTGAAATTCTGATGCGCTTTCCGGGTGCCTGAGCCGCACGAACGCGCACGGGCGCTCATCGGTATTCCTTTTCGCCCGCAAGGGAGGGACCCGCTTGTGGGCTTGGATTGCATCGGGGTGGTCGCTCACGCCTTCGAGCTGACTCTGCTCGAAGCCCCTCGATACCGCCTTACGGACGGTGACTGGGGCCTGGTGGAGCGAGGCGTCGCCCCGTGGTTCAACGCAGTCTTCGGTCGCGAAAGAAGCAATAGCGATCTTGCAGTCTTCAGGCTCGCGCGGTCCTGTCATTTTGGCGTGGTCAGTGGCGACGATCTGATCCACGCCGATCTCAAGATTGGCCGGGTAGTAGCCCGCCGCTTGCCGGCAAGACTTGGGCGCGAATGCCGCTTCTTTGAATTTCGTAGAGGGTGTTGAGGCATGGCCAATCTTGTTCTGGGCGCTGCCGGCGCAGCGCTCGGTGGGCCAGTGGGCGGCGCCCTGGGATCAATGCTTGGCCGGCAGATCGACCGCAGCCTGGGGCGGGTTCCAAGTGCACGACTGTCCGACTTGCGAGCACCGTCCTCGCAGTATGGCGACCAGATACCATCCATTGTTCGCTCCATGCGTGTTGCTGGAGTGGTTAATTGGACCGCGCAGCCAGTGGCTACCGCAACGGTGAGCAAGTCTGGTTCCAGCCAGGGGAGCAGCGTCAGCTTCGCCTATGCCATAAGCTCGGGCCGCGTCGGCCAGATCGGGCGCATCTGGGCCGATGGGCGAGTAATTCGCGACCAGGAGGGGCGGCAGGAAGTCTCCTTCGAGATGCGATTGCACGATGGAGACGAAGATCAGCCGAGCGATCCTCTCATCGCCTCCATTCTGGGGGATGCGAGCGCCCCAGCCTTCCGAGGCATCGCCTACATTCTCTTCGAAGATTTCGATCTATCAAGCTTTGGCAATCGCCTGCCGTTCATCACTGTGGAGCTGCTCGGAACCGGAGAGCCGATTGCTGCCGAGCAAGTTCTGAGCAGCCAGCTCGGCATCGACGGCGCGATAGCGGCTGCGGAGCATCTGATTGAGGGTTGTGCGCTGACCGGCGATAACCTTCTCTCGGCAATAGGCCCGTTCTGCGATGCCTTCGAACCGTCATTCGCTTATGCCGATGGTGAGTGGTCGCTTGGAAAGGCAGCGATCCATCACGTCATCGACGATGCCTTGTGGACCTTGGACCATGCAGCGCAGAGCGTCGTGGGGGTTGGGGGAAATGATCATCCAACCAAGGTGTCGGTGCGGTTCTTCGATCCGGATCTGGACTTCGCGGCAGGCGAGAAAAGCGCGCGGTTTCTAGGCGTTGAACGATTGAAGCGCATCGAGCTCCCGGCTGCGCTTGAGGGCAAGCATGCGAAGGCTACGGCGTTCGAGCGATTGGCAAGCACAAGGGGGAAGGCCCACCCGGCCTGGCTCAAGCTCCCACTCAGCTACGCAGATGTTTGCGTCGGCGATCACGTCAGCTCCTCACGCAGTCCCGCTCAGCGTTTCCTGGTTTGCACGAAAGAGCTGGCTTCCGGGGAGCTGAAGTTCGGCCTGCGAAGGCAGGCAGCCTCCATTGCGTCCGAGGAGGCAGATGCAGGCGGCAGGCGACTTGCAGGCGCACTCGGTCGGGAGCCATTGGCGGTGTCCGTTGTGGAAATGCCCGGTTTGCCAGGAGAAAATGAACCCGAAGTCGCAATTCTCGTCAGTGGCGGCCACGTTCCTTTCCAGCAACTGCCGCTAGCTATCTCGATTGATGGTGTTGAACAGACCAGCTCATCAGCTCCAACCGCGTGTTCACGTGCAGTGCTACTCGATCCGCTGCCGGCCTCCGCAGGCGAACTGATCGATAAGCGCAACGCGATCCGCGTCGAATTCGACAAGGATCCATTCTTGACCAGTTGCGACGAGAGCGCGTTGCTGGCGGGCGCCAACCTCGGCTGGCTGGATGGAGAATTCATCCAGTTCGCAACGGCGAAGCACCTTGGTAGAGCGCGGTACGAGCTATCTGGCTTGATCAGGGGGCGTTTCGACAGTGGCGTCGCAGTCGTTCACGACAGCGGCTCACAGTTCATCATGTTGGCGCCCACTGCCTTCACGACGCTGAAGGTAAGCCACGCAAATATCGGCGCTACCTTTGTTGCCAAGGTGCATGGTCCCGACGGCACCGTCGCCGAGGCGACTGCGACGATTAAAGGCTTGGCTGCAAAACCCTGGACGCCCGTCCACCTTTCCGCTGCCGATGTCGCCGACGGATTGGCCGTCAACTGGGTGAGACGGTGCAAGGAAGGGGCGCCCTGGCTCGATGCCGTGGAAACGCCGATCGGTAGCAGCCGAGAGGCTTATCGCGTCAGGCTGACCGATCAGGAAAACGTTACCTTGGAGCTCGAGACATCGACTTCCTCGGCCGTTTTCGCTGCGCAAAGCCTTGCCAGTTTGGGTGCCCGCCCGTGGCGCCTCGTTATCGTGCAACTTGGTGACTTTGCCGCAAGTCGCGAAGCAATTCTAACGGTCAAATAAGGAGCGCGGGATGGCAAAATCGCATCGCATTGGACTGCCGTTCCTGTCCGCGGGGCAGGCGCAAAAAGAGCTTTTGCACAACGAGGCCCTAATTCTTCTGGATGCAGTCGTGCAGGGATGTTGCGAGGGAGGGCCTCTCAACTCTCCACCGGAGATCCCGGAGCAGGGTCTTTCTTATCTTTGCGGAAACGACCCCATAGGCGAATGGGCCGGTCGCCCGCGCGACGTGGCATGCTGGTCGGACAGCGGATGGAGGTTCATCACTCCTTTCGACGGCCTGCAGATGGTGGATCGGAGCAACGGCTGCACATGGCGCTTCATGGCGGGTCAGTGGTCATCGGGGATCGTCAGGGGAAGCGAACTTCACCTCAATGGGGTACGGGTCGTGGGCGATCAGTATACCGCGATCGCTAATGTCTCTGGCGGAACCGTCGTCGACACTCAGGCGCGTGATGCGCTGGCGCAGGTCCTGTCAGCCTTGCGGAGTCATGGACTGATAGCGTCAGCATAGTGAGGCTTGAAAGCCACACGCCGTCGTTTTCGAGGCGCTGGTGAAACAAACAGAGGAACATCGGCGGCCGGTTTCCTATTATGGACCCCAACTTACCAACGAGGGGGACGTATGACGTCTAAATCTGCTCTGCTCGCCGCAACGCTGCTCGCGCTTGCCCCGTCTGCCGCCCTTGCGCGCGATGGCCTGCCGTACGTCGGCTTCGAGGGCGGCGCGGTGAAGCCGGAGAAGCTCAAGCTTGATTATCAGTTGGGCGCGTTAAACGTCTCGAACGGGATCGTCGTCGAGCACAAGACCGGTTTCGATCTCGATTTCATTGCAGGTTATGATCTTGGCCTGGTGCGTGCCGAAGCTGAGCTTGGCTGGAAGCGTGCCGTGCCGAATGGCGTTTCGGTTGCGCCTGCGATCCAGTTCAACAACACTGGCCCGCTGACCATCGATGGAAGGACGAACGTCCGCTCCGCAATGGCCAATCTCCTTCTCGACTTCGGTAGCGACGACGCTCTGCAGGTGTACGCCGGCGGTGGCGTCGGGCTGGCTCGCGTTTCGCTTAACAACGTCATCGCCGGGCCCAACGTGCCGGCAGGGCGTGGAGTGAGCGGTAGCGACCGTTCGTTCGCATGGCAGTTGATCGCCGGCATGCGGGTGCCGGTCAGCTACAATGTCGATCTCGGCCTCAAGTATCGCTACTTCAGGTCCAAGGTCGATCTTGAGGACGCGACCAACCTGTCGACTGTGGAAAGCCTCGACGGTCGCTTTCGGTCGCATTCGATCCTGGCCAGCCTGATCTTCAACCTGGGTCGCGAGCCGGTTCCGCCGCCTCCGCCGGTCGTTGAAGCTGCGCCTCCGCCTCCGCCTCCGCCGGCCACGCAGACCTGCCCCGACGGAACGGTGATCCTCGCGACGGATCCGTGTCCGGCCCCGCCGCCGCCGCCTCCGCCCCCGCCGGTTGCGCCCGTTCGCGGCTAATCTTCGTGAGACCCGGTTTCGGCAAATGCCGGGCCGGGTCTCTCGACCTGCGAGTCCGCGCACGCTAAGGCTCGCCCATGCATTTCCCCTTGGCTCTGCGGCACTGCAAGAGTGCGCTGGCGGCCAATTATCACCATCTTCGCGTCCGTTCCGGGACCTGCGCCGGCGCCGCCATCAAGGCTGATGCGTACGGCCTTGGCATTGAGACAGTCGCCCGTCTCCTCCTGACGGAGGGCTGTCGCGATTTTTTCGTGTCCACATGGACCGAGGCGGCCAAGCTCGATTTCCTTGAGCCCGGCACGTTGTCCGTCCTGCACGGATTCGGACCGGACGACGAGCCGCGTTCCGGCGTTCGCCCGGTCCTGATTTCCCCGACGCAAATAGCACGGTGGAAGGCGTCGGCCTGGGCATCCGAGCCATGCGACGTCATGGTCGACACCGGAATGAACCGGCTCGGACTGGCGCTGGACGAGCTCGGCTGCCTCGAAGGTCTCTCGATCCATACTCTGCACAGCCACCTCGCGTGTGCAGACGAGCAGCATCAACTCAATCAAGTCCAACTGGATCGTTTTCGTGCGATCCGGTCCGCCGTGACCGCCGACAGGTACAGCCTTGCAAACAGCGCCGGCATCTACCTCGGTCGCGATTTTGCATTCGATCTCGTGCGGCCCGGGCTGGCCCTCTACGGCGGCATTCCGTGCCCTGCCGCTGCCGCCGAAATCAAGCAGGTCTGCATTCCCAGCGCTCAGATAATCCAGCTTCGACAGGTCGTTGCGGGCGAAAGCGTTGGCTATAATGCGACGTTCACCGCGGCGCGTGAGACAAGGGTGGCCGTGATCAATATCGGCTACGCGGACGGCTACCGCCGCGCCTTTTCCTCGGTTGGCCATGCGACATTCGAGGACTGCGACCTCCCGGTCATCGGCCGCGTGTCGATGGACCTTGTCACGCTCGACGCCAGTGCTTCTCCCCAGTTGCGCGAAGGGGACTGGGTAGACCTCGACTTCGATCTCCAGCGTGCCGCTGCCCAGACGGGAATTTCGCAGTACGAGCTTCTTACTGGGCTCGGTCAGCGCTTTCAGCGGTCCTGGACCTAGGCGGGGTCAGGCGCTTGTCGCGGTAGCGGCAGATCTCGACGATCGGGCACCGCCAGCACTCCGGCGCCCGCGCCTTGCAGATGTACCGACCATGCAGGATCAGCCAGTGGTGGGCATGAAGTAAGTATTCGCTCGGCGTCACCTTCGCGAGCTTGCGCTCGACCTCGAGCGGCGTCTTTCCCGGAGCGAGGCCTGTACGGTTGGCCACCCGGAAAACGTGGGTATCGACCGCAATCGTCGGCAGGCCGAAGGCAATGTTGAGCACGACATTGGCCGTCTTGCGCCCGACTCCTGCCAATTGTTCCAGCGCCTCCCGGTCCGCCGGCACCACCCCATCATGCCGCTCGATCAGCTGGGTCGCCATCAGCACCAGGTTCTTCGCCTTGGTGTTGAACAGGCCGATGGTCTTGATGTGCTCGCGAATGCCCTGCTCGCCCAACGCCAGCATCTTGTCCGGCGTGTTGGCGACCCTGAACAGCTTCCGGGTGGCGATGTTGACGCTGACATCCGTGGCCTGGGCGGAGAGCGCCACGGCCACCAGCAGCGTGTAGGGGCTCGTCCATTCAAGCTCCCCCTCCGGCTCGGGATTGAGCTCGGCAAGGCGCAGGAAGAGCTCGGCCGCCTGGGCCTTCTTCACAGCGCCCCGACCACGTCGCGCATGGTGTAGAGGCCGGGCGCCTGACCAGCGAGGAACCGGGCTGCGGCCAGAGCCCCGCGGGCGAAGATCATCCGGCTGTCCGCGCGATGCGACAGGATCACCCGCTCGTCGGTGCCGGCGAAGATCACATCGTGGTCGCCGACCACGGTTCCTCCCCGCAGGGCCGCGAAGCCAATCGCGCCGTCTTCCCGCTCCAGCTGCCGTCCGCTTCGCGCATCTTCCCGGCGCATGGGCGTACCGCGGCCCCGCGCTGCCGCTTCACCAAGGGTCAGGGCCGTCCCGGACGGTGCGTCGCGCTTGCGGCGATGGTGTATTTCCAACACCTCCACGTCCCACCCGGTACCGAGCACCTGCGCCGCCCGCTCGACCAGTTCTTCCAGCAGCGCCACGCCCAGCGAGGTATTCGACGCGCGCAGCACCGCGACCGAACGGCTCGCTTCCAGGATCCGCCGGCTGGCCAGATCGTCGAGCCCGGTCGTTCCGATCAGTATGGGTATCGCGGCGAGGGTCGCTCGCTCCAGCGAATTGGCAAGCGCTTCGGGCGCCGAAAAATCGACGATCACGTCGCCGTGGTCGGGATCGAGCACGAAGCCCGGATCGTCGGCGACAGCCTCGGCGATCGCTTTCCCCATCCTCCCCTCGGGAGCGACAAGCGTCAGGCGAAGCGGCTGGGAAGTCGGGCGCATCGGCGCACCTTGGCCGGCAGCCCGGGCCGAAGCAACCGGCCTCAGGCCGGGACGAAGCGGCTGACGATGTCCTTGGCAAGGCGGGCAGGCCGCATGGAGGTCGCGTCGAGGCAGCACCAGGTGCTCTTTACCTCCGCAAGCACATCCTCACCGCGGCGAATCACCGTGGTGAACAGCGCTCTCGCACCCTGCACCCGCTCGGCGATCACGTCGGCCACCACCACGTCGTCGAGAAACGTCGGGCGCCGGAACTCGATCTCGTGCTTCAGCGCTACCCACAGGTGCCGGGTCACCGCGTCAGCCGGGGCGACACCCTCCCAATAGCGAACTACCGCTTCCTGAACCCACTTCAGGTAAACACTGTTGTTCACATGACCCATGTGGTCGATGTCGGAAGGATCGATGCCGATCTCGTGGCGGTACATGGTGCTTTTATCCTATGATCAGCGCTTGCTGACAATAGTGTAAACAAAAAGGTTTCAGGATGGTTGCCGACGGCAGGCGAATTGGCGACAGCCTGGTTATCCTCACCGGCGCCGGCATGTCCGCCGACAGCGGCGTGCCCACCTTCCGCGCCGCCGACGGCCTGTGGGAAGGTCACCGGGTCGAGGAGGTCGCAACGCCGGAAGGCTTTGCCCGTGACCCGGCCCTGGTCCACGCCTTCTACGACGCTCGCCGCGCGCACTTGGCGGCGGTCGAACCCAACGCCGGCCATCTTGCCCTCGCCCGGCTCGAACGCGAATGGCCCGGCAACTTCCTGCTCGTCACCCAGAATGTCGACGACCTCCACGAGCGCGCCGGATCTGAGCGCCTGATCCATATGCATGGTGAATTGCAGCGCGGCTGGTGCCTCGCCTGCGACCATCGCTTGCCGTGGGCCGGCGCAATGGGGGAGGGGGCGGTGTGTCCAGCCTGCGCCGCCACCGGCCAGGTCCGCCCCGATATCGTGTGGTTCGGCGAGATGCCCTACCAGATGGATCGCATCGACGAGGCGATCCGCACCTGCGACCTGTTCGTCTCGATCGGCACGTCCGGCGCGGTCTATCCGGCGGCCGGCTTCGTCCAGACCGCCCGCTACGTCGGCGCCCGCTGCCTGGAACTCAATCTCGACCCCAGCCAGGGCAGCATCTTCTTCGATGAAACGCGGCTCGGTCGCGCATCGGAGATCGTGCCCCGATGGGTCGATGAACTCCTCGACTAGTTCGACCAGTCGAGCCCGATGTCCTCGTAAAGGCCCTTGTCCTCGCTCCACCGCGGATTGACCTTGACGTGCAGGAACAGGTGGACCTTGCGGCCGAGATGCTCGCCGATCGCCTCGCGGGCGGCCGCGCCGATCGCCTTTAGCTTGGACCCGCCCTTGCCCAGCACGATGGCCTTCTGGCTGTCGCGCTCGATCAGGATCTGCTGGTGGATCACCGCTGATCCGTCCTTGCGCTCTTCCCACTTCTCGGTCTCGACCGCGCTGGCATAGGGCAGCTCGGCATGGAGCTGGAGATACAGCTGCTCGCGGGTCAGCTCGGCCGCAACCATCCGGTCGGTCGCGTCGCTAAGCTGATCCTCGGGATAATGCCACGGCCCTTCCGGCATCGCTGCCGCCAAGTGCTTCTTGACGTCCGCCACGCCATCGCCGCTGGTGGCGGAGACCATGAACACGATCTCGGGTTCAAGTCGCGCGCTGAGCTCGGTCGCGAACTTCAAGAGGTTGGCCTTGTCGGCGATGTCGACCTTGTTCAGCACCAGGATCTTGGCCTCGGGCCGGCCCTCGATCCCCTGCAGCACCATCTCCGCGCGCTGGCCGATACTGGCCGCGGCATCCACCACCAGCACCAGCCGGTCGGCGCTTTCCGCGCCCTCCCACGCCGCCTTGACCATCGCCCGGTCGAGCCGCCGCTTGGGCGAGAAGATTCCCGGCGTGTCGACCAGCAGGATCTGGCTGTCGCCCTCGATCGCGATCCCCATCAGCCGCGCCCGCGTGGTCTGAGCCTTGGGGCTGACGATTGCCACCTTCTGCCCGACCAGCGCATTCACCAGCGTCGACTTGCCCGCATTGGGGGCGCCGATCACTGCCACCAGGCCGCACCGCTTGCTCAACAGATCTTCTCCAGCAAGGCAGCCGCAGCCGCCGTTTCCGCTTCCTGCTTGCTCGCGCCCTCCGCCTCGGTCTCGCCGGCACCGCCGACGCTCACCTTGACCCGGAAGGTCGGCGCATGATGCCGCCCGAATTGGCCCAGCAACTCGTAGACCGGCGGCTTGAGGCCGCGCGCCGCCGCCACTTCCTGCAGTAACGACTTGGGGTGCTGCGGCGCTTTTTTCTGGTCGTTGAGATAGCCGGCCCAGCTGGCCCGGACCAGCCGCTCGGCCGCTTCCAGCCCCCCGTCCAGCAGCACCGCGCCAAGCAGGGCCTCGACCACGTCGCCGACCACATTGTCGGACAGCTGCGCGCCATCCTCGCGCGCCTGCTTGCCCAGCTTGACCAGCTTGGGCACGCCCCAGTCGCGGCCAACCTCGGCGCAGGTTTCCCGCGCCACCAGCGCATTGTAGCGTCGGCTCATCTTGCCCTCGGGCTCGTCGGGGAAGCGCTCGAACAGCCAGCGCGCGATCACCAGGCCCAGCACCCGGTCGCCAAGGAACTCCAGCCGTTCGTAACTGTCCCGGCCGGCGCTGCCGTGGGTCAGCGCCCGCTCGAACAGCTTGGGGTCGGTCGGGCGATGGCCCAGCCGCTCGCTGACGAAGGTTCCGACGTCGGCCATCAGTGCGCCGACCCGATCCGGTCCCACCGCGCGGCGCTGAACCAGGTCCACGGCAGCAGCCACGATGCGCTGCCATCGGTCGACCAGAAGGTCGTCTGGGCCTTGCCGACCAGCGACTCGATCGGGATCATGCCCATCCCGCCCATCTCCGGGGGAACGCGGCTGTCGGCACTGTCGTCGCGATTATCGCCCATCAGGAAGACGTGGCCCGCGGGGACCTGTGCCGGTGCGAATTCGTCGACCACCGGATTGTCGATCTGGTCGAGAACGACATAGCTCTTGCCGCCAGGAAGCGTCTCGCGGAAGGCGGTGAACAGGCAGTCGTTCCCCTGCACCCGTGGCTGCACGGCGCGGCACGGGCTGTTGGGGCTGACCGGAATGCCGATCGCGCCCACCGGGCGCGTGGCCAGCGGCTGGCCGTTCAGGATCACCCGGCCGCCAACGGTCCCGACGCTGTCGCCCGGAAGCCCGATCACCCGCTTGATGACGTCGTTACCGGCCGGACCCCGGAAGACCACCACGTCGCCGCGTTCCGGCAGCTTCGCCAGCAGCCGTCCCTCGATCGGCGGAAAGCCGAACAGGAAGCTCGCCCGGCTGTACCCGTAGTTCCACTTGGACACGAGCAGGTAGTCACCAATGTAGAGCCCCGGCAGCATGGAGCCCGACGGGATGCTGAACGGCGCCGCGATCAGGCTGCGCAGGATCCACGCCAGCACCAGGATGACCAGCAGTCCGCGCAGCAGTCCGCCGCCACCGTCCTGTTTCGACTTGTCGTTCGTAGTTTCTGCCATTCTGCAGATGGCCTTGGGCTCGGGCGGGGCTCGCGGTCAAGCAGGGCAGGGTGGATTTCGCGGCCCCCGTCGCTATGTCCCCACCATGCCTTCCCCCCAGTCCTCGCTCGCCGCGCTCGGCGCCGGCCCCCGGTCCACCCTTGCCGAGCTGTTCGCCGCCGATCCCGCCCGGGTGGAGGACTTCACGCACGACCTCGGCGGCATCCGCTTCGACTTCTCCAAGACCCATCTTACCCGCGAAGCGGTCGCGGGCGTCGGGACCGAGGATTATTACGACGCGCTCGCCCGGTTGTTCGCCGGCGAGGTGGTCAATCCCACCGAGGGCCGCGCTGCCGAGCACCCGGCCGAGCGCGGCTTCGGCTCCCCCGATGCGGTGGCGCTGGCGGCGCAGCGCCGGGCCCGGATGCGCGGCCTGATCGACGCGATCGAGGCGGGCGCCTTCGGCGACATCACCGGCATCCTCCACATCGGCATCGGCGGGTCGGCGCTCGGCCCGGCGCTGCTGGTCGATGCGCTCGGCCGCAACGAGCGGCGCTACCGGACCGAGATCCTCTCCAACATCGACGGCCAGGCGGTGGACGAAGCGCTCGGCCGGCTCGATCCCGCCACCACCTTGGTCGCCATCGCCTCCAAGACCTTCACCACCGCCGAAACCCTCCGCAATGCCGAGGCGGCGCTGGCCTGGCTGCAGGAAGCCGGGGTCGAGGACCCGTACGGCCGGCTGATCGCGCTGACCGCCGCACCCGACAAGGCGATCGAGTTCGGCATCGACGAGACCCGCGTCCTCGCTTTCGCGCCAAGCGTCGGCGGCCGCTACTCGCTGTGGTCGGCGATCGGCTTCCCCGCCGCGCTGGCGCTCGGCACCGATGCCTTCGAAGCCCTGCTCGACGGCGCGGCGATGGTCGACGAGCATGTCGCCGAAGCGCCCGCAGAGGCCAACGTGCCGCTGCTCGCCGCGCTTGCCGACCTCACCTACACCCAGGGCCATGGCGCCGCGACCCGCGCCGTCTTCGCCTATGACGAGCGGCTTCGCCTGCTTCCCTCCTACCTCCAGCAACTGGTGATGGAATCGAACGGCAAGTCGGTCCGTCTCGACGGTTCGGCGGTGGAAGGCACCACCTCTGCGATCCTGTGGGGCGGCACCGGCACCGATGCCCAGCATGCGGTGTTCCAGCTGCTCCACCAGGGCACCCACCTCGTGCCGGTCGAGTTCATCGCGGTCGCCGAGGGCAATGACGAGCAGGACCCGGCTCACCACCGCGAACTGCTCCTCAACTGCTTCGCGCAGGGCGCCGCGCTGATGACCGGGCGCTCCTCGGACGACCCGCACCGCAACTACCCCGGCAACCGCCCGTCGACCACCATCCTCCTCGACGAACTGGACCCTTCCGCGCTCGGGACTTTGCTCGCCTTCTACGAGCATCGCACCTTCGCCGAAGCGGTGCTGCTCGGCATCAACCCGTTCGACCAGTTCGGCGTCGAGCTCGGCAAGGACATGGCCCGCGCCATCGACGACCCCGACACCCGCGCCGCCTTCGACCCTTCGACCCGCGCGCTCATCGAGAAGGCTGGCCTGTGACCGATCAGACTTACGACTACGACCTGTTCGTCCTCGGTGCCGGGTCCGGCGGGGTCCGCGCCGCCCGTATCGCATCGGGCCACGGGGCCCGCGTCGCGGTCGCCGAGGAGCATCGCGTCGGCGGGACCTGCGTCATCCGCGGCTGCGTCCCCAAGAAGCTGCTGGTCTATGGCGCCCACTTCGCCGAGGATCTCGACGACGCCGCCATGTTCGGCTGGGACATTCCCACCCGCCGCTTCGACTGGCCGGTCCTGCGCGACAATGTCATGGCCGAGGTCAGCCGGCTCGAAGGCCTCTACGGAGAGACCCTCGCCAACCACAAGGTCACCGTCCTCAAGTCCCGCGCCGTGGTGACCGGCCCCCATTCGCTCCGCCTGGCCGACGGCCGCACCGTCACCGCCGGCAAGATCCTGCTCTCGCCCGGCGCCCGTCCGGCACTGCCCGACATCCCCGGTGTCGAACATGCCATCACTTCCAACGAGGTGTTCGAGCTCGAGCGCATGCCAAAGCGGGTGGTGATCGCCGGCGGCGGCTACATCGCCAACGAATTCGCCGGCATCTTCCACCAGCTTGGCGCGCACGTCACCATCGTCAACCGCTCGGACACCATCCTGCGGGGCTATGACGAACAGATCGTCGACCGGCTGGTCAAGATCAGCCTCGCCAAGGGCATCGACTTCCGCTTCAACGCCAGCTTCACCGCGCTCGAGCGGCAGGACGATGGCTCGATCCGCTGCCGGATGAACGGCTGCGACGACATCGAGGCCGATCAGGTCCTGTTCGCCATCGGCCGCCTGCCCAATACCGAAAACCTCGGGCTCGATGCGGTCGGGGTCAAGCTGACCGAGCGCGGCGCGGTGGTGGTCGACAAGCAATATCGCTCGTCGGTCCCCTCTATCTTCGCGGTCGGCGACGTCACCGACCGAATCCAGCTCACGCCCGTCGCCATCCGGGAAGGCCACGCCTTCGCCGACACCCAGTTCGGCAACAAGCCGTGCGAAGTGGACTATGAAAACATCCCGTCGAGCTGCTTCAGCCACCCGCCGATCGGGCTGGTCGGCCTCACCGAAAGCGAGGCCAAGAACAAGCTCGGGGTGATCCGCACCTACACGTCGGACTTCCGCCCGATGAAATATGTTCTCGCCGGCCGCAACGAGCGCGCGCTTTACAAGATCGTGGTCGAGGAAGGGTCGGAAAAGGTCGTCGGCGTTCACCTGATCGGCCCCGATGCGCCCGAAATCCTCCAGGGCGCCGCCATCGCGGTCAAGGCCGGGCTGACCAAGGCTGACTTCGATGCCACCGTCGCGCTACATCCGACCATGGCCGAAGAACTGGTGCTGATGCGCTGACGAACCCGATGTCCTACGACGCGATCATCATCGGCGCCGGCCACAACGGCCTCGTCTGCAGCTTCTACCTCGCGAAGAAGGGCCTCAAGGTCCTGCTTCTCGAGAGCCAGTCGCAGGTCGGCGGCGCCGCCGTCACCGACGAATTCCTGCCCGGCTTCCGCAATTCGGCTGCCAGCTACACCGTCTCGCTGCTCCAGCCCAAGGTCATCCGCGACCTCGATCTCGCCCGTCACGGCCTCAAGGTCGTTCTGCGCAAGATCGACAACTTCCTCCCCGGCGAACACGGCGACTATCTGCTCAGCGGCCGCGGCGGCCTGACCCGCGCCGAGATCGCCCGCCACCATGCCGGGGATGGCCCTGCCTACGACCGCTACATGGCGGAGCTCGACACCATCGTCCCGCTGCTCCGCAAATGGGTGATGAAAGCCCCGCCGGAGGCCGGCGCCGGGTTCCGCGGCCTGCCTTCGCTGCTCAGCCTCGGCCGCGACCTTGCCGGCTTCTCGACCGACCAGGTCCGCACCGTCCACGATTTCACCACCCGCTCGGCCGGCGACATCCTCGACCGCTTCTTCACCGGCGACCTCGCCAAGGCGCTGTTCGGCTTCGACGGCGTGGTCGGCAACTTCGCCTCGCCCTACACGCCGGGCACCGCCTACGTCCTGCTCCACCACCTGTTCGGCGAAGCGGCTGGCGTTCCCGGCGCGTGGGGCCACGCCATCGGCGGGATGGGCGCGATCACCCGCGCCATGGCCAGCGCCGCGCGTGAGGCGGGGGTCGACATCATCCTCAACTCGCCGGCCGAGGAGATCATCGTCGACCGTGGACGAGCGGTCGGCGTGGTCGCCAACGGCAAGGCGTGGCGAGCGCCGCAGGTAATCGCCGGCCTCAACCCGCGCCTGCTGTTCGATAAGCTTGTACCCAGGGGCGCGGTGCCCGAACCCGTCCATCGCCACATGACCGACTGGGCCTGCGAAAGCGCCACCTTCCGCATGAATGTGGCGCTGTCGGAACTCCCGCGCTTCACGGTCAAGCCGGAGGCGGGCGATCACCTCACCGGCGGCATCATCCTCGCTCCCAGCCTCGCCTACATGGACCGCGCCTACGACGACGCGAAGCGCGACGGCTGGTCCAAGCGTCCGATCGTCGAGATGCTGATCCCGTCGACCCTCGACCCGTCGCTGGCGCCCGAAGGCAAGCATGTCGCAAGCCTGTTCTGCCAGCACTTCCGCTACCAGCTTCCCGGCAAGCTCCACTGGGACAAGCTCCGCGACAAGGTCGCCGACCATGTCATTGCCACCGTCGACGCCGCCGCCCCCGGCTTTGCCCGCAGCGTCATTGGCCGCCAGATCCACTCGCCGCTCGACCTCGAGCGCCGCTTCGGCCTCGTCGGCGGCGACATCTTCCACGGCAAGATGGGCCTCGACCAGTTGTTCAGTGCGCGGCCGATGATCGGCGCCGCCGACTACCGCCTGCCGCTCCCCGGCCTTTATCTCTGCGGCTCGGGCGCCCACCCCGGCGGCGG
This sequence comes from Sphingomonas kaistensis, assembly GCF_011927725.1. Classification (NCBI taxonomy): domain Bacteria; kingdom Pseudomonadati; phylum Pseudomonadota; class Alphaproteobacteria; order Sphingomonadales; family Sphingomonadaceae; genus Sphingomonas; species Sphingomonas kaistensis. The sequence continues at coordinate 2,767,099 of NZ_JAATJC010000001.1, read as the reverse complement.
CGTTACCGGCGCCCCGGGCCACAATGCCGCGCAAGCTGTGCTCGCTGACCGCAAGCCGTGGCGCCGCCGCGCCTAAGCCCCTCCCGCTGGCGGGAGGGGTTGGGGTGGGCTCCGTGCTCCGTTACGGAGCACCGATGACAAAGCCTCTCGCCGGCATCCGCGTCCTCGACCTCTCCCGCGTTCTCGCCGGCCCGTGGTGCACCCAGCTACTCGCCGACCTCGGCGCCGACGTCATCAAGATCGAACGGCCCGGCGTCGGCGACGACACCCGCCTGTGGGGCCCGCCCTGGGTCGAGCACGAGAACGGCACCCGCACCGCCGCTTATTTCCTCGCCGCCAACCGCGGCAAGCGGAGCGCCGCGATCGACCTTGCAAGCGACGAAGGCGCCGACCAGATCCGGCGCATCGCGGACCGAAGCGACGTGGTGGTCGAGAACTTCAAGGTTGGTGCGCTCGCCCGATATGGCCTCGACGCCGCCACCCTGCGTGCCCGCAACCCGCGCCTCGTCTATGCCAGCATCACCGGCTTCGGGCAGGACGGCCCACGCGCGCGCCAGGCCGGCTACGATTTCATGATCCAGGGCCAGGCCGGGCTGATGAGCATCACCGGCCTTCCCGACGAAGTCGACGGCGGCGGCCCGCTTCGGGCCGGGGTGGCGATCGTCGACCTGTTCACCGGCCTCTACACCGCCAACGCGATCCTTGCCGCGCTGGTCGGCCGGGCGACGACGGGGCAGGGGGCGAGCATCGACAGCGCGCTGTTCGACTGCGGCCTCGCCATGCTCGCCAATCAGGCCAGCAACTATCTCGTCAGCGGCGAAGCGCCCCCGCGCCAGGGCAATACCCACCCCAATCTCGTGCCCTACCAGCCCTTCGCTTGCGCCGACCAACCCCTGATCGTCGCAGTCGGCAACGACCGCCAGTTCGCGTCGCTGGCCGCCATCCTCTGCCATCCCGAATGGGCGACCGACCCGCGCTTCGCCACCAACGCCGCCCGGATCGCCCACCGCGCCGTGTTGGTCCCGTCGATCGAAGCGATCATGCGCGCCTCACCCGCCGCTTATTGGTACGAAGCTTGCGAGCGCGCCGGCATTCCCGCCGGACCGATCAACAGCATCGCCAACGCGCTTGCCGATCCCCAAGCCACCCACCGCGCCATGCTGCGCGAAATGGACGGCATGCGCCTGCTCGGAAGCCCGGTCCGCTTGTCCGGCCACCGGATGGACAGCGATCGGCCGCCTCCGCGCCTCGGCCAGCACACCGCCGAAATCCTCGCCGAGCTTGGCTAATTGGCGCCGCTCGTGCGTTACCCTTTCGTCATGATCAACACACTGACCCAGCCATGAGCGTCGCCTTCCGCCGTGAGAGCGACGACGAGCATCTCGAGCCCAAATACGAGCTGCCGATCCCGCCCGGCCCCAACCTCGTCACTGAGCGCGGCCTCGCCGAAATCGAGGCCCGCGTCGCCGCGCTCGAAGCCGCACTTGCCGAGCCGATGGACGAGGAAGCACGCAAGAAGGTGCAGCGCGATGCCCGCTACTGGCTCAACCGCCGCGCCACCGCCCAGCTGGTGCCCCCGCCCAATGGCGAGGAAGTCGCGGTCGGGACCCGCGTGACCTACGCCCGCGATGGTCAGACCCGCACCATCACTATCGTCGGCCATGACGAGAGCGATCCCGATACCGACCGCATCGCCTTCACGGCGCCACTGGTCCGCGCCATGCTCGGCAGCGTCGAGGGCGACGAGGTCGCGCTCGCCGATGGCCAGACCCTTATCATCGAGGCGATTGAGCCCGCCTGAGCTTGCCTGGCGTTACCTCGGCTGACGACCATCCCAGCCTCGGAGCCCGACCTCATGCAAACCCGCCGCCTCGGTGACAGCGACCTTCACGTGTCAGAAATCTCGCTCGGCTCGTGGCTGACCTATGGCGTCGGGGTCGAGGCCGACAAGGCGCGCGCCTGCCTCGACGCCGCCTTCGAGGCAGGCATCAATTTCATCGACACCGCCAACGTCTATGGCCAGGGCGCGGCGGAAAGCTTCCTTGGCGACGCCCTCGCCGATCGCCCGCGCGACAGCTACGTCCTCGCCACCAAGCTGTTCTTCCCGATGAGCGATACGGACCGGGGCCTGTCGCGCGAGCAGGTCCGCAAACAACTCGACGCGTCCCTGGCCCGCCTCCGCACCGACTACGTCGACCTCTACCAATGCCATCGCTACGACGAGCACACCCCGCTCGAGGAAACGATGGAAGCGCTTTCCGAAGCCGTGCGCAGCGGCAAGGTGCGATACCTCGGCTTCTCGGAATGGCCCGCCGACCGCATCCAGGCGGCGATCGACATGGGCGGCGTCGAGAAGTTCATCTCCAGCCAGCCGCAATACAGCCTGCTTCATCGCGATCCCGAAAACGAGGTCATTCCGCTGTCGGCCGCCAACGGCATCTCGCAGATCGTCTGGTCGCCGCTCGGGCAGGGCGTACTGACAGGAAAGTACAAGCCGGGCGAAGCGCCGGCGGCGGGTACCCGCGCGACCAGCGAGGAGATGGGCGGCTACCTCAACGACCTGATGACCACCGCCATCCTCGAAGCGGTGCAGCAGTTCCGTCCGATTGCCGAGGAGGCGGGCCTCAGCCTCTCGCAATTCGCCCTCGCCTGGGTGCTTCGCGAGCCCAACGTCGCCTCGGCAATTATCGGTGCGTCACGGCCCGAGCAGGTGCACGAAAACGCCGCGGCGTCGGGCGCCAAGGTTGACCCAGCCCTGTTCGCCCGCGCCGAACAGATCGTGAGGCAAGCAAAGACCTGAGCCTCCGCCGGCTGGGTACGTCGAGACCTCAGTGACGACGGGCTTCAGTCGGTCTGGCCGTATTTGCTTTCGATAAAGCGTCCCTGCGTGCTGAAGGCGTCGACGTCGCGCTTGGCCAGCCGCTCGCTGACTTCACCCAGCGCGGTGCGCGTGGCGCTCAGGCCCTCGACCAGCCTCTGGTCGACGGTCTTGCCCTCGCCGTCCGCTTCTTGGCGATAGGCGGCGGGAACCTTGGCATAGCGGTCGATCAGGCCGGGCAGGTGAACGCTCATCAGTCGCCGCGCGTCCTGCGCGTCGGGATCCATCGGGTCGATCCGCTCCAGTGTCTGCTTGAGCGTGCCGAGCTTGCCGCTGATCGAGTCCACCACCTCCTGCGCCGGGGCGGGCAGGGCACGGCGGTTCTGATACAGGTAGCTTCCGAACCGCTGCACCATCTCCCCATTGGGAAGGTCCTTGGACACCGACGTCATCGGCTCCTCCCGCGCTCCCCACATGAAAAGCAGACCGGCCACTGCCACCGCCAGCATTACCGCCGCCAGGAAGCCGAACATTCCGATGGGCGTCACGACACCCAGGGCAATCGTTGCAATGCTGATCGCCAGCAGCGCCAGCGCGGCATTGCGTGTCGCCTTGCCGTAGCGGCGGATGGTGCGCTGCCGCTCCTGCCGTGCCTGCGTGGCGATCGGCCCCTCACGCTCGTCGACCACCGCCATGACCCGGTCGAACCGGGCCAGTGCCTTCGTTACCTTGGCGTCGGTCTCGCTCACTTGGTCTCGATCGCCGCAAACGGGGAACTGGCCTCTAGCCGGCTTCCGCCACCGCTGTTCGCGCCCTCGGCCCGGGCGATGTACCCGCGGCTCTTCTCCACCTCGTTGCCGAGCGTGTTGACGGTCTGCTTCATGTTCTCGAGCGCCTTCAGCTTGAAGCTGTCGATCGAATCCATCGTGTCGTAGATGTTCTGGAACGCCCGCTGCAGCGTTTCGAGCGGGATGGTCGAGCTTGCCGCCTGCTCGTGGATCGTCGCCGACTGGCTCTTCAGCAGTTGCCCGGTCGAATCGATCATTCCGGCGGTCGTCGTGTTGAGCGCGCTGATCTGTTCCAGCACCAGCCGCTGGTTGGTCAGCGCCTGCGCCACCGTCACTGCAGTCCGCAGCGCCGACACCGTGGTAGTGCTGGCACGGTCGACACCTTTCACCAACTCCACGTTGTTCTTCTTGACGATGTCGAGCGCCAGATAGCCCTGCACCGTCACCGCCATCTGGGTGAGGAGGTCGGTGGTGCGCTGGCGGGTGTAGAACAGGGCGGTCTCGCGTACCGCCTTGGCCTTCATCGGCTCGGTCGCGTCCAGCTCGGTCGCCTTCTCCTCGAGCCGGGCATCAAGCGTCTTGGAGATGTGGATCATCTGCTCGAGCTTGTGCATCGTCTTCCACAGGTTGGCGCGTTCGGTGTCGATGGCGGCATTGTCCATCAACAGTTCGTCCTTGCCGCTCTGCAGCCGCGCCAGGATCGCGCTGATGTGCCCTTGCGCGCTCTGATACTGGCGGAAGTAGTTCTTGATCGACTTGCCGAAGGGGATCAGCCCGAACAGCTTCTTGGTCGGGGTCAACGCGCCGTTGCGCTTCGGATCGAGCGCTTCGACGGTGGTCCGCAGCTGCGTCAGGTCCGCGCCGATGCCGGTATCGCTGTCGATCGCCTTGACCGGTCGGTCGAGAAAGCGGTTGGACGCGCCCGCGGCTTCCGAGATTTCCTTGCGGCCCATCGCGGTCAGCTGGTCGACCTTCCTTCCGAATTCGGGCGAATTGCTGTCCAGCGCGACGAGTTCGTCGACGAAACCATCGACCTTCTTCTCCAGTTCGCTGCGCTCGGTTTCCTTGAGCGGCACGAGCCCGGCCGCTTCCTGCGGCACGACTGCCTGAAGCGCTTCCGGCGGATCTAACTTGAGCCGGGTGGCAGTCTGAGTCTCGGTCGGGTCGGTCGCCATAATATCCTCAATCCCCTTCTTGAGCACGAACATGGCTGCCGCTGAGCCCGCGTGCAAGAAGCGAGTGTATGATATGGCTGACACAGTCGGGCTTCAAGTCCGCGACGGTCAACGCGCCATTAACCTCGTTCTGGAAGGAATTGCTCACCTTGCCGGGGGTAGGAACCTATCGGTTTAGAGGAATTGAGGCCCATTCGATGCTGCGACTGCTGAAAAAGCTCCGGCGCAACGAGCGCGGCAATGTCCTGATTCTGGCGGGCATGGCCATGCCGCTGATCATTGGATCGGCCGGCCTCGCGGTCGACGGCATCCAGTGGGCGCTGTGGAAGCGCCAGCTGCAGCGCGCCGCGGACTCGGCAGCCCTCGCTGCGGTCTATGCCAAGGTTCAGGGCGCTTCCAGCCAGACGCCGGAAGAAGCGGTCGACTATGAGCTTGGCATCGGCGCCACGGCGGGCACGCGTCGCAATGCCAGCGGTTTTGCGCTTACCGCCGCCAACCGTGCCGTCACCGTCGCGACCGGAACCGGTTACACCAACGGTTCGCGGGTGGTACTAACGGTCGACCAGGTTCCTGCTTTCTCGTCGATGTTCTGGCCAAGCATGAACATCAAGGCGGGCGCTACCGCCGCGACCGTGGAAACCGGCGTTTATTGCGTCGTGAGCCTGATCAATACGGGCGCTACCGGGATCACCGCTTCGGGCAACGCAGACATCAACCTTGGCTGCGGGATGATCACCAATTCCACCTCGATGGATGCGGCGATCGCCACCGGCAATTCGGAGGTGTTCGCGACCCCGGTGGCGGCCGTCGGTGGGATCAGGTCCAGCGATAACTGGAACGGCGCCGAATTGCTGCCGTTCACGGTCAAGCAGGACGATCCGTTCGCCGGCATCTCGCCGCCGCCGCCTACCGACTACGCGGCTCCCTGCTACGACCTGTCGGTCGGACCTCAGGACACCGTCAACGTTGCCGCGCCAACGACCGCAGGCAAGGTCACCTGCTTCAGCAGCCTCCATGTGCAAGGTAATCTGACGCTGGCGCCCGGAACCTATGTCATCAATGGTGGCGATGTGAGCGCCAATTCAGGTGCCAAGCTCAGCTGCACGGGATGCACCTTCATCCTGACCAACTCCAACAGCGACACGAGCGCGGCCATCGGCGATGTCGATTTCAACGGCGGGGCTGAGATCAAGATCTCGGCCTCGACGACGGGAACTTACAAGGACATCCTGTTTTACCAGGACCGCCGAGCCTCCTCTGGCACCAATACCATCAACGGCAATTCGAACTCCACGTTCAGCGGCGCGATGTATTTCCCCAAGCAGCTCTTGAGGATCAACGGCACTTCGGACCTGACCTTCAGCTGTGCTCAGTTCGTGGCGTGGCAGGTCGAATTCTCGGGCAACACCGACATCGTCAACACTTGCTCGACCGGCTACGGCACCCGCCGCGTCATGGGCCGCCACGTGAGGCTTGTCGCATGAGGTTGTTCCGCAAATTCCTTGGTGACGAGAGCGGGGCTTCGGTAGTCGAACTAGGGCTGCTCGCACCGATCCTGTCCGGCTTGCTGATCGGCGTTGTCGATCTTGGCAAAGGCTTCAGCGAGAAACTCGTGCTCGAGCAGGTCGCGCAGCGTGCGATCGAAAAGGCGATGCAGGGAGTGCAGGTCGACTCGCAGAGCTCGATCTTCGCCACGCTCAAGTCGGAAGCAGCGACCGAGGCCGGCGTTCAGAACAGCGCGGTGGTCGTGAAGTACTGGCTTGAGTGCAACGGCACTTCGACCTTCGTCGACTTCGCTTCCATGGACACGAAGTATAACGACGATTGCCCGGCGGGTCAGCGCTATGCCCGCTTCATCGAAGTGAAGATCGAAAAGGCCTACACGCCGACCTTCGCGATGCCGTGGCTGAACACCAATTCCGCCGGCAAGGTGTTGGTCAAGGCACGGGCCGGGACCCGGGTGCAATGATGGCGCTACTGCACAAGCTCGCGCGTGATGACAGTGGCGGAGCCATGGTCGAGACGGCTCTGGCTCTCCCGATCGGTCTGACGATGATCTGGGGAGTGATCCAGTTCGGCCTCGCCCTCTATGCCAATGCCGGCATCCAGAATGCGCTCGGCGAGGGCGCGCGCTACGCGACCCTGTGCGTCGCCCCGAATGCCGCAACGGGCTGCGGCCGCCCAACGGACGAACAGATCGTCACCCGCATCAGCGAGCGGCGCTTCAGCTCCACCTACGGGACTTTCGGAACCCCGACCGTCGCGGCAGGACAGACTTCGTCGGGCCTGCGCTACCTCGACCTCAAGGTCACCTACAGCGTGGTGCCGAGCCTCATTCTCGTCAACGGGCCCACCATCGTGTTCACGCGCACCAAGCGGGTCTACATCGCCGCCTAGCGCGCGGCGCGTGCAGCAAAGAAGCGCTGGATCGCCTCCCTCACTTCAACGGAGGTCAGCCGCTCCGAGAAGTGACCATTCTCCCATTCCATCCGCTCGAGCACCTCGTCCTGTGACGTTCCGCGAAGCAGGCGCTGGGTCAGTCGCATGGCTTCTGGTGGGCGGGAGAGAAGGGTGCCGACCACGGTCTCCAGCCGCTCGGCCAGGTCGCCGGTCGCGGCGCGGTGGGTGACCAGGCCGAAGCGTTCGGCTTCCTCCACTCCGAACGGCTCGCCCAGAAGGAGATATTTAGCGGCTAGCTGGCGGCCAGCCAGGCGCGGAAGGATCAGCGAGCTCGCGGCTTCGGGAACCAGGCCGAGTTCGGTGAACGGCATCTTGAATAGCGTTCCCTCCTCGGCGAGCACCAGGTCGCAGTGGAACAGCATGGTGGTGCCGATCCCGACCGCATTGCCATGCACCGCGGCGATCAGCGGAACCTGGTTGGTGGCCAGAGCCCGCAGCAACCGCCACACCGGGATGTCGGTCTGGCCGTCCTGCGGCATCTCCTTCATGAAGTCGGCGAGATCGTTTCCGCCGGTGAAGTCGACGCCCTCGCCCTCGAGCGTGATGACCCGGATGCCCGGATCGTCCTGTGCCGCGGCGATCGCGTCGGCCAGCGCCGCATACATGGCGACGGTGATCGCATTGCGCCGCTCGGGCCGGTTCAGCGACAGGCGCAGGTGGGCGCCGCGGCGTTCGTTCAGGACATGCTCGGTCATGGACGCCTGTGTGCCGCGCCGCTAAGCGCAGGGCAACTGCACTTGGGATGGTACCACCATGAAGTTCTTCGCCGACACCGCTGATCTCGCCGACATCCGGGAGCTGATGGACACCGGACTTCTCGACGGGGTCACGACCAATCCGTCACTGGTGAAGAAGTCCGGCGGCGACTTCATCGAGACGGTGACCGAGATCGCCAAGATCTGCCCCGGGCCGGTGTCGGCCGAGGTGATCGCGCTCGATCACGCCGGCATGATGCGCGAGGCCGAGGTGCTGCGCCGGATCGCCGACAACATCACCATCAAGGTCCCGCTGACGCTCGACGGGCTCAAGACCTGCAAGGCGCTGACCAGCGACGGGACGATGGTCAACGTGACCCTTTGCTTCTCCGCCAACCAGGCACTGCTGGCGGCCAAGGCGGGGGCGAGCTTCATCTCCCCGTTCGTCGGCCGTCACGACGATGTCGGCTATCCGGGGATGGAGCTGATCGCCGACATCCGCATGATCTACGACAATTACGACTTCGGGACCGAGATCCTGGTCGCCAGCGTGCGCAGTCCGATCCATGTCCACGAAAGCGCCAAGCTGGGCGCCGACGTGATGACCGCGCCGCCCAGCGTCATCCGCCAGCTCTTCTCCCATCCGCTGACCGACAAGGGCATCGCCGCCTTCCTCAAGGACTGGGAAGCGACCGGGCAGAAGATCGGCTGACACCGTTGCGTCCAGGCACTGGACGTTAACCTTCCCGGGCATACACTGCCGCCATGGGACAGCTCCTGTCTTTCGAGGATCATGCGCTGGCGCGCCTGCGTGAGCGCGTGGCTGCGGCCGAGGAGGCCCGGGAGGACCTGCTCGCCTTTGCACGCGGCCAGTCCGGCGCAGTGGCGGCCATCCACCAGGCGGTCCTTGCAGCGCTCGACGCGACTGACTTCGACCATCTGCTGCACGTCGTGGTGCAGGAATGGCCGCTGATCCTCGGCCTTGATGCGGTGGCCCTCGGATTGATCGTCGGTCAGCAGGGATTCCGGGTCGATTCGAGCGGCGTCCAGCATTGCGAAGCGGCATTGCTGCGCCAGTGGGTCAACGGCGGCGAGCCGGTCGAAGTCCGCAGCGTGGAGCGCGGCCACGCGCTGTTCGGGCCGGCCTGCGACCTCATCGGGGCGGAGGCCCTTATCCGTCTTCCCGACGCCCTTCCCGACGCCATCCTCCTGCTCGGACAACGCGGGGCAGAGCCGCTCGACGGTCATCACGGATCGGAATTGCTGCTGTTCCTCGGGGCCAGCCTCGGCGCTATGCTGCGGCGGTGGACGCTGAACCCCTGATCCCCGACGCGCGGTCGCTGGCCGCGACATTCGACCGGCAGTTGCGGCTCGACCGCCGTTCCAGCCCGCACACGGCGCGGGCCTATGTCGCAACCGCCCATCGCCTTATCGACTTCCTGACGGTCCACCTGGGCGAGCTGCCAAGCCCGCTCCTGCTGACCCGGGTCGAGGCGACGGACCTGCGCGCCTATCTCGCCCGGCGGCGCGGGGAGGGACTCGGTCCGTCCGCCGCGGCGCGGGAGATGTCCGCGGTTCGGGCCTTTCTACGCTTCGTCGCCGAGCAGCAGGGCGTCCCCGCGGCGCTGCCGCGCATCGCGACCCCCAAGCGCCCGCGTACCCTGCCGCGCCCAGCCGCCCCCGCCGACGCCATTGCGCTGGCCGAAGAAACCGGTGCACTCGCACGTGAGCCCTGGATCGCGGCGCGCGACACCGCGCTCCTGCTGCTGCTCTACGGCTCCGGCCTTCGCATCTCCGAAGCGCTTGGACTGCCGGCAGAGGTGCATCCGCTCGGCGATACGCTTCGCCTCACCGGCAAGCGCAACAAGACGCGGGTCGTCGCCATGCTGCCGGTGGTGGCGGAGGCCGTCGCCACTTACGTCGCGCTCTGCCCTTGGCCGCTCGACTTCAGGCAACCGCTGTTTCGCGGCGCCAGGGGAGGGCCGCTGAGCGGCGACGTGGTGCGGCGCGCGGTGGCGACGGCGCGGCGGACGCTCGGCCTCGGCGACCGCATCACGCCCCATGCGCTGCGCCACAGCTTCGCCACCCACCTGCTTGCCGGCGGGGCTGATCTCCGGTCGCTGCAGGAGCTCCTCGGGCACGCCAGCCTCAGCTCGACGCAACTCTATACCGCGGTCGATGCAGCGCACATGCTGGATGTGTGGCGGACCGCGCACCCTCGGTCCTGACCGAGTCTGTCGAGGCGACCGGCTGTGGGTTTGACCGGCCGCCTCGACACCACCCTCAAAGCGTTCCGCCGGTTAACGCGAGGCTAAACAACTGAATCGGAGCGATCTTTCGTGATCCGCCGCGCCATTACAGCAACCGTATCGGATCAACTCATCGCGCGATAACGGATCAGCCGCCATAGATAGCCGAGGACCAGGGTGACCAGGATCGCGTTGCTGACCGGGCCAAGCCACTGGTCCACCTCGGTGAACTGTTCGCGCAGCTTGAACCCTGCATAGGCGAGCGCCGAGGTCCATCCTGCCGTTCCGATGGTGGAAGCGATGAAGAAGGTCTTGAAGCGCATCTTGAGGAGTCCGGCCGGGACCGAGACGAGGCTCCTGACCGTCGGCAACATCCGGCCGAGGAAGACGAAGAAGGTGCCGTTCTGCCGGAACCAGTGTTCCGCGCGCTGCACCTCGTTCCAGTCCATTGTGATCCAGCGCCCGAACCGGTCGATCAGGGGCTTGAGCCGGATAATGCCGAGCGCGCGGGCGGCAAGATACCACACGATATTGCCGAGCATCGCGCCGGTGGTTCCAGCGGCGATCACCCCGGCCAGGCTCATCTGCCCCTTGGCCGCGGCCACCCCCGCGACCGGCATGATCACTTCCGACGGGATCGGCGGAAAGATGGTTTCCAGGAACATCAGGAAGCCCACGCCGAGGTAGCCCGATTGCTCGATCAGGCGGATGACCCAATCACCCACGGACGTCACCCCGCCCGAGCTTGCGCTCGATCGCATCCCAGATCAGCCCGGCGCTGTTGATGCCCTCGAACCGGTCCAGCGCGACGAGGCCGGTCGGTGAGGTGACGTTGATCTCGGTCAGCATGCCGCCAATCACGTCGATGCCGACGAACAGCAAGCCGCGGCGGCGAAGCTCGGGACCGAGCGCCTCGCAGATCTCGCGCTCGCGGTCGCTGAGGTCGGTACGATGCGCGGTACCGCCGGCGGCAAGGTTGGAACGGATTTCTCCCGCGCCGGGTACGCGGTTGATGGCGCCGATCGGGTCCCCATCGACCAGGATGATGCGCTTGTCCCCCTCGCTGACGGCCGGGAGAAAGGCCTGGGCGATAAACGGCTCTTTCCAGGTTTCGGAGAACAGCTCCGCCAGCGCGCGCAGGTTGCTGCCGTCGTGGCCGATGCGGAACACGGCGGCACCGGCATTGCCATGCAGCGGCTTGACCACGATCTCGCCGTGACGGGCACGAAAGGCGGTCAGTTCCTCCATGCTGCGGGTGATCAGGGTCGGTGGCATGAAGCGGGCGAAGTCGAGCACCCACAATTTCTCGGGCGCACTTCGGACATTGGCCGGGTCGTTGACCACCAGGGTCTTGCCGTCGAGCCGCTCGAGCAGGTGCGCGGCGGTGATGTAGCCCATGTCGAAGGGCGGGTCCTGGCGCATCAGGATGACGTCCACGTCCTCGGCCAGATCGAGCGAGGTCGGGTCGCCTGGCGCGAAATGCTCGCCATGCGCCCGCTTGACCGTAACCGGCCGCGCCCGGGCGCGGAGCGCCCCATCCTCGTAGGTCAGGGCATCGGCCGGATATTCGAACAGGCGATGCCCGCGCCCCTGCGCTTCGAGCATCAGCGCGAAGGTCGAATCCCCGTCGATATTGATGGATTCGAGCGGATCCATTTGGACCGCGACGGTGAGGCTCATGGGGACTCCGGCAAAAACTGAGCCGCCGCCTTAGTGACCCGCCAACCCCCTGTCATCCTTGCCAGACGTCGACCAGATAGCGCGGCAACTGGCCCGGGACGATGTGGATGACGTCGATCCGGACGTCCTCGGCCTCCCCGATGAAGCGTGGCAGCAGCAGCTCGGCGGCAGCGGCGACCCGCCGCAGGCGGTGGGTGTCGAGCGAGGCATCGGCCGCTGCGCGGGTCGCGCGGGCCTTGACCTCGACAAAGGCCAGCACCTTGCCGCGGCGGGCGACGAGATCGACTTCGCCAACCGGGGTCCGAACCCGCTGGCCGAGCACGGTCCAGCCCTTGCAGCGCAGATACCATGCGGCGAGGTCTTCCGCTCGCCGGCCTCTCCGCTCGGCCTCGGCGCGGGCCTCGCTCAGCGGCCGAGTTCCAGCGCGCGTTCATAGGCAAGCTTGCGCCGCACTCCGAGACGCTGGGCGATCGCGGCGGCGGCCCGGCTCGGGCTTTCCCCGGCGGCGAGGGCGGCGCGCAGTGCACTGTCGAGGTCCTCGAGACTGGGCGCTTCGGCGTCGGGCGGCGGCCCGACCACGACCACGATCTCGCCCTTGGGCGGCGCCTCGGCATAGCGGGCGGCGAGTTCGCGTAGGTCGCCGGTCACGCACTCCTCGTGCAGCTTGGTCAATTCCCGCGCCACCGCCCCTTCCCGCGCCCCAAGCCCATCGGCAAGGGCGGTCAGCATGGCGGCGAGGCGCGGCCCGCTTTCGTAAAGCACGAGGGTCGCGCGGATGGCGGCGACTTCGGCAATGGCGTCGGCCCGGGCTTTTTCCTTGGCAGGAAGAAAACCGAGGAACAGGAAGCGGTCGGTGGGCAGGCCGGCGAGGGTCAATGCCGCCACCGCCGCGCAAGCGCCCGGCACGGTGACGATGTTGTGCCCGGCGGCCCGCGCTTCCCGCACCAGTTTGTAGCCGGGATCGCTGATCAGCGGGGTTCCGGCGTCGCTCACGAGGGCGATCGCTTCCTGTCCGAGGCGGGCGACGATCGCGTCGCGGTCGGCGGAGTCGCTATGGTCGTTGTAGGTGCGCATCGGCACATGGGCGTCGACGTGCGCCATGATCCGCGAACTGACCCTCTTGTCCTCGGCCAGGACTAGCGCCGCACGCCGCAGCACATCGGCGGCCCGCATCGTCAGGTCGCCGAGATTGCCGATGGGGGTCGCGACGATGTAGAGGCCAGGGGGCAAGGGATCGTTCATGGGAAGCAGCACCGTCATGGCACTCTCGGCCAGCCCGGCACAAGGCCGCCGGACTTTTCTCACCGCCGCGCTTGGCGCGCTGTTGCTGGCGGGTTGCGCCGGCCGTCCGCTCGATCGGCCGGGATCCGGCGGCTCCCGGGTCAATCGCGTCGCGGTTCTGGTCCCGCTGACGGGTCCCGACGCGGCGGTTGGCCGGGCACTTGGCAATGCAGCCCGGCTGGCGATGCTCGACACGGGAACCAAGGCCTTTGAGCTCACTCTCTTCGACACGGCCCAGCGCGGCGCTCTCGCTGCGGCCCAGCAGGCGATCGCTGCCAATCACGGCCTAATCCTGGGTCCATTGCTCAGCGCCGACGTCCGCGCGGCTACTCCGCTGGCCCAGCGGGCCCGCGTGCCACTGATCGCCTTCAGCAACGATCGCGACGCCACGGCGCCCGGCGCGTACATCCTGGGCTTTACGCCGAGCCAGGCCGTCGAGCGGGTGGTGCTCGAGGCCGCGGCGCGGGGCAGCCGGCGCTTCGCGGCGATCGCGCCGGCGAGCGACTATGGCCAGCGCTCGATGCAGGCATTCTCCGCGGCGGTCCGGCAAGCGGGCGGCCAGTTGGTCGGAATCGAGACGTATGACGCGCCGGGCTCCGCACGTGCGGCGGCGCGGCGGCTCGGGAACCGTCCCTACGATGCCATCCTCATCGCCGACAATGTGCGCGTGGCGGGCGCTGCAGCGGCCGGAATTCCCGGCGGAGCGCGGATCCTCGGCACGGAACTGTGGGCATCGGGCGGAGCCGGAAGCAGCACGCGCCTGCGCGGCGCTTGGTTCGCGGCACCGACGGAGGGGCGCTGGAGCCAGTTCGTCGGGCGCTACCGGGCGCGCTATCCCGGTCAGAACCCGCCCCGCATCGCCAGCCTCGGCTATGATGCGGTTCTGCTGGCCTCCCGGGCGGCGCGTAGCTGGAAGCCTGGCCGGCGCTTTCCGTTGGGCGCCATCGACGACCGCGAAGGCTTTGCAGGCGTCGATGGCATCTTCCGCTTTCGCTCCGACAACGTCGCCCAACGCGCGTTCGAGGTGCGGGCACTGACAGCCTCTGGTTCGACCCCGGTTTCACCGGCACCGACGAGCTTCTGAGAGGACTGGAAAACACCCGCGAATCGAGTCATCCTGCGCCCCGCAACCACTTGGGGAGGGGCCTTTGTGATGCTTACAGGGTTGATGTTGATTGGCGCCGCTGCGGCCATGCAGGCGGACGGGGCGACGCAGCGAAAGGCATTCGTGACGTGCCTGCGGACCACTGTCGAACAAGCCACGAAAGACAAGAAGACTCCCGCCGATTTCGACGGCATGGCGCGGGCCGGCTGTTCGGCGCAGATGACGGCGTTCAAGTCGGCGCTGGTCGCGGTCGACCTTCGCAACGGCAGGTCGCGCAAACCGGCGGAAAGTGACGCCGACCAGCAGATTTCGGACTATGTCGCCAGCTATGCCGAGCGGATCACCGCCGACGGGGGTTGAGGGTCGGCTATCAGGCCCAGGATGTGATCGAGCAGCAGCCGGCCCGCGGCGGTGGTCCGGAGCCGATCGCCTGTCCATGACAGGTGGCCGCTGGCGACGAGCCGGGCGACCGCGCGATCGTCGAGCAGGCGGTCGAGGCCGAAGCGCGACCTGATCGCCTCCGGGTCGATGCCCTCGGCCAGCCGCAGGCCCATCACCAGTGCCTCGTCGGCCGATTCGATCGGCGACAGGGGCGCTTCCTCGACGATGCCGTGGCCGTTGCGAGCGAGGCCCGAAAGGAAATTCTCGGGCTTCCGGTGGCGAACGGTGCGCTGGCCGAGGCGGCGGCCATGGGCGCCAGGGCCGACGCCCGCATAATCGGCGTAACGCCAGTAGGTGAGGTTGTGGCGGCTTTCCTGGCCCGGCCGGGCATGGTTGCTGACCTCGTACAGCGGCAGGCCGGCGGCGGCGGTCACCTCGCCGGTCAGTTCGAACATGTCGGCGGCCTGGTCGAAATCGAGCGGATCAAGCTTGCCCGCGGCATGCAGCGCGGCGAAGCGGGTGCCGGGTTCGATCGTCAGCTGGTAGAGCGAAAGGTGGCCGGTCCCGAGCGCAAGGGCGCGGTCCAGCATCGCCTGCCAAGCGGACAGTGCCTGACCGGGGAGGGCATAGATGAGGTCGAAGGTCACGCGGCCGAAGTGGCGCTGGGCGATATCGAGCGCGCCGAGGCCTTCGCCTGCGGAATGGGCGCGGCCGAGGAAGCGCAAGGCGCTGTCGTCGAGCGACTGGAGGCCGAGGCTGACGCGGTTGATCCCCGCCGAAGCGAGATCGGCGAAGCGTGCGGCCTCGACCGAGGACGGATTGGCCTCCAGCGTGATCTCGATATCGTCCGCGGCGGGCCAATGGCGGCGGGCCGCGTCGATCAGCGCCTCGGCGGTGGCCGGGTCCATCAGCGAGGGCGTGCCGCCGCCGAAGAAGATGCTGGTCAGCCGCCGTCCGGGAAGCAGCGCCGCTTCATGCGCGAGGTCGGCCAGCAACGCGTCGCGCCATGCCTGCTGGTCGACCGACTCGCGGACGTGGCTGTTGAAGTCGCAATACGGACATTTGCTGACGCAGAACGGCCAGTGGAGGTAGAGGGCTAGGTCGCCAGCCATTGCACCAGTTGCTCGAACGCCTTGGCGCGATGGCTCATGGCGTGCTTGGCTTCCGGCTCCATCTCGCCGAAGGTCTGCTCGTGGCCGTGGGGCACGAACACCGGGTCGTAGCCGAAGCCGTTTGCACCGCGCGGCGGCCAGACGAGATGACCCAACGACTTGCCTTCGAAGCTTTCGGTGCGGCCGTCGGGCCAGGCGAGGCTGAGTGCGCAAGTGAAGTTCGCGTCGCGGCCGGCTTCGGGTCCGGCGGCCTCGAGAGCCTCCTCGACCTTCTGCATCGCGCGGCCGAAGTCACGGTTGCCGGCTTCGTCCTCGGCCCAGCGGGCGGAGTGGATGCCCGGGTCCCCGTTCAAGGCATCGACGCTGAGGCCGCTGTCGTCGGACAGGGCGGGCAAGCCGGTCAGGTCGGCGGCGGCACGCGCCTTCAGTTCGGCGTTGGCGACGAAGCTGGTGCCGGTCTCCTCGGGCTCAGGCAGGTCGAGTTCGGCGGCGCCGACGCATTCGATTCCGAACGGTGCGACCAGCGCGCGGATTTCGCGCAGCTTGCCCTCGTTATGGGTCGCGATGACCAGCTTCGGCCCGACCGCGTTCACCGCCCGCACGCCTTCAGCTGCGCCGCGAAGATGTCGCCGCAGCCGATCCGGGCGAGGCGGAGCAGGCGCAGCAGGCCCTCTTCGTCAAAGGTCGCGCCTTCGGCAGTAAGCTGCGCCTCGACGATCGCGCCATCCGCGGTCAGCACGAAGTTGCCGTCGCTGCCGGCGGTCGAATCCTCGAGATAGTCGAGGTCGAGGACGGCAGTATCCTGGTGGAAGCCGCAACTGACCGCGGCGACCTGGGTGCGGATCGGGTCGGCGGAGAGCTTGCCCATGGTGCCGTCCACCGCGAGGCGAAGCGCGACCCAGGCGCCCGAGATGGCGGCGGTACGGGTGCCGCCGTCGGCCTGGATGACGTCGCAATCGAGCACGATCTGGCGCTCGCCGAGCAATTGCAGGTCGGTGACGGCGCGCAGGCTACGGCCGATCAGGCGCTGGATTTCCTGGGTGCGGCCCGACTGCTTGCCCTTGGCGGCCTCGCGCGCGCCGCGGGTGTGGGTGGCACGGGGGAGCATGCCATATTCCGCGGTGACCCAGCCCTGGCCCTTGCCGCGCAGGAACGGTGGCACCTTCTCCTCGAGGCTGGCGGTGACCAGCACGCGGGTGTCGCCGAAGCTGACGAGGCACGAGCCTTCGGCGTGCTTGGTGAAGCCCGGCTCGAAGCTCAGGGTGCGCATCTGGTCGGGGGCGCGGCCGGATGGGCGCATTGATCTGTCTCCTGCAATGGGGTTTGCGGGCCCTTACCCCCTCCTGCGCCGCGAAGTCGAGGCATGGGGAGCGGCCAAGTTCAAAGGTGACGGAACGAGACGGCGATCCTACATGCCTGCCATGAGCCCGCCGCTGCCCGAATTGACGACCAGGATGCGCGACATCTTCGGCCGCGTGGTGGAGGCCTATCTCGAGCGCGGCCAGCCGATCGGATCGAAGTCGCTGAGCGGCGCCGTGAACCTGTCGCCGGCGTCGATCCGCTCGGTCCTGGCCGAGCTCGAGGCGTGCGGATTGCTGACCCATCCGCACACGTCGGCCGGGCGGCTTCCGACCGAGACGGGGCTGCGGCTGTTCGTCGACGGGATCATGCAGTCGCACCTGCCGAGCGCGGAGGAGCGGGCGGCCATTGAGCGGCAGGTCAAGGACCGGCCGCTGGAGGAAGCGCTGGCCAACGCCACCGCGGCCCTGTCCGGACTGTCGGCGTGCGCCGGGGTGGTAGTCGCGCCCAAATTCGAGCGGCGGCTGCGCCAGCTGGCGTTCGTTCCGCTCAACGCCGCCCAGGCGCTTGCGGTCGTGGTCGGCGAGGATGGCAGCGTCGAGAACCGGATGGTCGCGCTTCCGCCCGGACTGACCGCTTCTGCGCTGAGCGAGATCGCGGCGTTTGTGACGGCACGGCTTGCGGGGCTGACGCTGGGCGAGGCCGAGGCGCGGCTGAGGCAGGAAATCAGGGACC
This sequence comes from Sphingomonas kaistensis, assembly GCF_011927725.1. Lineage (NCBI taxonomy): Bacteria > Pseudomonadati > Pseudomonadota > Alphaproteobacteria > Sphingomonadales > Sphingomonadaceae > Sphingomonas > Sphingomonas kaistensis. The sequence goes on along the minus strand of NZ_JAATJC010000001.1, from coordinate 2,749,321 downwards.
GGCGCGAGGCGCTGGATGCGGCGGCGGCCGAGCTGGTTGCGACCGGCCTGGCCGAGTGGCGGGAAGATGGCCCGGCACGGCCAATCCTGATCGTGCGCGGCCAGGCCAACCTGCTGGACGAGGCGGCGGCGCTGGATCTGGACCGGGTGCGGCGGCTGCTCGACGAGCTGGAAGACCGGCAGGAAATCGTCCGCCTGCTCGAAAGCGCGCGCGAGGGCGAAGGATGCCGGATCTTCATCGGATCCGAAAACCGGATGTTTGCCTTGTCGGGCTCAAGCGTTATCGCGGCGCCGTATCGCGGGGCCGAAGGCCGGGTAGTCGGCGTGGTGGGGGTGATCGGGCCGACGCGGTTGAACTATGCGCGGATCGTTCCCATGGTTGATTATACGGCGCAAGCACTCACCAGATTGATGGGATAAGAATGACTGATCGTCACGACGAGGCCGAGGAAATCCGCGCGGAAACTGCGGAGAACAGCCCCGAATTACAGGAACATGACCAGTTCGCCGAGCTTCAGGCGAAGCTCGAGGAAGCGCAGCAGAAGGCGTTGTACGCCGCCGCCGAGGTGCAGAACGTGCGCCGGCGGGCCGAGCAGGAGCGGACCCAGGCGGTGGCTTACGCCAACACCGGATTTGCCCGCGACATGCTCAGCGTGAAGGACAATCTCGACCGTGCGCTGTCGCACATCCCGGAGGGTGCGCGCGACGGCGAATTGAAGAACTTCATCGAGGGCATCGAGGCGACCGCACGCGAGCTGGACGCTGTATTCGGCCGTCACGGCGTGACCCGGGTCGAGGCCAAGGGACTGCCGCTCGATCCCAATCGGCACCAGGCGATGATCGAGATTCCCTCCGATGCCGAGCCTGGCACCGTGATCGAGGAAATGCAGGCCGGCTACGTGCTGAAGGACCGCCTGCTGCGCCCGGCGCTGGTCGGGGTCGCCAAGGCCGGCTGAGGTCAGATAACGGCGCGGTTCGGCTTGGTGCCCTTGGTGGCGAGGCTGAACCGCGGGTCGGGACGTGTGCCGTCGAGCGTCAGTTCGGCGGCGATCCGCCCCACTTCCGGGCCGTGCTTGAAGCCGTGGCCCGATCCGCCGCCGACCAGGATCATGTTCGTCCAGCGCGGATGGCGGTCGATCAGGAAATCGCCGTTCGCGCTGTTTTCGTACTGACAGACTTCGGCCGTCGCCAGCGGGGCGCCGCGCAGGCCCGGGAAGCGGCGGTCGCGAAAGGCGACGACTTCGGCCAGCGCAGCGTCGGTGGGACGGCGATCGTTGCGATCCGGATCGACGTCGGGGCCGTGCGAATCGTGGGCGAACTTCACTCCTTTGCCCTCGAGGTCGGGGAAACCGTAATAAACGTCGCCGCCGTTGAAATCGGCCCAGCCGGGCATCGCTCCCGGCCGGTACGGATGGTTGCCCGGGGGCGGGGCAAAGGTGAACACTTCCTGCCTCGTGGCGACGATGCGGCGGCCGATGACCTCCGGAAACAGCTTGGCCATCCAGGGTCCGGCCGCGGCTACGAAATGGTCGGCTTCGATGCGCTCGCCGCTGGTAGAGTGCAGGGCGTCGATCCTGTCGCCTGCCGGGCGGGGCGGAGCGGCGGCGAACGACAGGAACGCTCCGCCGTCGGCCTGGAAGCGCTGCGCCAGGGTCTGGACCGACCGCCGGGCCATCAGCGCGCCGAAGCCGGGTTCGAACATCCCCGCCGAGACACCGGCAAAGTCGATCATCGGGAAGCGCCTGGCCATTTCGACGTGGGACAGCGCTTGCGTCGGCAGGCCGAGCTCGCGGTGCACGCGAAGGCTCTCGGTCAGGTAGGGGTTCTCGCCCTGGAAGAAGAACAGGACGCCGGTCGGGTGGAAGATGGGGAGCCCGGAAAGCAGGCTGAGCTTCTTCCATTCGGTCAGGCTGGCGACCGCCATGCGGGCATAGATGGCGTCCTTGCCATAACCCGCCCGGGTCATGCGCGACTCGCCGCCGCTGCTGGCACGGCTGTGCGCGGGGCCCGCTGCGTCGAGCAGGGAAACGCGGGCTCCGCGCCGGCGTAGCTGCTCGGCGGTCCACGTCCCGAACACGCCGGCGCCAAGCACCGCGATTCGCGGGGCCGAACCAATGCTCTCGGCGCGTACCATCGCCGGGGCCGAGACGGCAGCGCCGCCCGCTCCGAGGAGGAGCGAGCGGCGCGTTACCGTGACAACGGGAGTGGTGTCGCTCACCCCCGGACGGGGGCCGGGGCTGGCGGCGGAGGCGGCGGCGGCGTCACCGGCGGGCAGACATCGGTCGCGAGAATGACCGATCCGTCGCCGCAGGTCTGCGTCGGCGGCGGCGGAGCCGGCGGTGGTGGCGGCGGCGGAGGCAGAGGCGCCGCTTCCTCGCGGACCGACGCGAACTTGTACCGCAGCGTCAGCCCGATCTCGCGCGGGCGGCCGATGTTGTAGCCGAGCCGGGCCCGTCCGCCGCGCTCGCGGTCGAACGACAGGAGGGCGTTCTCGTCGAACAGGTTGTTGGCGTAAAGCTGCACGCCAAGACCGCTGTCGAAGTCGATCCCCGCCGACAGATTGACGAGGTCATAGGCCGGAAGCAGCAGGTTGACCCGGGTCGAGGCAGTCGCGGGCGCGCCGTTGAACGGCAGGCCGGAGACGAAGGTGCGCGGGTTGTTCTCCTGGTCGGCGGGCTGGGTGTAGCGATTGCCGACCCGCTGCCAGCTGGCCGAGACATACCATTCGCTGCTGTCGCTGAAGCGGCTGCCATAGGTGGCCGAGGCGGCGAACTGATATTTGGGCACGCTCGGCAGGCGGTTGCCGTCCCGAATGCCGGTCGCGGCGGCGAGGGCGCCGGGCAGGGTGGTGTCGAACTCGGCATTGAGCAGGCTGCCGGCAAAGCTCAGGTCGAGACCCTGCGCCGGGCGGAGGTTGAATTCGGCCTCGATTCCGCGGGTGTGCGCCTTGTCGACGTTGAACACGACGCGGCTGGAGCAGCTGCCCGCATCAAGGGTCACCTGCAGGTTCTTGATGTCGGTGTAGAAGGCCGCTGCGTTGAAGGTCACCGGGCCGCGGCTGAATTTCACCCCGCCCTCGTAATTCCACAGCGTCTCGTCGTCGTAATTCTGGAAGCCGCCGAACAGCGTCCGGTCGGCCGGCGAGCAGAGCGGCAGGTTGAGCGGATCGTTGACCCCGCCGAGCCGGAAGCCCTTGGCTGCCTGCAGGTTGAAGGTGAGGTTGCGGTTCGGCTCGAACGACAGGATGGCGCGCGGGCTGAAGCCGTTCGACTTGGTCTTGTCGCCGATCCGGCGGTCGCCGTTGGCGAACAGGCCACCGGAGATGAAGTCGCGGCTTTCCGAGAAGTCGTAGAAGCGGCCGCCACCGGTCAGCTTGACCTGCCCGAAGTCGTAGGTCGCTTCACCGAACACCGCCTTCTGCTTGATGTCGTAAGGCAGGTCGGCGTTGTAGGGCGAGTTGGCGGGGAAGCCGTTGCGGACGGCGACGGCGGTGCCGGCCCCGAGCGCGGCATCGGTGGCGGCGTCATAGCCCGGGGTGGGCAGGCGCTGCGTATATTGCCGGTCGACCTTGGAATAGAAGCCGCCGACAACCCACGAGAAGGGGCCGCTGCCCGTCGAGGATAGGCGAAGCTCCTGGCTCCACTGCTTGAGGTCGGTGGTATCGACGAGGTTCGACGGGAGGTTCACCGCCGCGTTGCTGAAGCCGAGGTCGACCGACACCGAGCCGGTCAGCGCCGAGGCGTCGCGGCTGACCAGGATGTCGCGGTCGATGTAGCTGGTGACGGAGGTCAGCTCGACTCCGCCGAGGTCCGCGCTTGCGGTAAGGTCCGCAAGGCGGGTCTTGTCGCGGAATTTCTCACGCAGGAGGAGATATTGCTCGCGCTCCTGGAAGGTGCGCGCCGGCACGGTGAAGGGGTTCGAATAAAGATTGAAGATCTCCTGGCGGTTGAAGCCGTCGGCCTCGATCTCCTGGTAGACGATGCGCGGCGTGAGGCGGATGCCGGGCGCGGGCTGCCACAGCAGCGAGATGCGGGTGCCGACTCGGGTGCCGTCGTTGACGTCCTCGCCGGCGGCCGGTCCGACCGCATCGACGAAGCCCGCGAACTTGGTCGCATAGCCCACCACCCGAAGCGCGGCGGTGGGGCCGAGCGGAAGGTTGATGGCGCCCTTGAGATGCCCACCCTGGCCGCCGTCGGCGAGGGTGTTGATGTTGGCTTCGATCTGACCTTCGGTGCGGTCGGTGCGCGGCTGGTTGGTGATGTAGCGGATGGTGCCGCCGACGCTGCCCGAACCGAACAGCGTTCCCTGCGGCCCGCGCAGGGTTTCGACGCGGTTAAGGTCGAACAGGTCGAAGTCGGGCGTGAACAGCGACAGCGAGACGACGCTTTCGTCGAGGTAGACCCCGACCTGTTCCTTCACGCCCGGCTGGTCGCGGACGATCTGGCCGGCGGACACGCCGCGGACGCTGACCTGGCTCTGTCCCGGCCCGAGGTTCTGGACCTGCAGACCGGCGACGTTGCGGCTGATGTCCTCGATCGTCGAAGCGTTGGCGCGCTGAATATCTTCCTGGGTCTGGGCGTTGATCGAAAAGGGAACGTCCTGGACGGTCGAGGCGCGCTTGGTCGCGGTGACGATGATGTCGCCAAGGCCACGCTCATCCTGGTCCGGCGCAGGATCGGAAGCGGTCGACGTGGCGGCCTGCGCCTGGCTTTCGCCGGTCGTCTGCGCGGCTGCCGGAACGGCAAGGGCGAGGCTGGCGGTGGTGGCGAGCAGCGTCCGGGTCGGACTGACGGACAGGCGCATGATGGTCCCCCTTCTGTTTGACAGTGAGAGGCTATCGCGAAGTGACGTCATCGGCGAGGGGAGGCCGGGCTCAAGGCGGCTATTGCGCAACCTTTGTGGCTGTCAGGTAACAGTACGCTCAGGATCAGAAAACGGCAGAATACGCTCGATTCTGGCAAGGTCGGCGGCCTTGGCCAGCCTGATGCCGTGGCGCTGGAGAAACGCGTGGCGGACAAGTTCCGCTTGCTGTTCAAGCCCGTAGCCAAGGAACGGGCGGCCCTCGTCGAACCGGTAGGCGTATCGGCAGAAGGGGTGGCGCATCAGCGGCAGGTAGAAGCGGCCCGAGCGGGCGGTCTGCCAGACATGGGTCATCTCATGGATAAACAAGCCCTGCAGTGCCCAGTCCGCCTTGCTGAAATCCTCCCGCCAGTTGGGATCGTCGGGGTGGAAGTGGATATGGCCGCACGGGGCCATCACGATCCCGCGCGACTGGAATGGCCACCATTTGCGCCGGACGAGCTGGACGGACGGGTAATCGATGCCGTCGCCGAACACCGATCGGGCCATCTCGATCTCGCCTCGGGTCAGGGGGCGTGCGGGCGTCATGGGACACATCCTCTTGGCAACGCCCAAGCGTCTCGCTAACGCACTGGCCAAAGCTTTGCAGGAAGGAAAGTGTTGAGATGAGCGAGACCGCAGAACGGGTGAAGAAGATCGTCGTCGAGCATCTGGGCGTCGAAGCCGAGAAGGTCACGGAAGAAGCGAGCTTCATCGACGATCTCGGTGCCGACAGCCTCGACATCGTCGAGCTGGTCATGGCGTTCGAGGAAGAGTTCGGGGTCGAGATCCCCGACGACGCGGCCGAAAAGATCACCACCGTCAAGGATGCGATCGACTACATCGACCAGCATCAGAGCTAAGCTCGTCCACACGGGCTCGCCGAGGCGATAGGAACAGGCTCGGCGTTGCCGGGCCTGTTTCTGTATTCGGCCCAGATCATGTCTACTCAGGGGAGTGCTTATGCGTCGTGTCGTGGTGACCGGTCTCGGGTTGGTGACGCCGCTTGGTTGCGATGTCGAAACCGCCTGGAGCAACATTCTCGCCTCCAAGAGCGGCGCGGGGCCGATCACGCGGTTCGACGCTTCCGACTACAAGTGCCAGATCGCCTGCGAGGTGAAGCCGGCCGATCATGAATATGGGTTCGACCCGGGCAAGAGGGTCGATCACAAGATCCAGCGCCAGGTCGATCCGTTCATCATCTTCGGTCTCGATGCGGCCGGCCAGGCGCTCGAGGATGCCGGGCTGACCGACATGTCGGACGAGATGAAGCTGCGCGCCGGCTGCTCGATCGGCAGCGGCATCGGCGGTCTTCCGGGCATCGAGAGCGAAAGCCTGGTGCTGGCTGAAAAGGGTCCGGGCCGGGTCTCCCCGCACTTCGTCCATGGCCGCCTGATCAATCTCATCTCGGGCCAGGTCTCGATCAAATACGGCCTGATGGGGCCGAACCATGCGGTGGTGACCGCCTGCTCGACCGGCGCCCACTCGATCGGCGACGCGGCGCGAATGATCCGCGACGACGATGCCGACATCATGGTCGCGGGCGGCGCCGAGGCGACCATCTGCCCGATCGGAGTCGCCGGCTTCGCCCAGGCCCGCGCGCTCAACATGAGCTATAACGACCGGCCCGAGCAGGCCAGCCGCCCCTACGACAGGGACCGCGACGGATTCGTCATGGGCGAAGGCGCAGGCGTCATCGTGCTCGAGGAATATGAGCATGCCAAGGCGCGCGGCGCCAAGATCTATGCCGAGGTGGTTGGCTACGGCCTGTCGGGCGATGCCTATCACGTGACCGCCCCGCACCCGCATGGTGCCGGCGCCGAGAATGCGATGCGGATGGCGCTTCGCAAGGCGGGCATGGAGCCGGGCGACATCGATTACATCAACGCCCACGGCACCTCGACAATGGCCGACACGATCGAGCTGGCGGCCGCCAAGCGGGTGTTCGGCGACGATCTCGGCGGCGCGTCGATGAGCAGCACCAAGTCGGCGATCGGCCACCTGCTGGGCGGCGCGGGCGCGGTGGAGAGCATCTTCTGCATCCTCGCGCTGCGCGACCAGATCGTGCCGCCGACACTCAACCTCGACACCCCGGACGAGGGCACCGAGGGGGTCGACCTCGTCCCCCACGTCGCGAAGAAGCGGCCGGTGAAGGCGGTGCTGAACAACAGCTTCGGCTTTGGCGGGACCAACGCCTCGCTGATCCTGAAAGCGATCTGATCGGGAGGGCTCCGGCCTGGCCGGAGCCCGTCACATCTCGCCGCGCGCGCGGCGGATGGCGAACCACTTCTGGACGTTGGCATTATGCTCGCTGAGCGTGCGGGCGAAGATGTGCCCGCCGGTGCCGTCGGCGACGAAGTAGATATACTGATGTTGTTCGGGGTCGAGCACGGCGGCGATGCTGGCGCGGCCGGGATTGGCGATCGGGCCGAGCGGAAGGCCGGGCCGGCGATAGGTGTTGTAGCCGGTGTCCGCGTCGAGCTCCGAGCGGAGGATCCGGCGGCCGAGCGGCTTGCCCTTGGTCACCGGGTAGATGACGGTCGGGTCGGCATCGAGCTTCATGCCGATCTTGAGGCGGTTGCAGTAGACACCGGCCACCGCGCGGCGCTCGGAGGGCTTGCCGGTTTCCTTTTCGACGATCGACGCCAGCGTGACCGCTTCCTGCGGGGTGGCAACTGGGCAAGTGCCGACCTTCCGGGAAGGCCATAGCTCGGCCAGCGTCCGGTCCATCGCCGCCTTCATCCGCGCTGCGACCTCGGCCCGGGGTTCGCCGCGGGCGAAGCTGTAGCTGTCGGGGAGCACCGATCCTTCGGCGATCTCGGGCACCGGTCCGGTGAGGAAGGGGACGGCGGCAAGCTTGTCGGCGACGAGGATGCTGGGCGTGCCCTCGGGAATGGTGACGAGGCGCTGCACCGGCTGACCGTGCTGGAGGATATCGAGCAGCTTGGCGCCGCTGGTGCCGGCCGGGATTTCGAATTCGCCGGCCTGGATGCCGTCGGCCGATCCCAGCAGTCGCGCGAACAGGCGGTAGCTGGTGCAATTGCCGGGAATCAGGCTGCGGCGCTCAAGCTCGGGGCACAGGCGGGTCAGGGTGGCGCCTTCGGTGACGGTGACCGTTTCGGCCTTGGCCGAGCCGCCGGACCACCACAGCAGCGTCACCGCGGCGAACGCCGCAAGGAGGCCCGCCACGATCGCGCCGAGAAGAAACCGGATCATGCGCCGACGGCGGCGGCCGAAACATAGCCGACCAGCCCGCCGGCATAGCCCCAGACCCACCCGCGGCTGCGGTCAAGGATCCGGATCGACGCGCCCGGCTCAAGCTCGGCCAGCGTTTCGGATTCGGCGGAAGGACCGGCCTTCAGTGCGGCGGCGCGGGCGACGTGACACTGCAGCGGCTCCGCGTAATGCGAAGCGATCACTGTCCCGGCGAGCGCGATATCCGCCAGGTCCTGGCGATAGGCGTGGGTACGCGGATCGGGATGGGTGGACGGGCCGGCCAGTGGAAAGCCGCCGGCCGGAGCCTCAGCGATGGGCGTGGGCGAGCTGCCCGAGGGCCGGCCGCCGGTCGGGATCACGGTCGCCGCCGCGTTCGCTGCCCCGGATGTTACGCTTGAACCCTTCAAGGAAATCGGCCCCGCTGCTGGTCCGGACGACGAAGACATTGCGCCTGTCGTCCTGATCTCGTTCGCGGCGCAGATAGCCGAGCGCACCCAAGGTATTCAAGGCGCGGGTGACAACGGGCTTTGAAACACCCAGAACACGAGCAAGACCGCGGACGGTGTGGGGGCCAGGCGTCAGATAGACGATCATCAGCAGGGCCATCTGCCGGTTGGTCAGATCCGGTTCGCCGGATCGGACGTAGCCGACAAGGGCTCGCATCCACCCGCTTAGCGATGCATCGCTCATTGGACTGGAAACTCCTCGCCTGCCTAGCGTGCCCTGTTAACCGGCGAGGAACCGAAATGTTGCGCCCGTGCGACGTTTGGACCGAAAAACAGTCGCTAAGAGCGACGGAACCGGCGGGACAGGGCAGCATGGACAGCGCGAAGCCCAAGCGCTTCGCCGCCCTTGGGACGCCCCGGACGAGGCGCGGGTCGCCAGGCAAAGGTGTCGAGATGGGCCCAGGCCGTGCCCTCGCGGACGAAGCGGCGCAGGAACAGGGCGGCGGTGATGGTCCCGGCGAAGGGCGAGTCGGCACTGTTCGACAGGTCGGCGAGGTCGCTTTTCAGCATGTCGTCATAGCCGTCCCACAGCGGGAGCCGCCACAGCGGATCGGCAACGTCGGAACCGGCGGCGATGAGGTCGGCGGCAAGCGCGTCGTCGTTGCTGAAGGTGGCCGGAAGGTCGGGGCCGAGCGCGATCCGGGCCGCGCCGGTCAGGGTGGCGAAGTCGACCAGCGTTTCGGCACCTTCCTCGCCCGCGCGGGTCAGCGCATCGGCGAGGATCAGGCGGCCCTCGGCGTCGGTATTGTCGATCTCGACCTTGAGGCCCTGGCGGCTGGTCAGGATATCGCCGGGACGGAAGGCGCCACCCGCCACCGCATTCTCGACCGCCGGGATCAGCAGGTGGAGGCGGACCGGCCAGCGTTCGGCGACGATCAGCCGGGCCAGCGCCAAGGCGTGGGCAGCACCGCCCATGTCCTTTTTCATCAATCGCATCCCGGCGCCGGGCTTGAGGTTAAGGCCGCCGGTGTCGAACACCACGCCCTTGCCGACGATCGCCAGCCTGGGGTGGGATGGGTCGCCCCAGCGGGCCTCGATCAGCCGCGGCGCGCGGGCGGGAAGGGCGGCCGCGCCGACCGCGTGGATCATCGGATAGCCCTGTTCGAGCGCGTCGCCCTTGGTGACCTCGACGTCGACGCCCGAGCCCTTGGCCCAGTCGCGCACCGCGCGTTCGATTTCGGCCGGGCCAAGATCGCCGGCCGGGGTATCGACGAGATCGCGGACAAGGGCGGTGGCGTCGGCGAGACGGACCATCTCGTCGACCCGCGCTGGCTCCGCGCTGAGCAGGATGCGGGGGCCGGCAGGCTGCTCCGGCTTGCTCTTGTAGGACGTGAAGCGGTGCTGGGCGAGCAGCCAGCCAAGCGCGGCGTTGCCCGGGACCATGTCGCCGGCAAGGCGATAGCTGCCCTCCGGAAGGCGCTCGGCGGCGTGAGCGAGGCACCAGGGCGTGAGCGCAGACAGCTTGGCCACCCCGACAAGGGCTTCCCATTCGCCGGCGGTGCCGCCGGGGATCAGCAGGAACTGCCCGGCCTTGCCCTCGAAACGGGCCGCCTCGACCAGTTGGCGGCGCGGCCCGGCGTGGGCTTTCAGCCATTCGGGCAGGAGCGTCGCATCGACGAGGTGGAGGAGGCGCGCGGCTTCCCCGCGGTCGGGACGGAGGAGGGTGGCGAAATCGGTCATGCCCAGCCCTTAGCCGACAAGGTCACGGCTCAGGAAGGCGGCTGTTGGGGCCCGTCGGCGTCAGGGGCGGCTCCGGCCCGGTGCTTCGCTCAGTCGCCCGGGCTTGCGGCGGAGCCGGCGAGGAGGCCGCCGTCGATGGTGAATTCCGAACCGGTGACGTAGGCGCTTTCGTCGGCGGCGAGATAGGCGACCATCGCTGCAACCTCCTCCGTCGTGCCGAAGCGGCGGAGCGGGGTGTCGGCGACCATCGCTGCCATTTTTGCCTCACGGTCGGGTCCGTCGCCGATCAGCGCTTCCCACATCGGGGTCAGGATGGCGGCCGGGTGCACGCTGTTGCAGCGGATCCGCCAGCCTTGCTGCGCGCAATAAAGCGCGACCGACTTGCTGTGGTTGCGGATCGCGGCCTTGGACGAAGCGTAGGCGGCCGCGCCGGGGATGCCGACCAGACCCGAGCGCGACGAGACATTGATGATCGAGCCGTCGCCCTTCGCCTTCATCGCGCGGATTGCATAGCGGCAGCCGAGGAAGGTGCCGTCGAGATTGGTGCGATGCACCGCATGCCATTCGGCGAGGCTGGCGTTCTCCGGATCGTGTGCGGCGGGCGCGCCTTCGAAGCCGGTGACCCCGGCGTTATTGACCAGCACGTCGCAGGCGGGATGAGGCCGGGCCAGTTCGTCCCAATGCTCTTCCTCGCGGACGTCGAGCAGCAGGAAGTCGGCGCCGAGCTTTTCGGCCGCGGCCGTTCCGGCGGCTTCGTCGATGTCCGTCATGACCAGCCGGGCGCCCTCCGCGTGGAAGCGCCGGGCGATCGCATGACCGATGCCGCGGGCGGCGCCGGTCACGATGCAGAGCTTACCCTCGAGCCGACTCAAGCGCCTGCTCCTGCACGGGAACGCCAAACAGGTCGTGCTCGTCGGCTTCCTCGACCAGCACCGTGGCGAAGTCGCCGGCGCGAAGATGGCCCGCATCGCGCAGATGGACCTCGCCATCGATCTCGGGTGCGTCGGCCTTGCTGCGGCCAGTCGCGCCGCCGGTCTCGGCATCGACCGCATCGACGATGATGTCGATCGTCTGCCCGACCTTGGCGGCGAGCTTTTCGGCCGAGATGCGCGCGGTCAATTCCATCACGCGCGCGTAACGCTCTTCCTTGACCTCTTCGTGCACGTGGCCGGGGAGGTCATTGGCGGGCGCACCCTCAACCGGCTCGAAGCGGAAGGCGCCGACGCGGTCGAGGCGGGCCTCGGCCAGCCATTGCAAGAGGTAGTCGAAATCCTCCTCGGTCTCGCCGGGGAAGCCGACCACGAAGGAGGAGCGGATGGCGATGTCGGGGACTTGCGCGCGCCATTGCACCAGCCGTTCGAGCACGCGGGCCTCGTTGGCGGGGCGGCGCATCGCCTTCAGCACCTTGGGACTGGCGTGCTGGAAGGGGATGTCGAGATAGGGGAGGACCAGCCCCTCCGCCATCAGCGGCATGATCCGGTCGACGTGCGGATAGGGGTAGACGTAGTGGAGGCGGACCCAAGGGCGATCGCCCTCGGGGGTGCGCAGCTCGCCCAGCGCGCGGGCGAGGTCGGTCATGTGGGCGCGGACGTCCGAGCCTTTCCACGGCCAGGCCGCATGCTTCAGGTCGAGGCCGTAGGCGCTGGTGTCCTGGCTGATGACCAGCAGCTCGCGCGTGCCCTGGGCGAGGAGCTTTTCGGCCTCGCGCAGGATGGCGTCGGGGCGGCGCGAGACGAGATCGCCGCGGATCTGCGGGATGATGCAGAAGGCGCAGCGGTGATTGCAGCCCTCGGAAATCTTCAGGTAGCTGTAGTGCTTGGGCGTCAGCTTGAGGTGCGGCGTCGCCTGCGGCACGAGGTCGAGATAAGGCGAGCGCGGGGCCGGGGCGGCGTCGTGCACGGCGGCGACCACGTCTTCGTAGGCGTGGGCTCCGGTGATCGCGAGGACGTTCGGGAAGCGGGCACGGATGACCTCGGCCTCGCGTCCCATGCAGCCGGTGACGATGACGCGGCCATTCTCGGCCAGCGCTTCGCCAATCGCCTCAAGGCTTTCTTCCTTGGCGGAATCGAGAAAGCCGCAGGTGTTGACCAGCACGACGTCGGCGCCTTCGTAGTCGGCGCTCATCTGATAGCCGTCGGAACGCAGCTGACCGAGGATCCGCTCGCTGTCGACGAGGTTCTTGGGACAGCCGAGACTGACCATGCCGACGCGCGGCGGGGTGGGAAGTACTGTTGCCATGGGAGGCGGCGCCGGTAGCCGAAAAGTGCGGCGAAAGCTAGGCTCAGCGCTATTTGCGGATGGTCTCGTTCAGGACGGCGACGCGGATTCCGAACTTGTAGGCTTCCAGCCGGTTGAGGATCGTGCGGCCATCGGGCTGGAGCGCGAGTTGCTGCTTGATGCGCAGCCCGCTTGGCGTGGTGTAGGCGAGATAGGCGCGCGGGCCGCGTACATCGACGCTGACCGGGCCTTTCGCGTCGGTCAGCGTGCTGAGATAACCGCCGGCCGGGAGCGTGCGGATCGTCCACACCCGCGTGCGCTGCGGCTTGTCCCCTTCGCTGATGCGCTGGGTAAGGGTCAGGGTATCGCCCGTCCTGATCCCACGGCTTTCGACCGAGACGGGCGCCTTTCCGCCGACGATGGGGTCAAGCGTTCCGCTTCCGCGGCTGTCGCCGGTGAAGAAGGCGACCGGATCGAGCGGCGCCGTGCCGGCCGCAAGTTCGGGCGCGGCGCAGCCGCCGAGCAGCAAGGCGAGCGGGAGGGCGGCCCTAGCGGTCGCGGACGAGCGCATCGACGACCCCCGGATCGGCCAGCGTGCTGGTGTCGCCGAGCTGGTCGAGCTGGCCTTCGGCGATCTTGCGGAGGATCCGCCGCATGATCTTGCCGCTGCGGGTCTTGGGGAGGCCGGGGGCGAACTGGATGCGTTCGGGGATGGCCAGCGCGCCGATATGCTTACGGACCTCGGCGTGAAGCTCGCGAACGATATCCTCACCGCCTTCCTCGCCGGCGTTGAGGGTGACGAAGGCGTGGATGCCCTGGCCCTTTAGGTCGTGCGGGGCGCCGACCACGGCGGCTTCGGCGACCAGCGGGTGGGCGACCAGGGCGCTTTCGACTTCGGCGGTGCCGATGCGGTGGCCCGAGACGTTGATGACGTCGTCGACCCGGCCGGTGATCCAATAGTCGCCATCCCCGTCCCGGCGGCAGCCGTCGCCGGTGAAGTAGAGGCCGGGGTAGGTGGTGAAATAGGTGTCGATGAAGCGCTGCGGGTCGCCCCAGACAGTGCGCATCTGGCCGGGCCAGGACCCACGCAGGCAGAGATTGCCGCTGACATCGTCGCCGTGGATTTCGCGCCCTTCGGCATCGACCAGTAGCGGCTCGATGCCGGGAAGGGGCCGGGTGGCGCTGCCGGGCTTCATCGAGGTGGCGCCGGGGAGCGGGGTCATCAGGACGCCGCCGGTTTCGGTCTGCCACCAGGTGTCGACGATTGCGCGGCGGCCGTCGCCGACCACATCGTGATACCAGCGCCAAGCCTCGGGATTGATCGGCTCGCCGACGGTGCCGAGCAGGCGGAGGCTTTCGCGGCGGTGCTTCTTCACCGGCTCGTCGCCCTCCCGCATCAGCGCGCGGATGGCAGTGGGGGCGGTGTAGAGGATCGTGACGCCGAGGCGGTCAATGGTTTCCCACAGGCGGCTGGCGTCGGGCCAGGTCGGCACGCCGTCGAACATGACGGTGGGGGTGCCCGCCATTAGGGGGCCGTAGAGGGTGTAGCTGTGCCCGGTGATCCAACCGATGTCGGCGGTGCACCAGAAAAGGTCGTCGACCTGCGGCTCGAACACCCAATCGAAGGTGGTGGCGACCCAGACGGCGTAGCCGCCGGTGGTGTGGACCACGCCCTTGGGCTTTCCGGTCGATCCCGAGGTGTAGAGGATGAACAGGGGATCTTCGGCGGCCATCGGCTCGGCCGGGCAATCAGCCTCGAGACGGTCGCGGTGGTCCTCCCAACGCAGGTCACGGCCCTCGCACATCGTGACTTCGCCCCCGGTGCGGGTGACGACGATGACGGTCTCGATGCCGGTCGCAAGGTCGCAGGCGGCGTCGACATTGGCTTTCAGGGGAATGCGCTTGCCGCCGCGCACGCCTTCGTCGGCAGTGATGACGACGCGGGCACCGCAATCGTCGATCCGGCCGGCGAGGCTTTCCGGCGAGAAGCCGCCGAACACCACCGAATGGACCGCGCCGATGCGGGCGCAGGCAAGCATCGCCGCCGCCGCTTCAGGGATCATCGGCATGTAGATCATCACCCGGTCACCCTTGCCGACCCCGCGCTCCTTCAGGAGATGGGCGAAGCGGCAGGTGTCGGCGTAGAGTTCAGCGTAGGTGACCGAGCGGCCGGCGCCGGGTTCGTCGGGCTCGAAGACCAGCGCGGTGTCGTTCGCCCGCTCGGCCAGGTGCCGGTCGAGGCAATTGGCCGACAGGTTGAGGATGCCGTCCTCAAACCAGCGGATGTGGAAGTCGGAACGAGTGAACGAGGTGTCGCCCGACCGCTCCGGAAAGGTCACCCAGTCGAGCCGCCGCGCCTGCTCCAGCCAGAAGGCGTGGGGATCGGAGGCATGAGCCTCGTGCAGCGCGGCGAGCTCGGTCGGGGTCATCTCAGGCGGTCTGCTCCATGTCGATCACGAAGCGGTAACGGACGTCGTTCTTGAGCAGGCGCTCATAGGCGTCGTTGACCTGCTCGATCCTGATGTGCTCGCAGTCGGGATAGATGTCGTGCTTGGCGCAGAAGTCGAGCATCTCCTGCGTTTCGGGAATGCCGCCGATCGCCGAGCCGCCGACGGCGCGGTTCCACCAGATGAGCTGGAAGCCCGTGAAGCCCGGCATCGGGGTCAGCGCGCCGACGATTACCATCCGGCCGGAGCGACCGAGGAGGTTGAGGTAGCCGTCGATCTCGTGGCTCACGGGGATCGTGTTGAGGATGAAATCGAAGCGGGTAGCGGCGGCGGCCATCTGCTCGGGATCGGTCGAGACGATCACGTCGTGCGCGCCAAGCTCGCGTGCGTCCTTGGCCTTTTCGGGCGTGGTCGTGATCATTGTCACGTGCGCGCCCATTGCGGCGGCGAGCTTCACGCCCATGTGGCCGAGCCCGCCGAGACCGATCACCGCGACCTTGGTGCCTTCGCCGACGTTATACTGGCGCAGCGGCGAATAGGTGGTGATGCCAGCACACAGCAACGGCGCGACGCGGGTGACGTCCATGCCGTCGGGCACCTTGCAGACGAAATGGTCGCGGACCACGACGTGGTCGGAATACCCGCCCTTGGTGACCGTCCCGTCGTGGAAGTCCTTGCTGTTGTAGGTCTGGATGCAGCCCTTGCGGCAGAACACTTCCCAGCCTTCGAGGCACTGGTCGCACTCCATGCAGCTGTCGACCATGCAGCCGACCGCGACGGTGTCGCCGACCTTGTGCTTGGTCACCTCGGGCCCGACCTCGGTGACGGTGCCGACGATCTCGTGACCCGGGACGACCGGATATCGGCTTCCGCCCCAGTCGTTGCGGCAGGTGTGGAGGTCGGAATGGCAGATACCCGAATGGGTGATCTTGATCGCGACATCGTTTGGCCGGAGGTCGCGGCGTTCGAACTCCATTTCGCGGAGCGGCTGGTCGGCGGCGTCGGTGCCCCAGCCCTTGGCGATGGTCGGCATGCTTATTCTCCTGCGCGGGCCAGCGTGCGCTGAGCCTGGATCAGATGGGGTTTGTCGACCATTCGGCCGTGGACGCTCAACACGCCGGCCGACGGATCGGCTGCAAAGGCTGCGACGATCGCACGGGCATTTGCGACCTGGTCAGGGGTAGGGGAGAAAGCCGCGTTGATCGGGCCGACCTGGGCCGGGTGGATCGCGAGCTTGCCCGTGAAGCCGTCGCGGGCGGCGTCGAGCGCTTCGTCGATCAGGCCGGCCTCGTCGCGGAAATCGGCGAACACGCCGTCGACCGGTTGCACTCCCGCGGCCGCAGCGCCGGCTAGGGTCAGGGTGCGGGCGAGCGTGTAGGGGGCAGTGTAGCGACCCTCGCCATCCTTGTTCGAGGCGGCGCCAAGCGCGGCGGAAAGGTCCTCCGCACCCCAGCTCATCGCGGCGAGCGGCGAATCCTTGACGTCGCGATAGGACAGCAGGCCGAACAACGAGGCGGCGGTTTCGGTGACAATGGCATGGATCGGGATCGAGCCCGAGCGGTGGGCAAGCTCGGTGATGTCGGCGCCGCTCTCGGCCTTGGGCAGGACCAGGCCGTGGATGTCAGCGGAGCCCAATAGTTCGAGGTCGAGGCGGTGGTCCTCGGTGCGAAGCGGGTTGATCCGGACCCACCATTGCGGCCCACCCGAACGAGAAGGCAGGTTGCGGAGGAGATCGCGGCCAAGCGCCTTGTTGGGGAGCGCGACGCTGTCCTCGAGGTCGAAGATCAGCGCATCGGCCTCGCTCTCCAGCGCCTTGGCGATCTTCTTCTCGCTGTCGGCGGGGACGAACAGCCAGGAACGTGGCTGGCGGCTCACGCAGCGGCCTTCTGGATGAGCGCGGTGCGCTTCATGGTGCAGACGGTCTGGCCGCGCTGGTTGATCGCGCGATGCTCCCAGGTGACGAGACCGGCGGTCGGGCGCGACCTGCTTTCGCGCTTGGACAGGCAGCTGCTTTCGAAGTGCAGCGTGTCGCCGATAAACACGGGGGAGGGCAGGCGGACTTCGTCGAAGCCGAGGTTGGCGACCAGCACGCCTTCGGTGGTGTCGGCGACCGACGCGCCAACCAGCAGCGAGAAGGTGAAGCAGCTGTTGACCAGGATCCGGCCGAACTCGGTGTCCTTGGCGGCTTCGGCGTCGAGGTGCAGCGGCTGGGGATTATGGGTGAGGGTGGAGATCAGGAGATTGTCGGTCTCCGTCACCGTGCGGCGGAGGGCGTGGGCGACCGTGTCGCCTTCCTTCCACTCGTCATAAAAGCGTCCGGGCATGGGTTGGGCTTAGGCCTCGCTTCAGCCGATGAGAAGCCCCGCCATCGCCTCGGTGATCGCCTCCCCGTCGAGGCGATATTCGCCATAGAGGTCGGGGAGGTTACCGGTCTGGCCGAAGCGGTCGACGCCGAGCGGGGCGACACGGTGGCCGAGGACGGCGCCGAGCCACGACAGCGAGGCGGGAGCGGCGTCGCACAGGGTGACAAGACGGGCGGTCGGCGACAGGCGGGAAAGCAAGGTGGCGGCGTGACTCGGCTGGCGTTCGCCGCGCCATTCGGCCGCCTGCGCCGCGCTCCATCCGCGATGGAGGAGGTTGGGGCTGGTGACGCTGAGGAGGCCGAGGCCGGGCACGTCGTCCTTGAGCGCGTCGAAGGCGGCGAGGGCTTCGGGCATGACCGCGCCCATGGCGACGATGGCGGCCTCGCCACCGGCGCCGGGCTCACGCAGCCAATAGCCGCCGGCGAGGGCATCGGGCTTCCAGTCGTCGGAGGCGCGGGGTTCCTGCTGGATGCTGCGGGTTGAGAGGCGAAGGTAGGTGGATTCGCCCGCCGGCTCGTCGATCAGGCGGAAGGCTTCGCGCATGAAGAGGGCGAGTTCGTCGGCGAAGGCGGGCTCGTAGTGGCGCAAGCCAGGCTGGCCGAGCGCGATCAGCGGCGGGTTGATCGACTGATGCGCGCCGCCTTCGGGCCCGAGGGTCAGGCCCGAGGGGGTGGCGACCAGCAGGAAGCGGGCGTCCTGGTAGCAGCCGTAATTGAGGCTATCGAGGCCGCGGGCGATGAACGGATCGTAGAGGGTGCCGATGGGCACGAGGCGGTGACCGAACAGGTCGCCCGACAGGCCGGCGGCGGCGAGCATCAGGAACAGATTGGATTCGGCGATTCCGAGCTCGACATGCTGGCCGGCGTCCTTCGCCGCCCACTTCTGCGCGGACGGGATCTTGGCTTCGGCGAACACGTCGCGGATGTCCCGGCGGTGGAACAGGCCGCGATTGTTCACGAACGCGCCGAGGTTGGTGGACACCGTGACGTCGGGCGAGGTGGTCAGGATCCGGTCGGCCAGCGGATCGCCCGACTTGGCGAGGTCGAGCAGGATGCGGCCGAACGCGGCCTGAGTGCTCTGCTCCTCGCCGGTAGGGGTGGGAAGTTCAGGGACCGCCCAACTGGTGAAATTGCGCGGCTCCTTCTGGCGGCGAATTTTGGTCGCATCGACCAGTGCCTCGACGCCCGAACGAGCATTGCCGCCGAGTCCGGCGAGCGGTTCCCACTCCTCGCCCGCGGCAATGCCGAGCGAGTCGCGGAAGGCAGCGAACTGGGTCGGGTTCATCAGTCCGGCGTGATTGTCCTTGTGACCGGCGAACGGCAGGCCGAACCCCTTGATGGTGTAGGCGATGAACAAGGTCGGCTGATCGTCGCCATTGCGGCGGAAGGCTTCGGTCAGGGTCTCGAGGCAATGGCCGCCGAGATTGGTCATCAGCCTGCCGAGCGCTTCGTCATCGAGGCCGGCGACAAGCTTCAGCGTCTCGGCTTCAGCCGCGAGATCGGCTTGCAGGCGGGTGCGCCACGCAGCGCCGCCGCCGTAGGTGAGAGCGGCATAATCGACATTGGGGCAGCGATCGATCCAGGTCCGCAGTGCCTCGCCGCCGGGTCTTGCAAACAGGTCGCGCTGGAGGCGGCCATATTTCAGCGTCTCCACCCGCCAGCCGCAGGTGGCGAAGATGTCATCGAAACGCTCGAACATGCGGTCGGCACTGGTCGCGTCGAGGCTCTGGCGGTTGTAGTCGACGATCCACCACAGGTTGCGGACGTCGTGCTTGTGGCCCTCGATCAGGGCTTCGTAGATATTGCCCTCGTCGAGCTCGGCATCGCCCATCAAGGCGACGAACCGGCCGCGCTGGTCGTCGCCAAGCGCGCCGCGGGCGGACAGCCAGTCCTGAACCAGGCTGGCGAACAGGGTGATGGCGACTCCGAGGCCGACCGAACCGGTGGAGAAGTCGACCGGGATGCGGTCCTTGGTCCGGCTCGGATAGCTCTGCGCACCGCCGAAACCGCGGAAGTTCTCCAGCGTGGCGCGGTCCTGCGATCCGAGCAGGTAATGGATGGCGTGGAGCACCGGGCCAGCGTGAGGCTTCACCGCGACCCGGTCATTGGGCCCAAGCGCATCGAAGTAGAGCGCCGCCATGATCGCCGTCATCGACGCGCTCGACGCCTGGTGCCCGCCAACCTTCAGCCCGTCCGCGCTGTCACGGACGTGATTGGCGTGGTGGATGATGTTGGCGGCGAGAAAACGAAGGCGTTCTTCGAGGATGCCGAGGGCGGCGAGATCGGTGCTCATGCACCGGCGGTTAGCGCCCTCAGGCCGTCATGGCGAGGTGGTTCGAGACCCCGATCCTTGCCGGCTCGGCGGGCGCGTTGGCGTCGTCGAACCGTTCCTGCGCCGCGCGGATGCAGGCGATGTGCGCGATGGCCCAGCTGCCGAGCGCCTCGACCGGCTCGATCAGGCTGACGCCCAGCTCGGTCAGCGCATAGGTCACGCGGGGCGGGACCGTCGGCTCGACCGTCCGGCTGACGAGTCCATCGCGCTCGAGCCCTCGCAGGGTGAGCGTCAGCATGCGCTGGCTGATCCCGTCGATCTCACGCTTCAGTTCGTTGAAGCGGTGCGGAGCGCGGGCGAGGATCATTACGATCAGCACCGACCATTTGTCGCCGATGCGATTGAGTACTGGCGTCACGTTGCGGCAGCCCGCTGCGCGCAGACCGTTTTCTTCCATCGTTCCAGTATCATGCATGTGCCCTGATACCCTCCATGTGCGTTCTTGGAATGATCCGAAGACCAGTTACCTATGGTGTCCAGGTAATCATTTGTGACTGGAGATACAATGTCAGGGAACACCATCCTTCGGGTCGATAGCTCGATCACCGGCGAGAACAGCGTCAGCCGGCAGATCACGACCCGCATCGTCGAGCAGCAGCTTGCCGCCCGTCCGGACGCGCAGGTCATCGATCGCGACCTGGTCGCCGATCCGATCGCCCACCTCACGCTCGACCAGTTCGCCGACGCGAGCGTGCTCGACGAATTCCTCGCCGCCGACACGGTGGTGGTGGGGGCGCCGATGTATAATTTCACGCTGCCCAGCCAGTTGAAGGCGTGGATCGACCGTCTGGCGGTGAACGGCCGCACGTTCCGCTACACCGCCGAGGGCAAGCCTGAGGGGTTGGCCGGGCCGAAGCGGGTGATCATCGCCCTGTCGCGCGGCGGTTACTACGGGACCGAGCAGGGAAATGCCGATTTCGAGCATCTCGAAAGCTATCTGAAGGCGTTCTTCGGCTTCATCGGCATCGTGCCCGAATTCGTCCGCGCCGACGGCATCAACCTTGGGCCCGAGGTGAAGGCCAAGTCGGTCGAACAGGCCCTGCGCGACGTCGATCTGCTGGCAGCATAGTCGGTAAGCGACGGCCTCCCGCCCGGGCGTGGAGGCCGTCGCTGCGTGCCTATTTGGCCTTTCCGCACTTGCCCTGCTTGGAGGTGTAAGCGGTCGGTGACGGCGCCGAGTAGGTCCAGCCGGCGATCTTCCAGCTGCCGGCAGCCTGGGTCATGACGAAGGTCATGTGGCCTTCGCCCGCCTTGGGTATCCCGGCTTCGGTCATGCAATAGGTGGTCGGCAGGACCACGTAGGCGCGTTCGCCGAAGCTCGATGCCTGGGTTTGGCGGCCGTGGAGCACGCGCCCATTCTCGATCTTTCGAGCCGCGGCATCCTTGGCGTAATCGTCGAGCCAGCGCTTCACCGAACCCTCGCCGCTCCACAGATAGGGCGCGAATTCGTCGGTGATCACCGCGTCGGCGGTGTGCGCGTCGATAAAGGCCTGCACGTCACCGGCATTGAACTTGTCGAGTGTGGTGGCGATGGCCTTGGCCGCCTCGTCGGCCGGAGCCGCTGCAGCGGCGCTGCCGGTAGCGGCGAGCAACGAGGTAAAAGCGATCAACTTGAGCATGGTGTGACCCCCTGGTTGAGCCGGGAAGCGCACAGGCAGGCGCGCTGGCGAAGCGCGGAGGCAGGGGATGGTGCGGCGGGAGCAGGGCGGGGTCAAGCCGCCGCCACCACTCCCGCAGACTGGCTGATCCGGCGTCAGGCGAGCAGGCGCAGCGGGTTTTCGATCAGGGGCTTGAGGCTTGCAAGGAAGCTCGCCGCGTCCCAGCCGTCGACCACGCGGTGATCGCAGGAGAGCGAGAGGTTCATCCGCTTGCGGATTTCAAGCTCGCCGTTCACCGGCACCACTTTTTCCTCGACCTTGTTGACCGCGATCGTGGCGACTTGGGGAGGAGAGATGACGGGGGTGGAGACGACCCCGCCCATCGGCCCCAAAGAGCTGATGGTGAAGGTCGGGTTGCTGAGCTCCTCCCGGGTAGCCTTGCCGGTCTTGGCGGCGTCCGACAGGCGGGCAACCTCGGTAGCAAGCTGCCAGATCGACAGTCGCTCGGCATTGCGGATCACCGGGACCATCAGGCCGTTCGGGGTCTGCGCGGCCATGCCCATGTGGACGCTACCGTGACGGGTGATGACGTTCGCCTCGTCGTCATAGGTGGCGTTGATCATCGAGAAGTCGGCGAGCGCCTTGTTCAGCGCGGTGATCAGGAACGGCAGCAGCGTCAGCTTGGGGTTCGAGCCGCGATCGCGGTTCATCATCGCGCGGGTTTCCTCCAGCGCGGTGACGTCATATTCCTCGACCAGCGCGAAGTGCGGGATGCGGCGCTTGGCCGCCTGCATGTTCTCCGCGATCTTCCGGCGCAGGCCGACGACCTTGATCTGCTCGTCCGCACGAAGGGCAGTGCCGCGGCCCGAAACCTGACCGCCGTTGTACAGCAGGTAGGCGTCGAGGTCGGCGTGGCGGATGTGCTCGCCCTGGTGCTTCACCTGGCCGAGATCGATGCCAAGGTCGCGGGCCCGGGCGCGAACGGCCGGGGTGGTCAGAACCTGGGTCTTGTGGGTGTCCGTAGTCGCGACCGCCGGGACGGGATCGGGCTGCGGCTGGGGAGCCGGTGCGGCGGGCGCGGGCGCGGGCTCGTCCGCTACGTCGAGCGTCGGATTGGCTTCTTCCTGCGCCTGCGTCGGTACCGCGGCGCCGTCGGCGAGAGGGACTTCCTCGACCTCGGCCGGAGCGGCTGCGGCAGTGTCGGCGCCTTCGGTTTCGATCTCGACCAGCACCGAGCCGATCGCGATCTGGTCGCCGACCTCGCCGGCAAGCTTGCGAACCACGCCGGCGACGGGCGATTCCATTTCCACGGTCGCCTTGTCCGTCATCATGTCGGCAAGCTGCTGGTCTTCCTCGACCCGGTCGCCGACCTTGATGTGCCAGGCGACGATCTCGGCCTCGGCAATGCCTTCGCCGATGTCGGGGAGCTTGAAGAGGTAGGTCGCCATTAGTCTGCCATGACCTTTTCTAGGGCTTGTTTCATGCGGATCGGGCCGGGGAAATAGATCCATTCGTAGGCGTGGGGGTAGGGCGTGTCCCAGCCGGTCACGCGCCCGACCGGCGCTTCGAGATGGTAGAAGCAGCGTTCCTGGATCAGGGTCGCAAGCTCGGACCCGAAACCGCTGGTCTTGGTCGCTTCCTGCACCACCAGCGCCCGGCCGGTCTTCTTCACGCTTTCCTCGATCGTCGCGATGTCGAGCGGCACCAGCGTGCGCAGGTCGATCACCTCGGCGTCGATGCCATTCTCCTCCACTGCGGCAAGCGCGACGTGGACCATGGTGCCATAGGCGATGACCGTGAGGTCGTTGCCCGGGCGGACGATCCGCGCCTTGCCAAGCGGCACGGTGTAATGGCCGTCGGGCACCTCGCTGTCAGGGTGCCTGGCCCACGGCGTGACCGGGCGATCGTGGTGGCCGTCGAACGGGCCGTTGTAGATGCGCTTGGGCTCGAAGAAGAGGACGGGGTCCGGATCCTCGATCGCGGCGATCAGCAGGCCCTTGGCATCGTAAGGGGTCGAGGGAATGACCACCTTCAGGCCGGCGACGTGGGTGAACAGCGCTTCGGGCGACTGGCTGTGGGTCTGGCCGCCGAAGATGCCGCCGCCGTAGGGGGAACGGATGACCATCGGCATGGTCCACTCGCCGGCGGTGCGGTAGCGCATCCGGGCGACCTCGGAGACGATCTGGTCGTAGCCGGGGTAGATGTAGTCGGCGAACTGGATCTCGACGACCGGCCTCAGGCCATAGGCAGCCATGCCGACCGCCGCACCGATGATCCCGCCCTCGCTGATCGGCGCGTCGAAGCAGCGGGTCTTGCCGAATTGCTCTTGAAGCCCGGCAGTGGCGCGGAACACGCCGCCGAAATAGCCGACGTCCTCGCCGAACACGACGACGTCGGGATCGGCCGCCATGGTCACGCGGTGGGCGTCGTTGATCGCCTCGATCATGTTCTTGTTGGGCATCAGCTGGCGTCCCGGCCGAGATAGATGCGGGCCTCGCCCAGCGCGGCATCGCGCTGTTCGGCGAGGTGCCACGGGGTGTCGGAATAGACGTCTTCGAACATCGAGCCGATGCGGTCGAACCCCTGGCCTGGGAGGATGCCCATGGCTTCGGCCTGCTTCTGAGCGGCGCGGACATTCTTGTCGGCGTCGGCGACGAGGGCGGCGTGGCGCTCGTCGTCCCATTCACCAAGGCCGACGAGATGCGCCTTCAGGCGCTCGACCGGATCGCCAAGGGGCCATTGCTGCGCCTCGCCGGCCGGGCGGTAGCCGGTCGGATCGTCCGAGGTGCTGTGACCCTCGGCGCGGTAGGTGAAGAACTCGATCAGCGTCGGTCCGGCGTTTGCGCGGGCGCGCTCGGACGCCCACTGCACCGCGGCGTAGACGGCGAGCGCGTCATTGCCATCGACGCGCAGGCCCGCGACGCCATAGCCGACCGCACGCGCGGCGAAGGTCGCCTGCTCGGCCCCGGCGATCCCGGAGAAACTGGAGATCGCCCACTGGTTGTTGACCACCGCAAGGATCACCGGCGCCTGGTAGACGGCGGCAAAGGTGAGGGCGGAGTGGAAATCGCCTTCGGCCGTCGCGCCTTCGCCGATCCAGCCCATCGCGATCCGGCTGTCGCCCTTGATCGCCGACGCCATCGCCCAGCCCACGGCCTGCGGATATTGGGTGCCGAGGTTGCCCGAGATCGAGAAGAAGCCGTGCGGCTTGTCCGAATACATGATCGGCAGCTGGCGGCCGTGGAGCTTGTCGCCGGCGTTGGAATAGATCTGGCACATCATGTCGACCAGCGGATAGCCGCGCGCCACCAGCAGGCCCTGCTGGCGATATGTCGGAAAGCACATGTCGTCCCGGTCAAGAGCATTGGCGGCGGCGACGGCGATCGCCTCCTCGCCAGTGCACTTCATGTAGAAGCTGGTCTTCCCCTGCCGCTGGGCGCGGTACATGCGGTCGTCGAACACGCGCACGGTGACCATGTCCGACAGCATCTTGCGCAGGATGTCGGGCGACAGCCGCGGATCCCACGGGCCGACCGCACGACCGTCCTCGTCCAGCACGCGGACAAGGTGGTTGACCAGCGGGTGACTTTCGGACGCCGGGGCGCTGCTGTCGGGACGCGGGGCGCTTCCGGCAGCGGGCACACGGACGGCGGAGAAGTCGGGCGTGTCGCCGGGCCGGTAGGACGGTTCGGGCACGTGCAGCGCAAGGCGCGGGGCGTTGCGGCGCGTCGGGGATACGGGCTCACTCATCGGCCGCAGCGCTTAGGACGGAGGGTGGCCGCGTGGCAATCCTGCACTGCGGCATGGCGGTTGACTTGAGGGCTGGGCCAAGGGCAGGGCAGTTCCATGTCCGAGATCACCGACACCCCGCCCGACCGCCTCAGCCTCGATCCGCGCAGCCCTTACTTCAAGGAAGAGCTACTGCGCCGCGGAGTCGGCATCCGCTTCAACAATGTCGAGAAGACCAACGTCGAGGAATATTCGGTGTCGGAGGGCTGGATCAAGGTCGCCGCCGGCAAGAGCCGCGACCGGTTCGGCCAGCCGATGACGATCAAGCTCAAGGGCACGGTCGAGCCTTATTACGAGCGCGCCGCCGAGGGCGATTCCGAAGCGTCGGACGAGGGCGCTGACGACAAGTAAGTTGTCATCGGGGGACCTCCCGCCTTCCTTTCCTGCACAGAAAAAGCGCCGCCCGGCACAAAGCCAGGCGGCGCTTTTTCATTGGTGCGATCAGCTCAGAGGCTGTTGGTACGGGCCGCGCGCTGCGACGGCGTGGCGCTCGCCGGATAGCTCGGGTTGGTCTTGCGCTGACGATTCCAGTCGATGAGCTTCTTGGCGCCATAGCCAACGGCGAGCGCGGTCCCGAGCGGGCCGAGGCCGCGTGAAGCGATGCGGGCTGCAGCGGCGCCGAGGACAGCGCCCTTCACTCCGTCGTGACGGCCTGCAATGCGGTTGCCGATGAAGGCGCCGGCGATCTTGCCCAGCATGATGTAACCCTTTCCTGTGTGTAATGATCTCAGTTGTTTCGAGAGACGCGCGAAGGGTCGGCGGGTTCCAGCGGCAGCAGTTGGGACGGCGCACCAACCGGCGTGGGAAAAGTCACCACCAGCCCTGCGAAAATCATCCCCAGTGCACAAGCAATGGCGGAAAACAGGGTTTGGCACACTTGCTGCAACATGAATGGCATGACCGGTTTCGGACCGGCCAACCAGATCCAAGGAGCCAGATCATGAACATCAAGACCACTCTCTTCTCCGCCGTCGCCGCCCTGCTGGTCAGTGGCCTTGCCGTCGGATCCGCCATCGCCCCGGCGAGCGTCGCTGTCGCCGCCCCGGTGAAGATCGCCTTCTATGCTTGAGCCGGTCGTCACCAAGGCCGGTGCCCGGTTCGAATATCTCGGACCGATCGGCACTGCCGCCCAGGCCGAACTCGGACCGGTCGGCCAGGTGCTCGACACCGTCGACATCTGGCTCGCCGGAACGCTGCAAAGCCTGTTCAACCTGATCAAGCGCTAGAAGCCTGATCGTTCCGCTTTCCCTCCCGTGAGGACCACGACCATGAATCGCCCCGCCTTCAGCCTCGATCGCCGCGACCGCAAGCTCATCGGCGTCTGCGCCGGCATCGGCCGCTCGCTGAACATCGACCCGACCTTTGTCCGCGTCGCCTTTGTCGCGGTGCCGCTGCTGACCTTTGTCACCTTCTGGCAGGCGCTGCTGGCCTATTTCGTCTGCGGGCTGGTCGGAGCGGCCGCGATGAGCAAGCTCAAGGGTCGGCGCAGCGAGTATGAGCGGATGGGCGAGGCGCCGCGCGCCAGCGTCAAGGACCTGCGCGAGAAGCTCGACACCACCGACCGCCGGATGATGGCGATCGACCATCACATCAACAACAGCGAAAGCGATGCGCTTGCCCGTGAGATCGAGGCGCTTCGCTCGGAGAAGGCATGATGACCGACCTGTCCCTGATCGCACTGACCGGAGCGCTGGTCCTAGCCGGACTGCTGGTCGCCGGAATGTTCGCCTCCCGCGCCTGGTCCGGCTGGCTCGAGGTCCGCAAGCTGGAACTGGCGACTGGCCGACCCCAGGCCGACGAACCGGTCGCCCCCGCCGGAGCCTCAGGCACCGACCGGATCGAGCTGGCAGACCTCAAGGCCCGCATCCGCAAGCTCGAAGCCATTGCCAGCGGGATCGACCTGTAAGGCGACCGTGGCGACGGAAAAGGGGCTCGGCATCACCGCGATGCCGAGCCCCTTTTTCGTGCCGTCTAGAATGCCAGTCGCGCGGAGAGCCGGAGGTCGCGGCCGGCGATCGGGGCGTAGTCCTTGAGCAGGCTGGTGTGGCGCCGCGCCTCGACATCGAACAGGTTGTTGGCCTGCAGCCCAAGCGTCAGCTGCGGACGTTCCCGCAGT
Organism: Sphingomonas kaistensis; assembly: GCF_011927725.1. NCBI lineage: Bacteria > Pseudomonadati > Pseudomonadota > Alphaproteobacteria > Sphingomonadales > Sphingomonadaceae > Sphingomonas > Sphingomonas kaistensis. The sequence continues at coordinate 2,722,220 of NZ_JAATJC010000001.1, read as the reverse complement.
GGGCGCCAATTCACCGAAGCGTTAAGCAGGGTGAAGCCTTTGGTTTCGGTTTCGACCGGCGCGTTGCGGTTCTGGGCGAAGCTGTGCTCGACTTCGAGGCGGCCATCGATCGCGCCGGCCTTGCCCTCGAACCCGCCGAGCAGGCGCAGCGGAGGGATTTGCGGGGCGGGCCCGAAGCCCTTCACGGTCGCCCGGACATAATCGGCCTGCGCATCGGCCGCGAGCTCCACGCCGCCAAACGTGCCGAGCCGGGCGCGGCCTTCCAGTTCGAACCCGGTGAAGCGCGCATCGCTCTGGCGGTAGAAGTAGACCGGGAGGTCGTCTTCGACCTGGTCGGTCGGCTGGAGGTAGATGAAGTCGGTGAAGCGGGTGTGATAGATGTTCGCGCCGAATGTCAGCGGGCCCGAAGAGCGGCGCAGGCTGGCTTCCAGCGACAGGCTGCGTTCCTTGCCGAAGCCGGGGTTGCCGATTTCGAAGGCCTGGGTGCCGGCATGCGGGCCGTTGGCGAACAGTTCGTCGGTCGACGGCGCACGCTCCGAATAGGAGAGATTGAGGCCGGCGCGAATGGCGGGGGCCACCGCGACGCTGCCGCCGACCGAGCCGGCGAGGCTGGTGAAGGTGCGCTTCAGCGCCGGGTTGCCGAGGTCGGAATCGGCCTCGGCGGTCAGACGGCTGCGCTCGACCCTGGCGCCGACTTCGAGGCGAACCGGGCCGGTTTCGTAATTCTGCAGCGTGAAGAGGCCGAGCTGCTTCTGCTGATTGGCAGGCAGATACTTCTCCTCGCCAACCACGTTCACGCGGCGGTCGAGATACTGGACACCGAAGCCGCCGCCCCAGCCGTTCACGGTACGCTGCACGGCCTCGATCCGGCCTTCCTCGCCGCGGCTGCGGAAGGTGGTGCCGATCTCGCCCGTGTCCTCGAGCTCGTCGTGGCGATAGCGGACCGCTCCGCCGCGAACCTTGATTTGGTCGAGGAAGCCGCCGACGGGGATTTCGGCACGGACGTCGTAGCGGGTCTGCTTCTGGTCGAGGCGAACCTCCTCCGCCTCCGCATCGGGATCGAGCGAATAGCGGACCGGGGCGCCGTAGAGATTGTCAAAGCGCGCAATCGACGCGCCGACGTTGAAGCCGCCGTCGATGTAGGCGATGCCGCCTGCGACCTCCGACGACCTAGCGGCGGAATTGGGGAGGTCGCCCTTGAGGGTGGCGAGATCGCGGATCTCGGCATCCGGATTTGCCGCTGCCTCGGCCCGGAGCGCCGGCGAAAGGATGTAGCCGCCGGTGCGGACGTCGTTGCTCCTGAACAGGCTGCCGTCGGCATGAAGCACGATATTCTGGCCGACCGGAACGTCGATGCGGGCATTGGCCGAGCGCTCGTCGGCGGCGCTGCCGAGGGTGCCGAGCGCGTCGATATGTAGCGGGCTCTCCGGCATGGAGCGCGGAATGCGGCTGTCGATGACATTGACCACACCGCCGATCGCCGAACTTCCGAACAGCAGTGCCGCAGGACCGCGCAAGACCTCGATCCGATCGGCGGTCAGCGGGTTGATCGCCACCGCGTGATCGACGCTAGAGGTCGACACGTCGAGGCTGCCGATGCCGTCGGTCAGCACGCGCACGCGCTCACCGCCGAGGCCGCGCAGGATCGGGCGCGAGGCATTGGGGCCGAAGCTGGTCGCCGACACGCCCGGCTGGCGGATCAGGGTTTCGCCGATGGTCGAACGGAGGTCGCGCTGAAGCTCCTCGCCCGACACCACGCTGATCCCGCCAAGCACGTCCTCCCGGTTGCGGCGGATACCGGTGACGACGATGTCCTGGTTCTGCTGGGCGTCATGGTCACTGTTGCGCGGCGCAGGCTGGGCGGCGGTTTCGGCCGACATCAGGACCGTCGGGGAGGTGGTGGCGGCAAGGAGGACGGCCAACGGCAATTCGAACATGGGCAAGGTTAATCCGGCTGGGAAAATCTGCGGCCCAGTTAGAGTGAATGATACAACATCGCAAGAGGAGCATGGCCGTTGGTCGCTGGACGGGGTCGTCTTGTCGAGCGGGTTGGGCTAGGCCCCGGCGATGTTCGTCACCCACCTCGAATGCTCGCTGACCGGCGAAAATTATGCCGCCGGCGAAATCCACAATCTCAGCCGCGCGGGACGCCCATTGCTGGTGCGCTACGACCTCGAGCGGGTCGGCCAGGCGCTGAGCCGCGAGACGCTGGCGGCGCGTGCGCCGGGGATGTGGAAGTGGCGCGAGCTGCTGCCGCTGCCCGCGGGCGCCGAGCCGGTCAGCCTGGGCGAGATCGAGACGCCGCTGCTCCCTCTCACCCGTCTGTCGAGCAAGGCCGGCGTGCGGTCGCTGATGGTCAAGGACGAGGGACGGCTGCCGACCGGATCGTTCAAGGCGCGCGGGCTTGCGATGGCGGTCAGCATGGCCAGGCACTTCGGGACGCAGGCGATGGCGCTTCCGACCAACGGTAATGCCGGCGCGGCGCTGGCGGCCTATGCCGCGGCGGCGGGGATCGAGGCGACGGTGATCTGTCCGGAGGAAACCCCGCCGATCAACATCGCCGAAGCCGAGGCCTATGGCGCGCGCGTGCTGGTCGCCGACGGCCAGATCGACGAGTGCGGTCGGCTGGTCGGCGAAGGTGCCGCGGCGGGGCGCTGGTTCGACGTCTCGACCCTCAAGGAGCCGTATCGCGCCGAGGGCAAGAAGGTGATGGGGCTGGAGCTTGCCGAGCAATATGGCTGGCAGCTTCCGGACGTCATCTTCTATCCCACCGGCGGCGGCACCGGCCTGATCGGGATGTGGAAGGCTTTCGCCGAAATGGAAGCCGCGGGACTCATCGGCCCCGAGCGGCCGCGGATGGTGGCGGTGCAGGCGACCGGTTGCGCACCGATGGTGCGGGCGTGGGAGCAGGGTGACGAATTCGCCGAACGGTGGGAGCAGCCGGCGACCATCGCCACCGGGATCCGGGTGCCCAAGGCGGTCGGGGACTTCCTGATTCTGCGCGCGGTGCGAGAAAGCGGCGGGTTCGCGATCGCGGTCGAGGAAGCGCAGATCGCCGCCGAGCTTGCGGCAGCGGCGCGGGACGACGGGATGCTTCTCTGCCCCGAAGGCGCCGCGGTGCTTGCCGGATGGCGCGCCGCGCTGGAGCGCGGGCTGGTCGGGCGCGACGAGCGGGTGCTGCTGTTCAATTGCGCGGCGGGCAACAAATATCCGCTGGAGCCGACCGCGCCGCACATCCGGCTGGCCGACAGCCATGGGGCCAGCGTCTAGCCGTTGATCCTCGCCTGCAGCCCGTCGGTAGAATGAGCGTGTCGCCGGTCCGGCCGATACCGCCTTTGGGCGATCGCACCTTCACAATTTGGTGCATTATCCCAATCTAAGAGAAGAACGAACGAACGGCGAGGCTGCACAGCGCAGCCAACCATCGGAAAAGCAAGCAAAAGCCTCGGGTGGCACGGTGTGTGCATCCCTGATGTCGAGCGTCGCTTCGCCGACCGCCTTGGAGAGACATGATGAGCCTGATTCCGAGCCGCGATTATTTCACCAACAATGTTGCCCTGCGCAACGACACCATTCTTGGTGTGTGCGAGGCGCTTGGCCACGATCTCGGCTTCAACCCTAATTTCCTGCGCATCCCGCTTGGCGCGGGGATCATCTTCGCGCCGCTGGCGATGGTCGGCATCTACCTCGCGCTGGGCGCGATGGTGTTCGTCAGCCGCACTTTCTTCCCGGATCGCGTGCAGCAGGTCGCCGAGCCGGCCGGCGAAGCGAATGAAGCGGCGGCGGCCAACGAGCAGGTCGAACTGGCCCGCGCGGCCTGAGCCCGCAATAAGCGAGGATCGGATCGCCCCGGCGGTGATCCGATCTCCCCCTAGCCCCGCGACGAACAAACCCCCAGAAGGCCCCTCGTAAACGGGTGCTGGAGGTTTTGATGCTGCGGATCGTTCGCGTGGGTGCGGTGATGACTGGCCTGACGCTGCTTGGCGGCTGCCAGTCGGTCGAGCCGGCTTCGAGCATCGCCATTGCTCCACCCCAGCCGGCAGCTGCCAGTGCGGAGGCGGATAAGGCGCCGGGCATCAGCATGGAGCGGATGTCGGAGATCACCCGCGTGCTTGCCTCCGACGCGTTCGAAGGCCGCTCGATGGGAACGCCGGGAGAAGCCAGGACCACCGCCTATCTGATCGAGCAGTTCAAGGCGGCGGGGCTCGAACCCGGCGGTCAGGACGGCGGCTGGACGCAGGCCGTGCCGATGATCCGGACCAAGCTGCAATCGCCGCAACTTGCCCTCCAGCAAGGCTCGACCCGGACGCCGCTGAGCTTTCCGGGCGACATCTACCTCAGCACCGTGCGCGACACGCAGGCAGCCGAAATCGCCGGCGCGCCGATCGTCTTCGTCGGTTACGGCACCTCCGCGCCCGAGCGTGGATGGGACGACTTCAAGGGCGTCGACCTCAAGGGCAAGGTCGCGCTGTTCCTTGTCAACGACCCCGATTTCGAGGCCGCTTCCGGCGAGCCGGTCGCCGGCAAGTTCGGCGGCAAGACGATGACCTATTATGGCCGCTGGACCTACAAGTTCGAGGAAGCGGCGCGGCGCGGCGCGATCGGCGCGATCATCGTCCACGAAACCGAAGGCGCAGGATATGGCTGGAACGTCGTCCAGAGCGCGGGCGGCGAGAATTTCAACATCGTCCTGCCGAGGGGCGCGACGCAACCGGTCCTGCTGCAGGGCTGGATGCAGCAGGCCGCCGCCGAGGCCATGCTGAAGCGCGCCGGCTATGACTATGCCACGCTGAAGCGGCAGGCCCGCAGCACCGCCTTCCGGCCGATCGACCTCAAGGCGAGGTTCGTCGCGAAGGCGGGGGTGGAGCTCGAGCGGATCCAGAGCCAGAACGTCATCGGCAAGCTGACCGGAAGCCGCTTCCCCGACGAAACCGTCAGCTACAGCGGACACTGGGACGCCTACGGCCTCGGGGCGCCCGACACGCAGGGTCGGACGGTGCGGCCGGGCGCCGCCGACGATGCCCTCGGGCTGGCGGCGATGATCGAGATCGCGCGCCGCTTCGCCGGCGGCAAGCGGCCCGAACGAAGCCTCGTCTTCGCTGCGTGGACGGCCGAGGAACGGGGCCTGCTGGGATCGGAATATTACGCCCAGAACCCGCTCTATCCGCATGAGAAGATGGTCGCGAACCTGACCCTCGACACCCTGCAATGGGCCGGACCGACCCGCGATACGGTGCTGATCGGGCAGGGACAGAGCGAGATGGAGCGCTATCTCGAGGAAGGCGCGCGGGCGCAGGGGCGGACGGTGACGCCCGAAAGCAAGCCCGAGCGCGGCCTGTTCTATCGCGCCGATCACTTCACCCTCGCCAAGCGCGGCGTGCCGGTGCTGCTGAGCATGGCGCTGGCCGGTGCTTACGACCTCCAGGAAGGCGGCCGGCCGGCGGGCGAGCGTTGGCTCGAGGAGTTCACCGGCAAATGCTATCACCAGACCTGCGACGCCTGGGCGCCGACCTGGGACCTGCGCGGGGCGTTGCAGGAGGCCGACCTCTATTACGCGATCGGCGAGCGGCTTGCGAACGGCCGGGACTGGCCGCGCTGGAACCGGGGGTCGGAATTCTGGAAAGTACGCGAGGACAGCGCCGGCATGCGCGGCCAGACGCCGGTGCCGCAGGGTGCCGGCGAGCGGGGCTAGATGCCGCGGCAGTCGCCGGGATGACTGGTGCCGGTTGCAGGATTCGAACCCGCGACCTTCGGTTTACAAAACCGCAGGCTATTGGCCGAAATCTGCTTCTAACACGAGCTGTGTTGCATTTATGTTGCAACTAGCCGAACAGATGAGCTTCGGCAGCGGCCATGATCGCGGCGTCCTGCTGATTGTCCTTCATCAGGTGCCCGTAACGATCTAGTGTCAGTGTCACCGTGCTGTGGCCAAGCCATCCGCTCAGCCGTTTCAGGTCTACCCGCTGGGCGATGAAGCTGCTCGCGGCGAAATGTCGCAAGGTGTGGAAGCTGTAGCGCTTGGCAAAGCCAGCATCCTTCTGGGCGGGATAGTAGCGCCGGGTGAGGACATTCTTGTGGACCTGCACGCCGCCTTTCGTATCGGGAAAGGCGAGGCCGTGCTCGCCCTTGGGACAGCGCAGCTTCCACTCACGCAGGACCTGCACGACCTTGGGCGGAATAGGGATTGTCCTGCGTCCGGCAGCGGACTTTGGCGGACCGAAGTTGCCCCACTGATCCACGCGCTGGTTCACGCTTACGGTAGCAGCCTTTAGGTCGATGTCCGACCAGCGCAGGCCTCGCAGCTCTGAGGCTCGCAAACCCGTAAGGACTGCCACCATGAGCATGGGGTGGAAGTCGGCAGGGGCGGCGGCAAGCAGCGCCCTGATCTCTTCGCGGGTCGGTATCTCTACCTTGTCCTTGTCGCGGCTAGGCCGGCTCACGCGCACCTCCGCTGCCACGTTCTGAGCTACCAGCCCACGCCGCATAGCCTCCTGCAAGATGCTAGCGAGAGCCCGGACGCCTTTAGCCGCCATGGCTCTGGATCGGCTGGCAACCAGCTCGTCACGGAATTGCTCGACCACGGGGCGGGTGAGGCGGCTAAGCTTGATGCGGCCAAGCAGTGGCACCACATGATGATTGGCAAGGCCGCGGTAGGCCTGCACCGTAGCCCTTTCGAGTCCTTCAGCCTCGGCCCGCTTCACCCAGGCATCTGCGGCGCTCTTGACTGTGACCGTGTCCCGGTCTGGTGTGTGGGTGCCTTGAGTGACCTGATAGGCCGCTTCGGTAAGCCAGGTCTCGGCAGCCTTTTTGCGGGCGAACTGCTTGGAGCGGCGCTTGCCAGCAGTGTCGCGGTAATCGACCTGCCACGCCTGTTGCGGCTCGCCTCGAGCGTTCATCCAAGAGCGCTTTCTAATCGCGGCCATTTTCGGGTCTCTTCGGACGATCAAGCAGGTCTACGAGGTCACCTACTCGCTTGTGTTCATCAATGAGGTAGTTCTCGAAAGCCTTCCCAAGATCCTCCGGCCGCAGGTCCGGTCTGACACCAAGGATGGCGCCCAACACCCGTTGCATGAAGGGGCGAAGTTGTATCACGATGTGTCTGTAGACCTCACCGATCACCGGGGTAGGGTCCGTCTTCAGCCGAGAGGGAAGTTCGGCTGTGGGGAAGACAAGAACGGCGAACATGTAAGCCGACTCATGATCACCCTCCTCGGTGAGGTCACGAAGCCCCTCAGGGCTGAGGACCCAAGCCAAGTCATTGTCCTCGACCGGAGGCTTGAACTGCGAAAGCATAGCCTTGGGGAGCATGGCGAAGAACAAGCCTCCCATCTGGTCATGCCAGCTCCAGTTGATCGTCTGCACGATCCGGACTGGGCTCATGCCGGTCTGCATCAGCTCGGTTGCGAGAGCGAGCTGCAGTAGCATTGGAAATGTATAGCGGACCCGCGTTCCCGTGCCCGTGTTTGCTCCACGCGGAAAGCCCAGGCGCTGAAGGTGCTTGATACGCCCACGAAAGGCGACGCGCTTCGACTCCGCGATCCTGTTGAGCCTCTGCAGAACCTCCTCGACCTCTCGGAAATCAAACTCGACAGACAAGCGCACCCCCAAAGAATATTTTTGTTCTTGCACCGGAGCACATGCCATGGCAAGCAAGAAGAAGAATATTCTTGTTACTTGAAGAAGGGAGTGGAAATGCTTGCCGATGATCTCTTGGCCGGTGCTGCCGCAGCGGCCTCATATGTCGGGGTTAAGCCTCGCGCCGTTTATCACATGGCGGAGAACGGCCTACTGCCAGTGACAAGAAAAGGCCGACGCCTCTTCTTTCGGAAGAGCGAACTGGATCGCGCGTTTAGCGCGGAGAGCTAACGAAAACGGCGACGGGGATGGAAGCCCCGCCGCCGCGATCCGGCAAACTGACCTAAGGAAATCAGGATGCAACTGCTACATACCGGCGCCTTTGGCGCCGATCAATCTTGCGCGCCATCTTCGTTCGCCAATATTGCAGTCTTAGGAAGCGCCAACGATCAGGAGGAGCGCTTTCCGACACTGCAGCGACACTTCTTCAGACCTGGCGAACTCGCTGCCTTCCTGGACGAGTGGATGGAGGATGCCGATGCAGCGATCGGATGATCTCGCTTACGACATTCTCTGGGGTGCCAAGGAGATCGCGAGGTTCCTTGGCTGCAGCGAGAAGTCGGTGTGGAACATGCACCACCGCGGTCAGCTGCCCACATTCACTCACGGGCGCCGAGTTTGTGCCCGCCGGAGCACATTGATCTCCGACATCGAGCAGCGCGAGCGCGCTCGGCACTGAGCAGTCCTGAGCAGAACAGCGCAGAGCAGGGCGGAGCGAGCCAAGGATTAAGGCGGAGCCGGCGAGCTACACCTTGAGCGCTGTGCTGGAGGGCTTGATACACTGGCGGCACGGCGTGGCGTTTGCCACCTGCTGCACCAGGGGGGGCCGATCTAGCAGCACCCGAGTCCGAAAGGCTGAGCGGGGATCGGCGGGTGGGGACAGCCCGTAAGCGACAGCCAACTGCGTGAGCCGCCCCGGCATCATGCAGGCCCGTTTGGCTCCGGTGGCTCCGAAGGTCATGCCAGATTGGGTTGGGACTGCCTCCACCTGAGGGTGGGGGTAGTAGTCCTATGCCCATTCTCACCAGTTCACCAAAGGTCAGGACACAGTGAAGGTAGTGAGTCTTCTCGAGACTGAGAGGTAGGATGGCGCGCAAGAACAAGGTCGAGCCCACCGAGGAGCGAGACGCACCGGCGAAGCATTTGGCTCGAGTGGTTGCAGATTCTATCTTCGCCAATTCGGCGGTCATGAGCACCTACGGCAAGCCAACCTTTGGCGGCGAGGTGGACCTAGGAGAGCTGTACGAAACACTGTCTCGCCGCGCTTTGAAGGTGCGCGAAGGTGACCTCTCAAGCGCCGAAAACATGTTGGTGGCACAAGCAGCGACACTGAACCTGCTCTTCCTCGATCTGACCCGACGATCATCCAACAACATGGGCGAGTATATCGACGCGGCCGAACGTTACATGCGGCTGGCGCTGAAGGCACAGGCACAGTGTCGGGCGACCCTTGAGGCATTGGCAGAGATCAAGAAGCCGCCAACGGTGTTCACGCGCCAGGCGAACATTGCGGCCGGCCATCAGCAGATCAACAATGCGGCAGGCACCTGCGCATGCACGCGCGCGGAAATAACAGAAGGTTCGCCAAACGAACTATTGGAGGCCAATAATGGCGCGAGCGAGTGGCTGGAGCGAGGAGCGCCGTCGGAAGCAATCGCTTGCGATCAAGACGTGGGCTCCCTGGTCCCAATCAACAGGTCCACGGACAACAGAAGGTAAGGCAATAGCCGCCCGCAATGCCGACAAGGGCGGAAGAAGAGTAAAGCTTCGGGAGCAATCTAGGCTCATGCGCGCAATGCTGATGCACCTGCAGGAAGACCTCAGGCGCGAGAGCATCGATACGCCAAGTCAAGGCGACCTTGTCAGTCCGCGCGGCAACTAGTTGCGACTGGGTGCGTGCGTTAGCTCGAAGGCTGCCTTGGCACCCTGTGTGTGTTCGATGATTTCCTGACTTAGAACAACCGGACTAGGAGAGAAGCGAAGCCCCGCGAGCTAATCGATACCGGCACTGACAAGCGCTATGTTCGGCGTGGTGAGGGGGGCGCTTCAAGGAGTTAGTCGACGTGGGCCGCAGCCTTGCTGCCGACCAGCGACAGCACGCAAAGACAAAGAGCGAAAAGGGCGAGGGCAGTCGCGGCGACCGCTAAGAGACCTGCAGCGACCTGTAGACGGTCGTGCGGCCTACCTTGAGCTGCTTGGCAATGGCGGACGGTCCCAAACCCGCGGCGTGTAGCTCTCGCACCTTTGCAGCGTCGACAGAAGGCTTACGACCCTTGTAGCGCCCGTCTGCTTTCGCCTTGTCGATGCCCTCGCGTTGCCGTTCCTTGCGGATATCCGTTTCGAACTCCGCCACGGCACCCAGGATAGCGAGAACGAGCTTCCCCATGCCGCTATCCGTGTCGACGCCGGACTGTTGGACGCACCGAAACTTGACGCCCTTGGCCGTAACCTTGGCAATGATATTGTGGAGGTCGTTGGAGGACCTAGCCAAGCGATCAAGGCGAGTGACCACCAGCGTGTCACCTTCCCGCACGAACTCCAGGGCATCCTGGAGAGCTCTCCGAGCCTCTGCCGACGTGCCGCTCTGCTTCTCGGCAAAGACCTTCTCGCACCCGGCCCGCTCCAGATCCCCAAGCTGTAAGTCCAGCGACTGTCCTGCGCTGCTTACCCGAGCATATCCAACCAGCATCGTTCGACACCCCTGTTCCAATAGGTTCTAGATGCTACGACCTTGCTGTTCCATAAACTACAAGTCAATTTAAATGGAACAACCATCCTGCCCCATGTTTTCGTGCCGCTAGGGTATACCTGTGGTGCACTCGCCAAGGTTGTCGCATGCAAGCTCTGAACTTAGGCCTGATGGAAGGCGTGCCGGCACGAAGAGTGAGGAGGGGGGAGTAGCAAACTCTCTGGCTCTTACCCTGGACACCGCGGACCATGCGCACGATCATAAACCGTAACATTCTCACGCGCGTGCGCGAAGGCTCGTCCCCGATGCTGCTGTTGGAGGGCAGCAGTGAGCTCGCGTTAGTGACTGCTATGCGCCCATTACGGTCACTCCGACCAGCGGCGCTGGCACCCGTAACCGGACGTTCGTACTGCTCGGTGACTCGATTGGCTTAACGGGATTGACCACGTCATCGCGCAAGACGAGCGAGGTTGAGCGCTTAAGTGCCTGTCGTCGTTAAGATTGGAGCCAACTCCTCTTCCCAGTATTCCTCACGGAAACTGCAATCGCGGAGATCGTCGAGTTCCAGGTGCGGGAGATCGGCACGCTGCTTTACGACCTCCCAACTCTTTGTGAGCGACTGGTAAGGTTTGCGGGTGGCCAAGTTCGGGAGAACGAACGGGCAGTCACCAAGTTGAGGCAGGTCGCCAAGCATGATTAGCGCGGCGGACGTAAGCCGATGGCGGCGCCGACCGCTGCCGTTCGGTAAGGTGATGTGCCAAGTAGCTTCTTCGAGATTGATGTCACTCCAACGCATGTTCAGGATCTCGCTGGTCCTAGCGCCGGTAAGCATCAGCAAGGCCATGATGAACTTCAGCTGCCGATTGGGACTGCTTCGGCTGGCGATCAGAAGCTGACGGCACTCTTCGGTTGAGATCGGCGCATACGCCTGCGAGCGCCGGGCGAAGACATGCTCGCTGCCCTCAGGTGCCTCGTCTGTCCCAATCAATTGCATATCGACGGCGAGCGACCACATGCGCGCAGCCTGCTTGCGCAAGTGCTGTATATCCTCCTGACGCAGCCCCGGTGAATTCGCGGCGTCGAGCGTGGCGATGAACCTGCTCACGTCTTTCCAACCACTGCCATCCGCCACGCGTTGGCCGAAGCGCGGCAGGAAATGCTGAACCATCGCTTCCTGCGCGGCTGCAAGCGCACCTTCGTCACCCGCGAGGCTCTCAAGGTATTCGCGTGAAAGCTCGCGGAATGTAGCCGGAACCGGGGGGGGTGATGCAGTGTCCGAGCCATCTGCTAAGGCGAGCGGGACAAGCCCAAGCCTCCGCCCAAGTTGGGTCAGGTCCTCTTCGAGTTTGACGCTTGTGAGAACGCGGTCGGGATCCCCTGGCTTGGGCAACTCCAGCGTCGCCATGCTGTAGGCCGAAATGCGCCGGCGCGTGCATAACGTGCCGGAGCCGTCATCCACTAGCTGCTGATCAAACCGGACGCCGATATGGCCTGACTCCGCGCGTACCACTGTCGCGAAGCTTAGCTGCCCTTCGCCGAGATCAACGATTACGAGTGACTGCGCTGGAACCTCGTTGATCCCGTCGATCAGAGCGCCAGTGCGCGACAAATTGCGGATGGTACCCGAGCGATATACGTTGCCATGCACGACGCCCGCCTTGCGGAACATTGACTGACGACTGCTTCGCTGCATGGCCGGCCCATTCGGCTCGATGGCCCATTTGCCGTCCTCAAGCCGAGCGACCAAGTCCTCGCAGGACAAGGCCTTACTGTAGACCCAGCCTTGCACATGGCTGACTCCGAGACGCCGTATCAGTGCCAATTGGTCGAGATACTCGATGCCCTCGGCTGTCGTATCCATGCCGAGCGCTTCTGCGAGGGCGACAATGGCGGCGATGATGGCGCTGTTACGCGATCCGGGAAGCGTGGCTTCGCGAACAAAGGTTTGATCGATCTTGATCTTGTCGAAGGGAGCGCTGCGAAGGTAGCCAAGCGAGGAATAACCAGTGCCGAAATCATCAAGAGCGAGTCGAACGCCTATCTTTTTGAGCGTAGCGAACATGTTCGCGGCGGCAGCCGTGTCGCCAAGGAACACGCCCTCCGTGATCTCAAGTTCAAGCTGATCGGCTGAAAGCCCGCTGGTAGCTAGAGCTGAGACGACCGTATGTGGCAACGTCCCGTCAGAGAATTGCGATGGCGACACGTTGACCGCGACCCGCAGATTGCCGGGCCAGCGCGCTGCATCCTCGCACGCCTTGCGCAGCGCCCAGTCGCCCAATCGGCCGACCAGGCCGGCTTCTTCCGCAATGGGAATGAAGACGGACGGCGATATCGGTCCTTCATTCGGGTGGTCCCAGCGCATCAAGGCTTCTACCCCCGTGATGCGGTTTGATTGGCAGTGCACGAGCGGCTGGTAGACCAACCTTATCTCGTTCCGGACGAGTGCGTCTCGGAGATCCTCCTCAAGCGCGCGCTTTCGCTCTGCAGAGGCGAGCAGGTCGGTTGAGAAGAACTTGGAACGTCCACGGCCATCAGATTTCGAAGCGTAGAGTGCCAGATCGGCATTTCGCATAAGACCGGCCCGTGAGGTGCCGTCCTCTGGGCAGACCGCCATTCCGATCGATGCGCCGATGATGCATCGGCTTCCGCCAATCGAGTATGGCTGTGAGAGCCCATGGATGATGTCGGAGGCCAGCGCGTCAATCTGCTTCCGGTCGGCACAGCTCGGAAGCACGACTTGGAACTCGTCGCCGCCAAGCCGGAATACTCGTTCCTTGTCGCCAACAATGCGAACCAAGCGTCCAGCGACCTGTTTGAGCAGCACGTCGCCTGCAGGATGGCCTAGGGTGTCATTCACTTGTTTGAACCGGTCAAGATCGACCAGCATGACCGTGCATGGCCGTAGATGATGCTCCGCGCCGTCGAGGACTTTATCTAGGAATTCCTCCATCTTCCGTCGGTTCGGAAGCTCGGTCAGCGCATCATAGTCGGAAAGGCGCGAAGCGTGTGCAGACGAGCGGCGTTGGCTGGTAGTATCGATTGCGCTGCCGCGAAAACCGACGAATTCGCCCGAGCGCTCAAACTGCGGCCGGCCTGATGCGACCCAGAAATGCTCGGCTTTGTCGCCAGCGGGCATTAGGGTCACACCGTCGAAGGCCGAACGCTTAGTCAGCAAGAACGGCAGGTTCTTCCGTCCGCTGCCATCCTCTTCGGAGACGAAAATGTCGGAGAAGCGCTCTCCGACAAGCTTCGTCGCCGTTGTGCCAAGCATCTCAGCGACATTCTCACTGATGTAGACCACGCATCCGCCGGCATCTATCGACCAGAACCAGCCCTGCGCCGACTCTTCGAAGGTCTGCATGAGGAGCAAAGCCTCCCCTCGGGGGACGCTTGGCAACTGCGTCTTACGAGCAAGGTTTCCGAACAAAGCGAGTTTCCATCCGTTCCGAAGGGCGTCGGGTGTGACACAATTTGCTTCCCGGTTGCCGGAACAAATACGGGAAGCGTTGACAGAGGATGCCTACGTGCACCTTTCCGCCGCGTTAAAATCGCGAGAACTGAGCCCACGGTAAGCAGAGTTTGCAACGCCCTCGCGATTCTAAATTAGCTTCTCCCTCGCGTTTCGCGCAGCATGCCGCATGGAAGTGCCGCTACGCGGCCGTCCAGGCGAGGCGCTCTCACCTGCACGCGAAAAGCCACGAGCAGGGACACCATCGGATTGCCCGACGCCCAAGCAAAACGGTCTAGAGGACGGTCTTCGCTTTTTGCAGAAAGCTGCCTCCAACTTCCCGACCAACTACCCATTTGACGGTGGCGGGCATACCGTCTCCGCGGCCAATGCGGAGTAACACACGCTCTCCTAGCAAAAGCTCGTCGTCAGCGACTAAGCGGAAGCCAGAAGCAGACAGATCCAGAACGCGCACAGCGACAACAACGCCGTCCTCAGTGGTCAGGTCTCCAGCGAGATTAACGCTGATGCGTTTGTCGCGGTCTAAGATCGTTACCTCCATCGGCCAATAGCGCTCCCTTCACATAGATTAACTAATTTCTAGTTTGTTTTCTGGCAATGCCTCTACGCTGCGCAGCCTTAGAGCGTTCATTGCCGGAGAGAATGTCGTGTCTGCAGATGGCCTTCAGCCCAGATCGCCAAGAGTTGCGAAACGCCTTCAGGGCTTCGCAAGCCGCAGCGGATACGGTGTGGAGCCTGCGGTGTTCGAGAATGTCTCAGAGCAGGGCTGCTGCATCATCGGCGACTTCAAGATCGGTGAGTGCTTCGTGGTGACGTTGCCGAAGATTGGCACCTTTGGAGCGCAGGTGCGATGGGCGATTGGTGGTCGAGCAGGATTACGCTTCGATTATGTGAGCTAAGCAGCTGTTTCGAATGTCCGCCAATCACGCAATGCAGAAGTCAGGAGGGCAGCGGCGCTCTCAAGCAACAGCCGCAAAGTTCTTAGCGATGGCAGCCAGTTAGACCTTCCAAGAAGCCGCTTCTTCCTTACGTGAGTGCCATGAGCCTGCGGTGCCTCTTCAACATCCATCGGCCGATGTTGACCTCGATCGTCCGCAGGGCCAATCGATTCACCGCGCTGTGTGACGACTGCGGATCAATCATCGAGCGCTCGGACGAAAGCCGATGGGCGAGATCAGAGCCATTGGCGTCCCCAAGTGGCCAGGCCAACTCGGTGCACCGCTCCTAGCTCAACTGAACAGAGCGTCGGGCTTCGAACCCGAAGGTTGGGGGTTCGAGCTCATCGGAGCGGGTGAGCCCCAATGTCTAGAATGAATGGTCGGACCTAAGCAGACAGTCCGCAGACTTTGTCCCTTTCCCCTTTTTACAACATTGCACCTACCGCCTGCGGAGACGCTTGCCATTCCTTAGTGATCGACCGCTTACGCCCTCGAAGAATTGTCAAAGAACGGAGGCCGAATGTTATCGCCTATTGATCAATATCGCGCGTTGGCGACGGAAGCTCGCGCGAAGGCAGCGGCATGCGAATTGCCACAAGTTAGATTGCGTCACCTAAGTAGTGCAGAGCATTTCGACGGCTTGGCCGCCGCTCTTGAGGAGGTCGCGCACTGCAAGGTCCGCAACGAGGCAGCCAGAACTGAATCGGTGACCTGAGGAGGGTTCAAGGTCTCAAAGGGTGGTTAGCAGACATCTGAAGCGGTCGGCTGACTCACGCGGCGTGGCCGTAAGGAGAAAAGTGGCTTGCAGGCTCGCAGGCTCCGGCGTTTGCTTGCAGTGCAATCACAGAGAAGGGCCAGTGTCATTAGGATGTAAACTAGCTCTTCCTAAAGCCCCTTTCAGCGCCGCGCTTAGCTCTGCTGCCGAGTAGGGCTTAAGCACGACAGGTATACTACCCAAACCCTGCGCTGCCTGCTCGCTGTAGCCTGTTGCCAAGACCACGGGGACAGAAGGGTGCTCACTGGCGATCTGTTTGGCCAAGTCGATACCGCTCATGCCAGGCATAACGATGTCAGAGAGTACCACATGAGTCCCGAAGCTTCGAAGGCTGCCAAGTGCCTCCTCGGCAGAGCCCACCGGGTGAACCTCGCATCCAAGATCGAGCAGCAGATCAGTAGCGAAGGATCGCACCTGAGGATTGTCTTCAACCAGCAGGACCCGCAAGCCGGACGGCAGCTGAGTCGAGCCGTCAGACAGATCGGCGGCCGTGAGCTCCTTGATCGAGGAGGGAAGAAGGATCGATATTGTCGTACCCTCGCCCTCCTTGGACAAGATCTCCGCATGGCCACCTGCTTGAGCCGCAAACCCGTGGATTTGGGAGAGACCTAGGCCGGTACCCTCACCGACACCTTTGGTGGTGAAGAAGGGCTCGAAGGCGCGAGCAATAACACGCTCAGGCATGCCGAGCCCCGTATCGGTTATAGTGATGCGAACGCGATCACCTTCGAGATAGGCTTCTCGATGAGTGGCGACAGTCAGCGTGCCGCCATTTGGCATCGCGTCTCTAGCATTCACTGCCGCGTTGAGAACCGCATTGTCTAGCTGAGCTGCGTCAACTTCAATCCTGCCGGCACCCGGATCTAGTGCCACCTTGAGGTCAATGCGACTTCCAAGGGTTCTCCGAAGGAGATCGGCAAGGCCGTCAATTGCCTCGTTGGCGTCAATCACCTCCAATTGCAGCGGGCGACGCCGGCTGAAGGCGAGTAGCTGATCAGTGAGCTTTGTGGCTCTGAGCGCCGTGGAGTGGATCGCGTTCACATACTGCTGGCGCTTAGCTTCTGGCAGATCGGGCCGACGCCGCAGGAAGTCCGCCGAGCCCACGACTACGGTCATGAGGTTGTTGAAGTCGTGTGCCACGCCTCCGGCCAGTTCACCAAGCGCCTGAAGCTTCTGGGCTTGAGCGAGGGCGCTTTGTGTTTCCTCCAGCTGCTCTTGTGACCGCTTTCTCTCGGTCACATCCCTTGTGACTTTGGCGAAGCCGACGTGCTTACCGTCATCGTCGAAGATTGGATCGATCAGGACATGCGCCCAGAAGAGCGACCCATCCTTCTTCACACGCCAAGCTTCACGCTCGTACTTGCCTTCACTCAGAGCGGTTCGAAGGGCGTGTTGAGGCTCCCCGGCAGCACGATCTTCCTCGGTGTAGAAGCGGGAGAAATGCTGACCGACGACCTCGTCGTGCGAATAACCCTTAATGAGCTCGGCACCAGAATTCCAATTTGAGATGCGACCTTCGGTGTCGAGCATATAAATGGCGCAGTCTCGAACGCCCTGAACCAAGAGCCTGAAGCGCTGCTCGCTTTCGTAGAGAGCGATTTCCTGTTCGCGGCGCCTGGTGACATCGCGAGTGACCTTGGCGAAGCCCGTCAGCTTCCCCTCATCGTCACGGATGGGGTCAACAACCACGTGCGCCCAGAAACGGCTTCCGTCCTTGCGGACGCGCCAACCTTCCGCCTCGAAGTGACCTTCGCGCGCTGCGATCCTCAAGGCTCGCGACGGGAGGTCAGCTGCACGATCCTCGTCCGTATAGAAGTTGGAGAAATGCTGACCCAGTATCTCGTCGCGGGAGTAGCCTTTGAACCGCTCCGCTCCAGGGTTCCACGTGCTCACTCGACCCTCGCGATCCAGCATGTAGATCGCGTAATCCGTGACGGCATTCACCAGAAGGCGGAGGCGTGTTTCCTCAGCGGTGCTTTCCAGATCCACCGGCAACTCGACATTAGCTGAACTAGTCAGACGACACCCACCCCACGGAGCCTGATACGGCCTTTAGGAGGTATGGCAAGGAGATCACCCTGTAATCAGATCACTTCTGACAGATAGCAGCGAACTGTAACGTGGTTCGGTTGTTTCGCAATGAGCTGCGTTGAACGCTTGGATGATAGATGGACCAGAAGCTTATCGATAACATGAAGCAGCGGTTGATACGGCTTCGCCGTGTCGCCGCCATTGCTCATGACAATTCGGTCGTCGAGCTGGTTACCCAAACTGCCGATGAGATCGAAGCAGACCTTCGTAGCATCGAGGGTGAAGTCGAAACCTCAACGACTTCTGCTATGACCCAAAGCTAGGAGAGCCCTTCCGGTCTCCTACAACTTACATTGCAAAGGCCGTGCTGCATGGGTTTATTGGTCTGCAGCCGACTCGGTCAGTAAGTCGCGTTTGTTGCACCTTTTGGGGAGCTGCGATGAGCCACAAAGATCGGGATTACCTGCTTGCTCGCGCTGCACAAGAGCAGGCCTTAGCCGCTCAGGCCTCAGATGAGGTTGTCCGGCAGATACACGCTCAGCTTGCGCACGAGTATGAGGTTCGCGCCAACGTCCAGGTGATCACCGCCCGAGCTGACAATGACGTGATCGGCCTCACTTCGGGCGGTGATCAATCTTCTTGAAGCGCTCTTGACCCGCTGCTTTGGTAGCCTCGTCGATCAGCCTGCCGCCTGTTTCTAAAGCCGCCTCGGGAGTGAGCGCGACGCCCACGTGATCTGGCCCGTCGACTAAGACCCTGCCGTCCTCTGAGACGACTTCGCTCGGCTTATCATAAGTTGGCTTTGCCATCTGCTTAGAGCGCAGCGGGATATTAAACGTTCCCGGTTGCGCCCGACGCCAATCGAAGGTTTGCTACCACTGAGCTCGAACGGCTAGATGTCCGCATCGGGTCGGAAACGGACATTAGCCCGGCAGCTGAACGAGCGGCCGCTTCCTAAGCTTCGCCACGAAGACCGGACGGTCTCCTGACGGCCATTAGCGGCCATTCGTAAGCGATATGCTAGGGCAGTTTAGAGGTTCTTGGGGACGGGTCGTGACCTAACTCGCCCCGGTGGCGCATGTTAGCTGAAACCACTGCGGAAGCTGCCAAGAGCTCGTCAGAGGCAAGTGGACGATGCAGCCCGAAAGTGCACCGTCCCCTTTTCGTAAGAGCCTGGCTTAACGGGCCTTTTGAACCGGCTGCCAGCCAGGCCGACCGGATCGCCAGAACATGAAGGAAGCTACGTCGGCCTGCAGTTCGTCGGCCTGCTTCTTAGTCGCTCCTCCGCCATGACCACCTTCGATCTCAACCCGCAGTAGAACCGGATTGGGCGAACCTGCAGCTTGCATTCGTGCCGCAGCTTTGGCCGGCTGCCAGCTGTCGACACGGGTATCGTTAAGACCGGTGGTGAACATCACCGGCGGATAGGCTTTTCCATTTTCCACCGTGTAGTATGCATCCATCGCCAGCAAGTTCTTGAAGCCGGTGGGATCCTTGATCGTGCCGAACTCCACTGTGTTGACCGGGCCATTCTGCTGGAACTCGGCGCGGATCGCGCTGGCCATGGGCACGGCCGACACAACTGCGGCGAACAGATCAGGGCGCTCAATCAACGCGCGGCCCACGGTGATGCCACCGGCCGAGCCGCCAATGATCGCAAGCTGGTCGGGCGTAGTCCAGCCATCCCGAACCAGGTGCTCGGCGCAAGCGATCAGATCGCGCCAGGTATTCGGCTTGTTCGCATCCTTGCCGCCAAGCCTCCAGGCTTCGCCAAGCTCGCCGCCGCCGCGCACGTGGCAGACGGCGGCCGTACCGCCCTCGTCGATCAGCGCCAGGCGTGATGTGGAGAAGCCCGGCAGCTGCGAGATGCCGTAAGAGCCATAAGCTTGAAGGAGCATCGGTCGCGGCGCGCGCGGACCGGCCGCGGAGACCACCGACAAGGGGACTTCCACGCCGTCCTTTGCACGGGCGCGAAGGTCATGTGTGGCGTAGCGCGAGAAGTCGATGTTGGGCCGGGCACCTGATGGAAGCGCTTTGAAAGCTTTCCGGCTTCCATCATAGCGGTACAGTGCTGGCGGGGCGGTCCAGCCGGAAACCGACACCACTGCGCCGGGACGTTGCGGATCGGTGAACAGCTCGGCGATGTTGCCCTTGATCGGCAGGTCCATCTCTTCCGCTGCGCCCCCCTTGAGGGGAATGCGCAGCAGCTTGCCGTACACTCCTTCGCGAGCGGCCACGTAAAGCCCGTCCGAAGCGGCTCCCACGAATTGTAGCACCCGATCGGCGCGGGCCGGCAGGATCTCCTGCGCAGTGGCTGCCGATCCGCTGACCGGCATCGAAAGCACCCGGAAGGTCGGAGCGGCCGAATTGGACAGGAGGTAGATGCGCTCTCCCTTGACGGTGAAGTCCGTCACACCTTCCTGACGATCGGCGACCTTTCGCCAGTTGGCCCTGCTTGCCGCCGCGTCAGCCTCTGATGCGACATAAAGATCCACCTCGTTCTTCACGCCTTCGTTCACAAGCATGACGGCCGTCCGGGAGCCCGGCGTGAGGATAAGGTAAGGAGACTCATCGGGGCGGATTTTTGGCGCGGTGGTCACCGGTCCCCCGGCAATCGGCACCGGGCTGCCCTTCATATCCCAGATCACGGCTTGGCGGTTGAGGAACGTGTCGGTCTTGGGCTGGCCAGGCTTCAACTCCTGCGAAATGGTGAAGGACAGGCCGCCTTTGCTCATAAACTGCGGGTTGGCGAAGCGAGCGTTTGGCACGGGCCCGGCAATGCGCTGCCCCGTGGTCACATCCATCACCGTAAGGTCGGCGTTTTCGTTGCCCCCGACCGAAACACCAACGGCGACCCGCTTTCCATCATCGGAAGGCCGGTAATAGTTGATGGCGTGCGGTTTGCCGGTTGATGCCAGAAGCGCGGCGACATCGACAAGGGCACGGCTGCTCCCATTTGATTCCCTGACCATCAGATTGAAGACGTCGGACCCGGGAGCACGCTCCAGGTAGAAAGCTCTGCCGCCCGCTTCGGAATAGCCATTGATGAAGCCGAATTGCGAGCCAAGCGCGCTGACCTTCTGCAGGTAGGCAGCCCTGGCCGGGATAGCGTCGAGCACCGAGCGCGTGTGCTGGCCTTGCGCCTTCATCCAGCCCAGAGTCTCCTGATCGCCTGCTGTTTCCATGTAGCGATAGTTGTCGACAAGCTTGGTCCCGAAAAAGTCTTCGGTGATTGATCGCACCTGCGCCTGTGGAGGCTTTGCTTGCCATTCGGCTGGCCTTTGCCGCTCTTGCCCGTGTGCGACCGCACCCGTGATCAACGCAGCCGATGCACCAAGAAGTGTGCCAAGCTTTCTCATAGCCGTCCCCTCGGAGCGACTCAGGAACATTCCCGCTCGGCCCCCGAACAGGTTGTGCGCTGAAAAGCAGACAAAGCCTAGTCTATTAACTTCTGTTATATTCGGGCTTTGCACGCTCGCGGACCATCGTCGTTGAGCTCCTTTGCTCGAAACGGCCCGTAAAAGCAGAGCGTCTGCTTCTAGCTTCGTCTCGCGTAATCCGGGCCAGCCGCAAACGGCCACAAGCAGTCCTAGGCAGGGGAGAACTGCTTGTCGCCAATCGTAAACCTAAAGCGTTGCTGCAGTGTCACGCAATGTTAGCGTCTGCAGATACTCAGCGCCTAGTTACAGGTGCCAATTGTCACGCCTCGTGAGCGTGAACTTGAAGCATCAGCATCGCCTGCCGTGAGCAGCGGCAGCTCAGGCCTCGACCTGAGCTTTTGACCGCCTTCTCGGCTTTGCTGCTGGCTTTGCATCTGTAGGCTCAGCGGAGGGAGTCTTCTGCCCACCTTTGCGACCCAACCCGATCTTCTTCGCCAGCTCGCGACGAGTCTCCGCGTAAGCAGGTGCCACCATTGGGTAGTCCTTCTTCAGACCGTAGCGTTCCCTGTACTCCTCAGGGGTCATGCCATGGCGTGACAGGTGCCGGCGGAGGGTTTTGTAGGGCTTGCCATCAATCAGCGAAATGATGTGATCGGGGGAGGAGAGTGACTTCCGAACGGTTACAGCAGGCTCGTGCTGCTGAGCAGGCTCAACTTCTGGCTGTTCAACATTCGCTTCACCCAGGCTCACGACCGCTTCGTGCATCGAGCGGAGGAACGCCGGGATGTCTTCTGCCTGAGCACGAGTGTTGGGGTTAGATAGCCAAGCAATCGTGAGCTCAGTTGCAAGTTCCACGGGTGAACTGCTGAGTTCGCTCTGTTCCAAGTATCATTCCAATCATGAAGTGGATCGTACTTCACTGCCCTGCAACGCCATGAGGCTTAAGGCAACAACTCTAGCCCAATTACCGTAACAACGACTTAGTGTCGTGCACCTCATTGATCGTTATCAGCCGCCTCATGTTCGTGCACAGGGTGGTACTCGAAGCCACTTTCCGACATCGTTGCTGCCATGATTTCGAAAGCCGGATCCTTGGGGCCCAGGTCAATGGCAAGTGGCAAGCCTTCAAGCTTGGTCTTAAGCCAAAGGTGCTCATACTGATCCACTACAAGCGAGAAGGTCTCCTCGAGTGAGTTCTGGTTTGTCTCGGTCGGGCTCATCAGCGATGCCTATCTAAATCGGAAACGTAGTCGTGCACTGTCGACAATAGCTTTGCACTATCACGGCAGCCGAAGGCGGACGTTATGATAGTCAGACCGCCTGTGGAAACCAGTCAGGACCCGTGCTGAGCGCCTGCTTGTGGTGGGAAGCGGAAAGGCAGCTTTCGAGCGGCGATCGGCGGAAGCGGACATTCGTTCAGTCGCGCCGCACCGGGCAGCAATGCGCCCATATCAGACTTTCAAGATGCTGGTTGTCGCGCCGAAAATCAGACATTCAACTTGACGAGGTAATGCTTTAGGGAATGCGTTACGGCCAATTGGGATCGGGCCTAGATACTGTCAGCAGTGAACGACGAGCAACTCCGATGGCTCGTCGGCGTCGAAGTCTGAGAGGCTTCCGAGCAAGGCCGCTGCATCACCGGATTGAATCACCTCTCCCTGTAGTCGGCCGCTTCCAGACAGGATGACGATATACGACCTACGGTGATCGCTATTGACCACAGCCCGTCGTTCCCCCGGCTGAAACATGATCCTCTCCACGGTCGCTGGGCTCGTCAACCGCAGGGCGGATCCAGATGCCTGGTCCGAAGCCACGGTCGTGCGGATGCTGGCGCCCGGCGATGCCAAATAGCTGCGACGCGCCGCAGCCGCGTTCGATGACTTGAGCCAAATCTCGGTAAAGATTGCATCCTCGGCTCGCCCCGCTCGCTCGCCAATCAGCGCGCCGCTTCCGGCCTGCACCACTTCGGCCGAACCTTTGACCAGCGCTTCCCTTTGTTCGAAATTGCCGGTCCGGATCAGCCTGCCGCTTTCGACAAGGGTCAGAACGTCGAAGCCGGCGTAATGAGCGGGCTCGCGTTCGCCGCCGGCGGTGAGCCGGTAGCGATGCACGGCCCTTAGCAGGCCCCATTCGATCCATCGGGGATCCTGGAAGCCAGCGAAGCTGAAATGATGAATGCCAACCAATGGGCCCTTGCAGGTTCGGCCAAGGTCGGCCGATCGTCGGATTTCGAGCAATGACCTCATCATCTTCCGTGCTTAGAGGGGGAGTGCGGCCGAACGCTTCTCACCATGATGCCAACGGCCGACCTCGGCGTCGGTCCGTCATTGCCGAGGAGGCGCCGGTGCCGACTCGGTGGGAACGATGACCTCCACCTCGACCCGGCGATTGCGGGCCTGACCGTCGGGGTCGGGCTCTCCATTGTCCTTGGTGTTGGGGGAGACGGGGCGGCCTTCGCCAATTGCGATTACGCTGATGCTGTCGGCGGGCACCCCATGTTCGACGAGATAGTCGCTCACCGCTTCGGCGCGGCGGCGGGAGGTGCGTAGATTGTCGCGGTCACTACCGGCGGAATCGCTGTGCCCCCGCAGGATATATGTGACTCCCAGCACGGGCTTGGCCTTGTCGAGCAATCGGTCGAGCGCAGCCTCGCCTGAAGCGTCGAGAGTAGCGCCGGAGGGAAAGGTGATCGTTATCGACGATGGCAGCGCCGGAGCGGCGTCGGGTTTCATCGCTTGTTCGTGTTCGACCTCGGCGATGACCTCGGGCCGGACGATCGACTGGGCGGCGGTTGCGTTGTCAAAGGTCGCGGCGGGCGGCGCTTCGGGCTCACGCTCGCGCGGCGGTGGCGCACGATTGCAGCCGATGAGCGCCAGCAGGGGCAGCAGGACAAGAAGGCGGCTCATCCGCTGGTCTCCGGGTTGCGGGCAGGTTGATCGTGGAGCAATTGCCAGCCGGCGGCTTGAAGAGCGGGCCGCGGAGCGTAGGCGAGCACCGTGTCCCCCTGGCCGGGGGTCGGCCGCGAGGCATGGGTGAAGAAGCGGGCGCGGCCGCTTTTGGCAATCAGGAGCAGGGGACCGCCCGATTGCGGCATGCCGCTCGTCCGCCGGGCATAATCGGCCGGATTGTCCACCTTCAGGCTGGCGAACACCCAGTCTTCGCGGATGCGGTGGGCGAGTTCCTGCACGCCAAATCCAGATTGGAAGATGGCGCGACCACGCAAGGTCGCGGGCAGGCTGTTTCCGGCGTCGTCGGTTTCGTCGCCGAGTTGGTAGACATTGTCGCGGCCGAGCTCGGGCGCGAATTCCGAACAGACGAGCGTATTGTAGGCTTCGTTGTCGGTGACCGCCGCAAGGATCCCGAACTGCTGGAGATCGAGGCGCTCTTCGGTGGCTTCGGCAAGGATTTCGCCATTGAAGCAGGCGATGTCGCGTGACCGGGCTTCGGCCAACCGCTGCGGGCTGGTGTCGCTGATCACGACCCCGACTCCCAGGCGCTGCAATGCGCCGGCCAGCGCCGTGCCCCATTCCGTGGCGCCAATGACCAGTACCGCCGATCCGCCGGGCGAGGTGAGTCCCAGCACGCGCGCCATCGGTGCGATGGTGAAGCCATGGGCGAGGATGGTCGCGGCAACCACCGCGAAGGATAGCGCAACGAGGGTTCCGCCATCGCCGAAGCCTAGTTCTCCCAGGCGCAAGGCGAACAGGCCGGTAATCGCCACCAGCACGATTCCGCGCGGTGCGATCCATCCGACGAACAGCCGCTCCCGCCACGGAATGCGGCTGCCGAGCAGGCTCAGGAACACGGTTGCGGGCCGCACCAGGAAGAGCAGGGCGAGAATGAACAGGCCGAAGCGGAACTCGAACTGCCGTAGCACCGCAAGGTCGAGCGAAGCCGAAAGCAAAACGAACACGCCCGACACCAGGATGACCGTCATGTTCTCCTTGAAGCGCAGGACGTCGCGGAGCGAGGCCAGTCCCATATTTGCCATGGCGATGCCCATCACGGTGACCGCGAGGAGCCCGGTCTCCTGCTCGATGGCGTTCGACCCGACAAAGGTGGCGATCACCGCGACCAGCAGGACGGGCGCCTTGAGAAATTCGGGAATGTAGCCGCGCGGAAGGGCCCAGCCGAGCAGGCGGGCGACGCCAAACCCCATCAGTCCGGCAACCACGGCCGCGGCCAGCAGCGAAACGCCAGCCTGCACGATGGTAGCGCCGCCACCGGCCTGGCGGAGCACTTCGTAGGTCACCACCGCGCAAAGTGCCCCGATGGGATCGTTGACGATCGCTTCCCACTTCAGGATCGCCCGGGTTCGCGACGACACGCTGGTCTGGCGCAGCAGCGGAATGACGACGGTCGGGCCGGTGACCACCAGGATGCCGGCGAACAGGATGGCGACCGGCCAGACCAGCCCGGCGATATAGTAACAGGCAAGTGCGCCCAGCACCCAGCCGACCGGCACGCCGATCAGCACCAGCCGGTGCACCGCGCCCTCGACGTGACGCAATTCGCGCAGGTTCAGGCTGAGCCCGCCCTCGAACAGGATCACCGCGACGGCGAGCGAGACGAGGGGTTCGAGGAGATGGCCGAAGTCCACCTCGGGGTTGATGATCCCGAAGATCGGTCCGGCAAGCAGACCCGTCACCAGCATCAATGCGATGGCCGGAAGCCCCGTACGCCACGCCACCCATTGCGAACCGATGCCAATCACTCCGATCAGCGCAAGGACAGCGGCAAAATGCTCCATGAAGGTGCGGGGCTAGTTTCGCGATGCTGGCGGTGCAAGCCTAACGCCACGGGGAGAGTTATCGCGTCGGTAAAGCGAAAATTAGCGAGCGGCTGCGTGGCTTTCGAAGTACTTCGCAGGGTTCGCAGATGCTTACTTATTCGACCTTTACGGTCCAGATCGCGACAGTAAGGGCGACGGCGCCGAGCGTGACCAGCCAGGCGAACAGGCGCAGGTTGATCCCCTTAGCGGCGACTACGACATGCGCGTCGAGCCGGCTCAGCATCGCCGCTGCGCGCCGCTCGGCAGCGAGGATGATCAGCACGGCTAGGCACAGAAATCCCGTGGCGATCGCGCGGGGAACCCAGGCCGGTTCCATGGTTGGAAACAGCCCCTTGAAGCCGACCCCAATTGCGATGCAGGCCAGGCTGGTTCGCATCCAGCTGCCGAACGTCCGCTCGTTCGCCAGGATCGTGCGATCCTCGGCGAGGTCTCCGCGCGTGGGTTCGTCGGACGAGGTCATCGGCTATGGCCTACGAAAAGGTGACGGTCGTTCCTTGTTCGACCGCCTTGCCGAGTTCGGCCGCATCCCAGTTCGTCAGGCGGACGCAGCCGTGGCTGGCCGTCTTGCCGATCAACCTCGGATCGGGGGAGCCGTGGATGCCATAGCCTTCCTTGGTGAGATCGATCCAAGTCCCGCCCACCGGATTATTGGGACCGGCAGCAATGGTGAGACGCTTGTCGGGGCCCCATTCGCGTCCCGACGGATCAAAATAATAGGTCGGCGCGGGGGCCACGGCGCGCACTTCCATCTGGCCGTCGGGCGAGGGAAAACGATCGCTGCCGATGGTGCCGGGATAGCTCGCCAGCAGCGTGCCGTCGGCGCCAAAGGCGCGGACCTCGGATCGGCCCTTGTCGATCTCGATGCGGGCGACCTTGGTTGTGATCTCGGTTTCACGCGGACGCACTACGCGGATCGTCTCCCCGGTTACGAAGCTGGCGCCCGGGTTCAGGCTGCGAAGAAAGGCCTGGCTCATGTGAAACTTCTCGGCCAGCGCCTCGGCCGCTGTTTCATAGCCAAGATGGTCGAGCGAGGCCTGCGCTTCCATTCCGCTCGGGACCTTAACAAGATCGGCAATATCCTCGGCGGCGATGGTGTGATCGACCATCAGCGGAGCGGGCGAAGCGGCACGAAGCCGCCGCATCACCTCATCGTCGAGCACGCCGTCGGCAGGGAGGCCAGCCGATTGCTCGAAGGCGCGAACGGCTCGGCGGGTGTTGCTGCCCTCTCGGCCATCGATGACTCCCGGCGACTGATGCTGCCGATCTAGCAAAATCTGCGCTTCGAGGACCCTGTTAGGAGCGCTCGGCTGGGTCGCAGCGGGACTGGTCAGGGCGGTTGCCGCAAGGGCAACGGACGGCAGGAGGAATCTCAAGGTCACGATGATCTCCGATGAGCTTGGGGGGCGCGAACAGGCGCGCCGGTCATAAGAGAACAACGCGTGAACGGCCCAACCGTTCTGCGTAAAATTAATAAATTCAAGCGCTTCCGCCGAGCCAGTCGGCTTGGCGAGAGTCGATTTCTCCGACCCCGCGAGACAGCAATCGTTGCAGCACCTCGGACCGCTCCTGCACGGACCGGCCATTGTGTCCGGCGAGCCGCACCCGAGCCAGCTCGGCGAAGCGGGCGACCTCGGTGCGCAGGGTGTCGATCTGGTCGGGTTTGCGGCAGGCGGCAGCGACTTCGCCGATCACTCGCAGGAAGTGCAGGGCGGCGATGGTGTCGGCGGCGGCATATTGGCGCAGGCGACCGAAGCTGCGATCGACAAAGTGTGGGAAGTCGTCGGGTCTGGCGATCAGCCTGGGGGTGCCTGTATCGTCGGAGCGCACCGCGCCGGGCAGCTCGCGGGTGGCGAATTCGGTGCCGCCGGCGCCAATCCAGTCGAGGCAGGTAACCGCCGTCATCGGATCGTTGACGCCCGGCGACAGGGCACGGGCGGCGATCTCGACCAGCTCGCTGACGAGGAACATGAGGTCGCTGGCGGGGGTGCGCTTGGCGCCCACGGTGAAGCAGTCGCGGAGCCCTTCGTCCTGTTTGTCGGACCAGCGGGAACGCGGTGCGACATCGACCAGTCCGCGGCCTTCCATGACGAAGTCGCCGGGACGGTAGCGAAGCCGGATCAGGACGTCGGCTTCCCTGGCGATGTCGAGCAAGGTGTCGCCGTCCAGGGCCTGGATGTAGCCTGTTCGATCGCTGGTGGTGACGGCAATCTCGCCGCTCAATTCGGTCGACCGAGCCGTTTCCTCCGGTGCATCTTCCCCGATCAGCCTCGGGAAGCGAGCGCGAGCGTCGTCGACGAGCTGGCGGCCGATGCGCTCCACCACATGGTTGATGTGGATGCTCTGCAGCACGTGGTGGATGAAGTAGATCAGCACCCCGATCGAGCAGACCGCGAGCAGCATCGCGACGATGACCGAATATTGCGGGACGAAATCCTCTTCGCCGCCGCGGATCGTGCGCAGGACCATCAGGCTGTAGAGGAAGGTCGCGATGAAGGTGCCGAGGGTGACGGTGTTGCCGCGATCGTCCATGAAATTGGTAAGCACGCGCGGGCCGTATTGGCTGGACGCGTAGGACAAGGCGACGATGGTGATCGAGAAGACCACGCCGGCGACCGTCACCATCGATCCGGCGATCGTGGAAAGCACTTCGCGGGCACCGTCGGTGCGAACCTGCTGATACCAGCCGAGCCCTTCGATCCAGCTCGCGCCGAGGCTCGCGTCGACCCAGATCATGATACCGCCGAGCAGAATTCCGGACAGCGCCATGAGGCTCGGCACGAACCAGTAGCTCGAACGTACGGCGCTGAGGTGGGCGCGAAGCCGGTTCATCCCGCCAGCTGCAGCAAGGCTGCGCCAGAAAATAAGCTGCCCGCCGCGTCGGCTGCGACCAAGCAAGGGCCGCTGATCAGGAAAGCAAAATAATTGGGCGGAAATCCGACCAGCGTGATGCCAACGATTTCGGGCGCGTTACTTGCTGCCAAATTGCTTCTCCTGAATGAAGGAGACGGCCAGGGACGGCGATTGGTTTCATGGCTGAGCGCCGCGTACGCCTTCGAGGAGGCGGGGATCGACATGATCCCCGGTCAAGACGCTGATGTCTCCGGTGGTTTCGAGCACCAGCGCCCTCACATCGGCGACCGAGCTTGCTGGTGATTGACGGATCTTGCCCAGGAGAGTGGCACGAGTGATCCGCGCGTCCCGCATGGCGTCGTCGAGGAAGCGTCCGTCCTGCATCAGGAGGCGCGGCTCATTGTCGATCACTTTCTGGAAGCGAGCGGACAGGAGGCGCCCTCTCGCCAGGATGTACTGAATCAGAAAGACAGCGCCGATCGCGGCCATCGCCTGAAGATATTCCGACCAAACACTGCGGGTCCCGGCCTGCGCGATCAGTGAGCCGGTTGCGATTGTTGCTGCAAAATCGAAGGCGGTCGCTTTGCTGAACGCCCGCAGGCCGATCAGCCTCGCCAGAAGCAGGGTCCACCCGACCGCGCTGGCTGTCAGGACAAGTGCACGGGCGACGGGAGCAAAGCTGCCAAGGCTTTCGAAGAGGGCCATCAACGCTGCTTCGTCAACTGGAAGGCGCGGCCAAGGTCAGGCCGCATCGGCCTGCCCGTTGCTGCGCATTCCCAATCGGCCCGGCAGGTCGGCCGCGATCCGCTCGCTTTCATCCGGATGCTCTGCGAGGAAGCGCTCGAAGTTCCGGCGCAGCGACCGGATCCCCGATTCCTCTGGCTCGAGCCGACGGCGGCAATAGGGTCCGGCCACACCCGCGACGGCAACCGTACTTCCGTTCCTCCGCAAAGGGACGAACAGCCAGTCGGAAGCGCCATGCTGGCTCGATCCGATGCCGGCCGGCTCTCCGGTCTTCATGCAGGCGTCGATCGCCATGGTGTCGATGATCTCGAGATGGACCGGCCATGGCACGCCGGCCACCGGTTTCATGCCGTCGCCGGTTCGTTCGAGGTAGACGACGTGCACGTCGAGCTTGGCTGCGGCCTGACGGCAGATTTGCTGGACGCTGACCAGTCGGCGTCCGGCGAGCCCCAGACGGGCCTCATCGGCGCAGTCGTCGTCACGCGCTTTGAGGTATCGCCAAGAGAAGGAGGCGATGGCCACGGCCAACAACAGTAGGGCGACGAGAGGAAGAGTCATTGCGTCCTTTCTTCCGACGACCAACGCTTTAGGTGTCGGCAAGTTCGGAATTGCGAGAAGC
The DNA here is from genome assembly GCF_011927725.1 of Sphingomonas kaistensis. Taxonomy (NCBI): domain Bacteria; kingdom Pseudomonadati; phylum Pseudomonadota; class Alphaproteobacteria; order Sphingomonadales; family Sphingomonadaceae; genus Sphingomonas; species Sphingomonas kaistensis. The sequence goes on along the minus strand of NZ_JAATJC010000001.1, from coordinate 2,692,298 downwards.
GCGGCTCGAAGGTGAGGACAACGGCAATGGAGTTTGACTGCCACGTTCGTTTGCCCGGCGCCATCGCATGCATCTGACGATCTTCGATGCGGCTGCGATCCTGATCGTCCTGACGGCGCTGTTCGCTTACCTCAACCTGCGTTTCGTGAAACTGCCGCGATCGGTGGGCCTGACGATCATGGGCGCGCTGGGCGCCTTCGCGGTGATCGGCCTCGACCGCCTCCTTCCCGAAAGTCGTCTCGGCGAGGAAGTCATCGGGTTCATCGCCGGCATCGATTTTCATCGCACCCTCATGGAGGGCATGCTGTCCTTCCTGCTATTCGCCGGGGGGCTACACGTCTCATGGAGCGATCTCAGGCGGGCGCGGTGGCCAGTGCTGGGGCTCAGCACCATCGGGGTCCTACTTTCCACCGGCATCGTCGGCGGGGGCTTTTATGCGCTGGCCCAGCTGGTAGGCATTCCGATCTCGCTGATCTGGTGCCTGGTGTTCGGGGCGCTCATCAGCCCGACCGACCCCATTGCGGTGATGGACGTATTGAAGCGCGCAGAGGTCGGCGATACGCTGAAAGCAACCGTAGCTGGCGAAAGCCTGTTCAACGACGGCGTCGGCGTGGTGGTGTTCGGCATCCTGCTGGCGGCCGCGGTTTCCGGCGAAACGCTGTCGCTCGCAAGCGCCGGCGGATATTTCATGCGCGAGGCGGTTGGCGGCCTGGTCCTCGGCCTGCTGACGGGATGGATCGCCTTTCGCGCGATGCGGAGCATCGACGATTACCAAACGGAGGTGCTGATCAGCCTGGCGCTGGTCATGGGCGGCTATGCCCTTTCTCACTGGATCGGGGTCAGCGGTCCGGTGGCGATGGCAACCGCCGGGCTCGTGATCGGCAATGCGGGCGTCGCCCATGCGATGAGTGACACGACGCGAGACTATCTGCTCAAGTTCTGGTCGCTGATCGATGATATCCTGAACGCCATCCTGTTCTTGCTGATCGGCCTCGAGGTGGTGACCATCGATCTCGAGTCTGGCTCGCTCCTCCTGGGATTGCTTGTCATTCCGCTTCTGCTGGCCGCCCGGACACTTTCGGTGCTCGGCCCGCTTACCGCGATGCGCCCGCTGCTCGATCTTGGTCGCCTCGCCCCTCCGATCTTGATCTGGGGCGGCCTGCGAGGCGGGATCTCGGTTGCGCTTGCGCTGAGCCTTCCCTTCACCGAGCAGCGCAGCCCGCTCCTGGCCGCGACCTATTTCGTCGTCCTCTTTGCCGTAATTGTCCAGGGCGGCACCATTGCCTGGCTGATCGAATGGCAGAAGCGCAAGGCGGCCGGCTGAACCCCGAACCGAACCATTCGCGCCCGGCGCCGTCGGCACGGGCAAGGAGAAACAGAATGGATCAACATGCCAGCGGCCGCATGGGACGGGGCCAATTCGCGGCGATGACTCGCAAGCACTGATTGGCGACGTCGATTACATGAAGTCGATGATCCCGCATCATTCGATCGCCATCAACAACTCACGCGAGGCCGACTTACGCGATCCGCGCGTGCGCTACTTCGCTGACCGGATCAGGCGCGATCAGGCCAAGGAGATTGCCGAGATGAAGCTCCTGATCGCCGATATCGAGCAGAACGGGCGCCGCGGCGACCAGCCGCTGCCCGCCGGTCCCGCCGAGTTGCTTCCTGCAGGACGGGACGAAGCAGCGAGCCTCCTGAAAGGGCAGCTTCTCGAACGCGAACCGCTCTGACGAACCGCGTCGCACCGGCAAACTGGCCAAGACGACTATCGACGGCTAGAGCGCTTCCATTCGCATGGACCCGGTGCAAATCCGGGTGGCTATTCCGGCCGCCGATCCGCCGGACAACATCACGCATGCAGACAGACCAAGCGCCCTTCGGGCGCCATGCGTTGTGATGTGGACTTTCAATGACTGATTTCTCTGTTCGCCTTCGCCAGCAATGGCTGGGCGAGAATGGCTCTCCTCGCCACGAATTGCTTGCCGGGATCGTGGTTGCGCTTGCCCTCATCCCCGAAGCGATCGGCTTCTCGATCATCGCCGGTGTCGATCCTCGCGTCGGCCTTTACGCCTCCGTCGCGATTGCCATGGTAATCGCGTTTACCGGCGGTCGACCCGGCATGATCTCAGCGGCGACTGCCGCCGTTGCCGTCCTCGTCGTCCCGCTCGTTCGGGACCACGGCGTCGAATATCTGTTTGCCGCCACCATCCTCATGGGGCTCATCCAGATCGTCGCCGGCTATGCCCGGCTCGACCTCCTGATGCAGTTCGTCTCGCGCTCGGTGATCACCGGCTTCGTCAATGCGCTGGCGATCCTGATCTTCATGGCCCAGCTGCCGCAGCTCACGAATGTCACATGGCAGGCCTATGCGATGATTGCCGCGGGCCTTGCGATCATCTACCTGCTGCCGCGACTGACCAGGGCCGTACCCTCACCCCTGGTCGCGATTCTGGTGCTGTCCGCGATTTCGATCTGGACAGGGGCGCCAGTGAACAGCGTCGGTGACATGGGCCAATTGCCCGAGGGCCTGCCGAGCCTCGTTTTGCCCGATGTGCCCCTCACGCTTGAGACGTTGCAGATCATTCTGCCCTACTCGCTGGCGATGGCAGCGGTCGGTCTGCTCGAGTCCCTACTGACGGCACAGATCGTCGACGACATGACCCACACCGACAGCGACAAGCGTCGCGAATGCGCCGGCCAGGGCGGGGCGAACATCGCCGCCGCGCTGGTCGGCGGCATGGGCGGCTGCGCAATGATCGGGCAGTCGGTGATCAACATCACCTCGGGCGGTCGCGGGCGGCTGTCCACTTTCACGGCGGGCGCGTTTCTCCTCTTCCTGCTGGCCGTGCTCGGACCCTTCGTCGGGCAGATCCCGATGCCCGCGCTGGTTGCGGTGATGATCATGGTCTCGATCGGCACCTTCAGCTGGAACTCGATCCCCAACCTCCGCCACCATCCCTGGCCCTCGTCGGTGGTAATGCTGACAACCGTGGTGGTGGTGGTCGCCACGCACGACCTGTCGATGGGCGTGCTTGCGGGCGTGCTGCTGTCGGGCATCTTCTTCGCCGGAAAGGTGCAGCGGATGTTCGCCGTCGAGCGCTTGCTGTCGCTCGATGGCGCACAGGTAACCTATCGCGTCACTGGGCAGATCTTCTTCGCCTCCGTCGACCGCTTCGTTCGCGCCTTTCAGGACGATGCGGCCGCTAGCAACGTCCTTATTGACCTAACCGCTGCGCATTTCTGGGACATTTCGGCGGTGGCCGCCCTCGACAAGATCGTCGCCCGGCTCCGCCGCGAGGGACGGACGGTGGAGATGGTCGGCACCAACCGCGCCAGCGCCGACCTCGTCGACCGCTTCGCTCTTCACGACAAGACCGGTGTCGAAACCGGTTTAGTCCCGCACTGACATCGCCGGTGTCCGGACTGTCTTAGATGCCATTTGCCGGGCGCGCGCCCGTGCGGTCGCGCAAACCGATTCTACTTCTGGGCCTGGGCCGATAGCGTTTGAAGTTCAGCCGCGCTGACTCCTAGCACAGCGCCCTTGGGCCCAGGCGCAATGCCGTTGCGCGGAATTCGGACCAGCGATCCCGACGTGAGCTTGAGCGTCACTGTTTTGTCGTCGATCGCGTCGATCGTGCCAGCCAGCGTTCCAGCCTGTCCGTAAACGGACGTTCCGGCGACGAGCTTCGCATTGGCCTCGGCGATCGCCTGTTCGGTTTGCGCATTCAACTGCGCTTGGGTGAGCGCAAACAGCAACTTACCCTCGCTCGGCGTAAACGACGTAGCCGGAAGAAGGACCTCGTGCTTGTCCGTCTTCACGATGAGATCCTGGCCATTGACGCTGTAGACCGTTCCGACCGCAGCGCCGCTCGGATCGACAATCTGCATGCCCGGCACAATGGCGCTCGGTGTTTGGGCCACGGCCACCGAAGGGCTTGCGGCGAACATCGCAGCAAAGAAAAGAACAGGCGTAGCTCTGTGACAGGTCATGTCCGGGATATCCTCGCGCATTGTTGGGTCCATGACATAACGCAGGGGGGCCGCCGATGGTTCTGTGGACCTGGAATGATCATCCGGCTGCTTCGTCTGCGTTTTCGCGCAGACCGGACGGTCCGGATACGGCCAATTGCGGACACTAGCTTGCATGAGGAAGGAATCGTTCCCAAGGCCTCAAATAAACCTTCAGACCCATGCGCTCCCATTCGGCCACTGCGCTTTCCTGACCATTCAGAACGCGGGCCACGTGCCAGCGGACAAACTCCTGCTGCTGATCGGGCAAGAGCTTGGCGAAAGCCGCAGGGTCAAAGCCAATGCGGAGAATGGAAGGGCCGCTGGCGATAAGGCTGGGTCGCTTTTCGTCTCTGCTCACCCCGAGAGAGTAAGCGACAGCGAACGATTCGTGAACAAAGATCCTGCGCTGTGTTGCATCTGTGTTGCACGGAGTCGCCGGGAGCGAATTGAATTCGGCGGAAAACTGCCGAACAACACGACCATGGGTCGCAACACGGTTTAACCGCATACCTAGGCCAAGTCGTTGAAAAGATTGGTGCCGGTTGCAGGATTCGAACCCGCGACCTTCGGTTTACAAAACCGCTGCTCTACCAACTGAGCTAAACCGGCCCACGCCAGGGCGTGCGGGGGGCCTCTTGGCTTAGACGATGCCGAAGGTCCAGCCCTCGGTGCGTGCGAGCTCTGGCGACAGGCCAGGTGGAGTGAAAGCGTGCGGATGCCGCAGATGGGCCCGCATGCCGGCGGCGGTGACCAGCGCGTCGGTCTGGTGGTCGTCCGGCTCGAAGCGAAGCCGTGCCGGCGGGCTGCCAAGCGCCTTCAGCGCCAGATTGAGGTCGGTACGGGTGCGCAGCTTGGCGCCCGAGAGGCCGGCGTTGCGGAGGTAGATGCGGGTGTAGATCTCGCTCACGGCGCTTTGCCCCGGCAGGATCGGATCCATCGGCCAGATCGCGACCCGCCCCGAAATGCGGTGCAGCAGGCGCATGCCCGCGAAGCTTGCCTTGGCGACCTGCGCCGCGCCGATCGCGTCATAGGCGCTGGCGGTCTTGCGGCCGCCGGCCTGGTTGAGGCGGTGGTCGCATTGGCGGAAGCGGACGAAGTCGGCCTTCACCCCGTCGGCGATCCCGAAGTAGAAATGGCGGCGATGGACCGCTTCCAGGAAGCTGGCGGCGCCGAGATCCTCGTCGGGCGCCTTGGCATCGACATAGGCCCAGAAATCGCGGGCGTTCTCGGGCACGCCGGTTTCACCCGGGAGATAGGCCCCGCGCTCGGCAAACGGAGGTGCGAAGGAGAAGTCGAAGCCGAACAGGGTCGGTTCGCGCGCGGCTTCGACCACCAGCCAGTCTGCGACCTCGGCACGGCTCCAGACATGGCCGGGACGAACCAGCCGCGGCGGGCCCTCCGGCCCGCAGGCGGCGATGGCAATGCCCTTGTGGCGGCGGCCCTTTGCGCCCGACCAGTCGATCGCGACGGTGCGGGTGAAGGCCGTCAGATCAGCGATCCGCCGTCGCCGGTCGGGGTTTCCTTGGTCCCTTCGAGCCGCGCCGGGCGCCGCGGGGGTGCGGTCGGCGGGCGCGGGCCGGTCACGCGGTCGGCGTAGTGGTTGAGGATACGGCCCGCCGCCTCACGGCCGCCGAGCCCGAAGGCCAGCGCGGTGGCGATCGCCCCGGCGCCGAGGATCAGCCCGAACGCCATGTAGACGATGACATCCGCCAGACCCATGAAGGTGAGGCCGATGGCGGTGAACAGGGCGATGATCGCATAGCGGATCATGGTCTGGGCGAAGCCGCCTTCGCCGGTCGACGAGCCGACCAGCTTGGAGAGGATCCGCGCCAGGAAGATGCCGGCGACGATGATCAGGGTGCCGAAGATCACCTTGGAGCCGAGTTCGGTGACCTGGATCAGGAAGACCGCGACAGTGTCTCCGCCGAGCTGGTGGGCGGCCTCGATCGCGGCCGCCAGCATGATCGCGACAAAGGCGATGTTGGCGACGATCCGGCTCGGGACGGTGGTGACCGGGAGGACGCCGGTCGAGCGCAGCGCATCGTCGAAGCCGGTCGGGGGCAGGATGGCTTCGATGATGGTCTTGAGGAACTTGGCCGCGACGAAGGCGATGCCGAGCCACAGCGCGGCGGTCAGCAGGCGCGGAATGGCCGCGCTGATCTCGTCGAGCATGTTGATGGCCGGGCCGCTGATCGCCTCGATCCCCAGCACCTGAAGCGCGGCAATCGCGACCGGAATGATGATCAGTGCGAAGACCAGGATACCGGCCGCGCGGGCGAGGCTGGCACGGGTCGCGCCCGGTGCAGCGCCCGGGGGCACGGCGGCGGGGTCCTGACGCACCGTGGGCGGATGATCGCCGAGGCCGGCGCGGGCCATGAAGCCGTCGATGTTGGCGGCCGTCAGCACCGTTTCGACCAGCCGGCGGACGATGCGGGCGACGATCAGGCCGACGAAGAAGATGAGGCCAGCGCCGATCAGGCGCGGCAGGAAGGCGAAGATCTCGCTGGTGAGGGTGTTCACCGGGGCGAGGATCTGGCCGATCTGCAGGAAGTTGAGCGCGGCCATGATGCCGACCAGCCAGACCAGCAGCTTGGCGATGGTGCCGATCTGCTGGCCGACCGTCTCATGCTCGCTGCCGGACGTATGGCGTTGCAGCGCGGGCGAGCGGCTGATCGCCTTGGCCAGCGCCCATTTGACCGCACGTGCCACCGCCCAGGTGGCGAGGATGATGACGAGCGCAATGGCGATGCGCGGAGCCCATTCGATGAGCTCGGCCCGCCAGGTGTCGGTGGTGGACGGTGGATACATCAGCCTTGCTCCCCTTGGGCTTCCTGTCGCTTCTCGTTCCACCACGCGAGCCGCTCGGCAAGCCGTTTCTCGAAGCCGCGGTCGGTGGGGCGGTAATAGGTCTTCGGCGTCATCTCCTCGGGCCAGTAATTCTGGCCGGAAAAGGCGTCGGGCGCGTCATGGTCATATTCGTAGCCCTTGCCGTAGCCCTGCTCGCGCATCAGCTTGGTCGGTGCGCCGAGGATGTGCTTGGGTGGGGAGAGCGAACCATGCTCCTTGGCGCTCTTCCACGCATCTTTCTGCGCCATGTAGAGCGCGTTCGATTTGGGCGCGGTGGCGAGATACAGGCAGGCCTGGACGATCGCCAGTTCGCCCTCGGGAGAGCCTAGGAAGTCGTAGGTGTCCTTGGCCGCCATGCATTGCACCAGCGCCTGCGGGTCGGCGAGCCCGATGTCCTCGACCGCCGCGCGGGTCAGGCGGCGCAGGAGATAGAGCGGCTCCTCGCCGGCAGTCAGCATCCGCCCAAGATAATAGAGGGCGGCATCGGGATCGGAGCCGCGGATCGATTTGTGAAGCGCGGAGATCAGCCCGTAATGCCCCTCGCGGTCCTTGTCGTAGACCGGCAGGCGGCGCTGGATGAGGTCGCGCAACGCGGCGGTGTCCAGCGGCTCCGCGATCCCGGCGGCGAACAGCATCTCGGCCTGGTTGAGCAGAAACCGTCCGTCGCCGTCGGCGCTGGTGATCAGCGCGGCGCGGGCGTCGTCGGTCAGGGGAAGGGGAGCTTCCGAAACCGCTTCGGCCCGCTCGAGCAGCGTGCCGAGCGCCGCCTCGTCCAGCCGGTGGAGGACCAGCACCTGGGACCGCGAAAGGAGCGCGGCGTTCAGCTCGAAGCTGGGGTTTTCGGTGGTGGCGCCGACCAGGGTGACCGCGCCCGCCTCGACATAGGGCAGGAAACCGTCCTGCTGGCTGCGATTGAAGCGGTGGATCTCGTCCACGAACAACAGGGTGCGCTTGCCCGAATGGGCCTGCATCTCGGCCTCGGCGAACACCTTCTTGAGGTCCGCGACGCCGCTGAAGACCGCCGAGATGGCCACGTAGCGGTAGCCAACCGCGCCGGCGAGCAGGCGGGCGATCGTCGTCTTGCCGGTGCCGGGGGGGCCCCACAGTATCAGGCTCGACAGGCGTCCGGCCGCGACCATCCGGCCGATCGGTCCCTCGGGACCGGTCAGATGCTCCTGGCCGATGACCTCGTCGAGGCTCGCCGGCCGCAGCCGCTCGGCCAGCGGGGTGTCGGCGGGGGCCGCGGGATCGGGCTCGGCTGCAAACAGATCGGCCATTCTTCGGCTCGTAGAAAGAAGCGGGGCCAAGCGCCATGCCTCTCTTGACGAAAGTCTTCCAAGATATATCTTGAGCGCATCAGACAGGAGACGAATATGCGCTTTCACTTTCACGGCCGGCGGCCCGGTCGCTGCGAGCCCCCGGTTTTCCAGTTCGGCAGCCGGGACTGGAGTTTCCCGTGGGGCAATATCCACTTCGAGCATGGCGGCGGTCCCGTGGGCGGTCACGGGCGACACGGGGGCGGCCGGGATGGTCGGCGGCGGCGGATGTTCAGCTCGGAAGAGCTGCAACTGGTCCTGCTCAAGCTGATCGCCGACGAGCCGCGCCACGGCTATGCGCTGATCAAGTCGGTCGAGGAACTGACCCACGGCGATTACGCGCCCAGCCCCGGCGTGGTCTACACCAGCCTCGAGCTGCTCGAGGACATGGGGCTCATCGAGCGCCATGCCAGCGAAGGGTCCAAGAAGCAGTTCGCCGCCACCGCAGAAGGCCGCGCGCATCTCGAGGAACGGGCGAAAGAAGTCACTGCGCTGTTCGAGCGGCTGGAGGCGACCGGCGAGGGGCGCCGTCGCTCGGCACGGCCCGAACTTGGCCGAGCGGTCGGCAATCTGATGACCGCGCTTCGCAATCGCGCCGCCAATGGCGGCTGGAACGACGAGCTGCTGAATGAGGTGATAGACATCCTCGATGACGCCGCGCGGCGGATCGAGCGCGCCAAGTAACAACGAAAAGGCCGTCCCCGCACTGCCAGGGACGGCCTCATTTTCCTGTCGCGAAGCTCAGCGCTTCTGCGCCGGAACCGTGATCTTGATCGTCTCGCCGTTGCGACCGGGGAAGCCGGTGAACATGGCCTGGATCAGGTTGGGGACCAGCACCTGCGCATTGTCGGTGGTCGAACGCGCCTGCGCCCGGCCGTCGAACAGCTGCTGGTTGTCGACCCGGCGGCGGATGTCGAGGTCGAGCTCCGACTTATACTCGGTATATTCGCGGACGCTCGGCCCACCGAACCAGAACGGGTCGTCCCAGCCGTAGTAGAAGGGCGAGCGGTACGAGCCGTAATAGCCGAAGCGGCTGTAGTAGGGCCGGCCGAAATAGACGCCGAAGCGCGGGTCGAAACGGCTGCCGAAGCGGCCGTAGGGGCTGTAGAAGCCGCTGTAGAAGGGATCGTAGCCGCGCGGCCCGAAACGATCGACCACGCGCCTCTCGGTGCCTTGGTCGACGGTGTAGCCGAGCTGCACGATCATCGTCGCCTGGGCAGGGCTGGCGGCCGGGGCATAGCCCTGCGCCTGCAGCTGCTGGGCGACCAGCGCGGCATATTGGTTGAACTCCAGCCCGCCGCCCTGCGCCCGGCCCTGGCCGGGAACGACGAAGAAGCTCTGGCCCTGCGGAGCGGGCATGGCCTGGAAGCGGGTGACCTTGGCCGGAAGGCCCATGGCGCAAGCCGACAGGCCGACGCTGGCCGCGCCGATCATCGCGGCGGCGGCGATCTTCTTAAGGAACGTCATGATGCGGAAACCCTCGAATCGGGAAAAGTCCCGGTAAACGAAAGGGTTATAGCATGAAGCGAGTTGAACCGTCGATGAAGGGTGCGAACCGGGCGCCCAATCGAGCCGGGGTCAGCGCCCGAGGCCAAGCGCGCGCTTGGCCGCGAGCAGGGTGGGGGCGGCCAATTCGGTCGCCTTTTCCGCGCCCTTGTCGAGCAAGCGGTCGAGCTCGGCATGGTCGCCCTGCAGCGCCTCGTAGCGGGTACGGATGGGGGAAAGCGCCGCGACCAGCGCATCGGCCAGTGCCGGCTTGAACGCACCGAAGCCCTGGCCTTCGAAGCGTGCGAGGATCGCTGTCTCGCTCTCGCCGGTGACCGCAGCCATGATCCCGACCAGGTTGCGCGCCTCGGGCCGCTCCTTGAGGAGATCCGGGTCGCCCGGCAACGGCTCGGGATCGGTGCGGGCCTTGCGGATCTTGGCGGCGATCTCCTCGTCGCTGTCGATGAGGTTGATGCGGCTCATGTCCGACGGGTCGGACTTGCTCATCTTGGCGCTGCCATCGCGCAGGGACATGACCCGGGCCGCGACCCCGCCGCCGATGAACGGCTCTGGCAGGACAAAGGTGTCGGTGCCGGTATCGAGGTTGAACTTGGTCGCGATGTCGCGTGTCAGCTCGATATGCTGCTTCTGGTCCTCGCCGACCGGCACGTGGCTGGGCCGGTACAGCAGGATGTCAGCGGCCTGGAGAACGGGATAGTCGAACAGAGCGACCGACGCGCCTTCCTTGTTCTTGCCCGACTTGTCCTTCCACTGGGTCATCCGCGACAGCCAGCCCATCCGGGCGGTGCCGTTCAGCATCCAGCACAGCTCGGCATGGGCAGACACGTCCGACTGAGCGAACAGGACCGCCTTGTCGGGGTCGATGCCGCTGGCGATCAGCGCCGCCGCCATGCTGCGCACCTGCGCGCGGCGGATGTCGGCAGGAGTGTGGTCCGACAGGGAGTGGAGGTCGGCAAGGAAGAACAGGCACGGCGCTTCGTCCTGCATCCGAACCCAGCGCAGGATCGCTCCGAGCAGGTTGCCGAGGTGCAGGTTGCCGGTCGGCTGGATGCCGGACAGGACACGGGTGACGGGCGTGGCGGTGGCGTCAGGCATTGGCGGCAGGCCTCTTGCGGCGGAGGAGGTCCTTGAACGCCTGCCTATCCACGCCGCCGATCGTCCAGCACAAGGGGAAGTAGATGCCCATGCCGATACCGACCAGGGCGCCAACGGCGACGATGCGGCGGCCGGCGCTGCCGGTGAACCAGTCGGCGAACACCATTTCCAGCCCGTACAGAGCAGCGACCATGACCGCGCCCGCAAGCAGCTGGCGCAGGATCCGGCTGGCCAGCCAGCCCGGCACCCGGAAGTGCCCGCGACGGTGGAGGATGACGTACAGGATCGCGCAGTTGAGCCAGCTGGTGATCGCGATCACGGCGCTGAGCCCGGCGATCCGGAACAGGGGATCGGTCGACATGGCCTGGACCACGAAGTTCAGCACCACGTTCACCACCAGCACCACCGCAGCCGTCTTGACCGGGGTGGCGGTGTCCTGGCGCGAATAGAAGCCGGGGGTCAGCACCTTCACCAGCACATAGGCCGGCAGGCCGAGCACGATGATCGCCAGCACGGTGGCGGTGATGTCGGCGTCGCGGGCGGTGAACTCGCCGCCCTGGAACAGCGCGCCGGCAAGCGGTCCCGCGGCGACGCACAGGGCAAGCGCAGCGGGCAGGGTCAGGAACATGCCAAGGTCGAGCGCCTGGGCCTGGACGTGCGCGGCCTTGTCCGGATCATTGGCGCCGACGTGGCGGCTGATCGCAGGCAGGATGGCGGTGCCCAGCGCCGCTCCGATCACGCCCAGCGGCAGCTGGTTGAGGCGGTCGGCGTAATTGAACCACGACAGCGCGCCGGTGCCGATGCGGGCAAGGAAGAAGGTGTCGATGAAAGCACTGATCTGGTAAACGCCGGCGCCCAGCGTGGCGGGGATCACCACCACCAGGAACTGCTTCACCCCCGGCGTGATCTTCGGCCGGCGCAGGCGCAGCGACACGCCGGCCCTGACCGCGGAGATGATCAACAGCCCGAGCTGGATCACGCCGCCGATCGTCACCGACACGGCAAGCCAGAAGGCGGTGTCCGGGCCGCCCTGCGGGAACAGGATCAGCGCCAGCATCATGCAGACATTGAGCAAGGCCGGCGCGAACGCCGCTGCGGTGAACTTCGCGAGGCTGTTGAGAACCCCGGCCCACAGGGAAACCAGGCTGATCAGGATCAGGTAGGGAAAGGTGATCCGGGTGAGGTAGGTCGCAAGCTCGAGCTTCTCGCCCGAATAGCCGGATATGGCGGCGACGAAGACCGGCATGATGAGCTGGAAGACGAGGGTGAAGAGCACCAGCGTCGGAAGAAAGACGGCAAGCACTTCTTCCGAGAACTTCTTGGCCTCGGCCTCGCCATCCTCGCCCTGCAGCCGCTGGGCGTAGAGCGGAACGAACCCCGCGCTGAACGCACCCTCACCGAACAGTCGGCGGAAGGTGTTGGGAAGGCGGAACGCGACGAAGAAGGCGTCCGCCGCGGCCGATGCGCCCATGATCCGGCTCATCAGCATCTCGCGCGCGAAGCCGAGGATGCGGCTGACCAGGGTCAGCCCGCCGATGGTGCCGGTGGCCTTGAGGAGATTCATGGGCTTGCCGTTCCCTCGCCGCCTGTCCCGTTTCCGGGAAGGGATTGCTTACTGGACGGTGTCGCCCTGCGGAAGCTCACCGGCGTCGGCCATCGCCTGCGCGGCTTCGACCTGGTTCATGTAGACGCTCGCGAAATCGATCGGATCGAGCATCAGCGGCGGGAAGCCGGCATCCTGCGTCGCGGCGGCGACCACCTGGCGGGCGAACGGGAACAGCAGGCGCGGGGCTTCGACCAGGAGGAACGGCGGAAGCTGCTCCTCGGGAATGTTGCGAAGCCCGAAGATGCCGGCATAGCTGAGGTCGAGGACGAACTGCACCCCCGACGCCGAACGCGCCGAAGCGTCGATCTTGAGCACCACTTCGTGGACGTCGTCGGCGACCTTGTTCACGGCAATGTTGAACTGCACGTCGAGCTGCGGCTGCTCGTTCCACTGGAAGACCTGCGGCGACGAGGGGTTCTCGACCGACAGATCCTTCACATATTGCGCCAGCGCGGCGACCTGGGGGCCTTCGGCGGTGGGCTCGGCAGCGCCGTTGGCGCCGGTGGAAACGGGATCGGAAGCGGCCATGATCAAATGCCCTCAAACATGCTACAGTGAAAGGCACGGGAAGACGGCTGCTTCCCGCGGCTTGTTCGGGGCGGGCGACTAGCAGCCGGGCCGAAGCGGTGCAATGGCGCGAGATATGCTCAGTGCCAGGGTTTGCGGCTTGGGCACCAGTGCCTATGTTAGGCGTTGCGGTAATATACTCCCGACGGGAAAGAAGGCGACACTCTTGGTTTCGATCATCATCCTTGCGCTGGTAGCGCTGTTCGTCGGCTTCAGGCTCTACAGCGTGCTTGGCGAACGCACCGGCCATGAGCAGCAACTACCCAGCAACCGGCACGAGCCCGAGCCCCAGCTGGCACGGACAGCCGAGGTCGGGCAGCCGTCGCAGGCGCAGCCGCACGGTGCTGGGGCCGAGCCGCTCGACACGGCCTATCTCCCGACCGCCGGACCCGGCGTCCGCGCGCTGCTGGCGGCGGACCCGAGTTTCGACGTCGCCCGGTTCCTGGAGGGTGCGCAAGGCGCCTACCGGATGATCCTCGAGGCTTTCTGGAAGGGCCAGCTGGACGAGGTGCGCAGCTTCCTCGATCCCGAAATCGCGGGCGCCTTCAACGAAGCGATCGCGGAGCGCGAGTCGGCCGGACAGCGGCTCGACAACCGCCTGATCGCGATCGAGCAGGCGATCATCGCCGCGGCCAACACCAGCGGCAAGGTCGCGACCATCACCGTCCGCTTCGAGGCCGACATCGTGGCGATCACCCGCGACGCGGACGGCAATGTGCTTGCCGGAAGCGTCAGCGATGCGGTGCAGACGCGTGACCGCTGGACCTTCCGCCGCGACCTCGGCAGCAGCGATCCCAACTGGATCCTGGTCGAAACCGACGACGAATAAGGTGACCGCCGTGAAGTTCGGGCTGGGAGCGTTGCTCGCCCTGTCGCTCGCCGCCTGCGCCACGCGCCCGATGCCGCCTGTCGAGCCGGCTCCGCCCGCCTCCACTCCGGAGCCGGTGCCGACCCCGGTCCCGCCCGAGCCGCCCAAGCCGGCAACCGCGGCCCTCAGCGGGATCACCCCCGCCGCGCCGCGCCCGTTCACCGACGAGGCGGCGCTGCGTGCGCTGGCAGCCTTCCGCATATCCTGTCCGTCGGTCGTCCGCCGGCCCGACACCTCGGGCCTGACCCAGGGCGAAGACTGGCGCGCCGCGTGTGACCAGGCCCGGCTGGTGCCGAACACTGCGGCCGACGCCAAGCGCTTCTTCGAAACGGGCTTCGCATGGGTCAAGGTCGGCTCCGAACCGGCCTTCGCGACCGGCTATTGGGAGCCTGAGATCCTCGGCTCGCGCGTGCCTGGCCCGGGCTATGCGCTGCCGATCTACCGCACCCCGCCCGACCTCGTCCGCTGCACCCGGGCCGACGGCACGACCGGACGCGGACGCTTGGACGAGACGGGGCAATGCGTTCCCTACTGGACCCGCGGCGAAGTCTATGACGGGGCGCTTGCGGGGCGCGGGCTCGAGCTGGCTTATGCCGCCGACCCGGTCGACATGTTCTTTCTCGAAATCCAGGGCTCGGGCCGGCTCCGGCTGCCCGACGGGTCTGTGATGCGGATCGGCTACGACAACCAGAACGGCCGTGAATATGTCGGGGTCGGGCGCGTCCTGCGTGACCGCGGCATCCTGCCTCCGGGCGGCGCCGACATGGACTCGATCAAGCGCTGGATGCGGGCGCAGCCCGACGGCGGCATGAGCCTGATGCGCGAGAACCTGTCCAAGATCTTCTTCAAGGAACTGACCGGTCCCGGACCGCTCGGCGCGCTGGGCCTCCCGGTGACCGCGCGCGGCACGGTTGCGACCGATCCGATGTTCGTGCCGCTTGGCGCGCCGGTCTGGCTCGATATGGTCACCAACGATGCGGACGGCCTGTGGGTGGCGCAGGACACCGGTGGCGCGATCAAGGGCGCCAACCGCTTCGACACCTTCTGGGGTGCGGGCGAGGAAGCACGCCGCATCGCCGGTGGCATGTCCTCCAAGGGTGAGGCGCTGCTGCTGCTGCCCAGGGTCAGCGTCGATCGGCTGCTGAGCCAGCGTGCGTTCGCTCAGCCCTGACGAAGCGGCGCTGTGGGCGCGGGTGACCGCGTCCATCACGCCGCTCAGCAGGGAAGGGCCGGCCAAGCTTCGCCAACCGCTTGTGGCCGTGGCCCCGGTGCCCTTGCCCGCCGTCACGCCGCCCGCCCGCTTGCCCAAGGGAAGGGTGCCCCCTCCGCGAGAGATCACCGCCGCGCCGGTTCGCCGCGCCACCATTCACGGCAATCTCGATGGACATTGGGAAAGGCGCCTGAAGAGCGGCAACATCCCCGTCGACCGCACCATCGATCTTCACGGCCACAGTCTCGAACGTGCCTATGATGCGCTCGACGTAGCGCTCGAACGGGCGGTGTCGACCGGCGACCGCGTGCTGCTGCTGATCACCGGCCACCACCGTCCGGGCGAGCCGCCGATCCTGCGCGGCAAGATCCGCGCCGCCGTTCACGACTGGCTGGCGGTGTCGCGCCATGCCGATCGGATCGCCGCCGTCCGCAGCGCGCATCGCCGCCATGGCGGAGGCGGAAGCCTGTACTTGATCCTGCGCCGCTAGGGGCTCACCGGAACAGCTATACTGGTTCTTAACTCCGCATCCTTAATCCAGTGGAGGTGATGAAGGTCGGCACTGCGCAGAAGGTCAGCAACATTCTCCTCTCGGGGCTGGCTGGCGTCGCGTCTTTTGTCTTCTCGCTCTACGTCTTCGTCACGATCACCCAGTTGCCGCAGCAGATCACCGCCGCGGTGGTCGCCGGCGCCTTCTGCCTGGTCGTCTGCTACATCGCGGCCGAGCGCCCCAATAGCGAAGGCGCACGTGCCCTCGCGGCACTTCGCGACCGTCTGCTGGCGGTGGAGGAAGGCGACCTCACCAGCCCGGCGCCCGAAGCGGTGCGGCGGGTCATGCCCAAGGTCGCGGCGGCGGTGGACAGCCTGTTCGCCGAGGTCCGCAGCTCGATCGACAATGCCCAGGCGCTGGGGATGTACGACCCCGTCACCAGCCTCCCCAACCGGCTCAATTTCCGCGCCGAGGCCGAGCGGCTGCTGGCGAGGGCCGACGGTCGCACCGCGGCCATGCTGTTCGTCGACCTCGACCGGTTCAAGGCGGTCAACGACAGTCTCGGCCACGCCCGCGGCGATCAGCTGCTGGTGATGGTCGCCAATCGCCTCCGCGTGCTGATCAACAGCGAGGCCGCTGGAGCCATCCGCCGCCCCTTGCTGGCGCGGCTCGCCGGCGATGAGTTCACCTTGTTCTTCCCCGACGTCGCGGGAGAGCCCGAGGCCGAGCGGATCGCCCGCCGCGTGGTGCTGGCGATCGGTGAGCCGTTCGAGCTCCACGGCCACAGCATTGACGTCGGCGCCTCGGTCGGTCTCGCGCTCGGTCCCCGGCACGGCAACTCGGTGGAAGACCTGATGCGGGCCGCCGATATCGCCATGTATCGCGCCAAGTCGCGCGGCGGTCACCAGCATTGCCTGTTCAGCGACACGCTGGCGGCCGAGCATCAGCACCGGATCGACACCGAAAAGGCGCTGGCCGTCGCGGTCGAACGCGGCGAATTCCGGCTCGTCCTCCAGCCGCAGCTGAGCCTTGCAAGCGGCGCCGTGACGGGCGCCGAAGCGCTGCTGCGCTGGACCCACCCGGTGCGCGGCATGGTCCCGCCCAACCAGTTCATCTCGATCGCCGAGCGGACCGGGATCATCAGCGAGATCGGCGAGTGGGTGATGGCCGAAGTGGCGGCGATGCTCGCCAGCTGGAGCGAAACCGACGAAGGCTCGAAGCGGGTCGCCTTCAACGTCTCCCCGCGGCAGCTGGAGCGGCACGATTTCTTCCCCAAGCTGCGCCAGATCTTCGCGGAGGCAGGGGTCGGCCTTGACCGGATCGAGATCGAGATCACCGAAACCGCGGCGATGGAATGCTCCCAGGCGACACTGGACGAGATGGCCGAGCTGCGCCGCGACGGAGCGACGATCGCGCTGGACGATTTCGGCACCGGCTATTCCAACATCGCCCGGCTGCGCCAGTTGCCGCTCGACCGGATCAAGCTCGATCAGTCGCTGATCCATGACATCACCACCAGCGAGCAGGCACGCAACGTCGTCCAGGCGGTCATCCAGCTCGTCCGCGGGGTCGATTGCGAGTTGGTCGCCGAAGCGGTGGAAACCGTCGCCCAGGCCGACATCCTGCGCACCATGGGCTGCGAGACGATCCAGGGTTACGTCTTCGCCGAGCCGATGATGGAGCGCGAATTCCTCGCCTGGACCTCGCACGCCATCAGCGAAGACCGGAGCGCGGCCTGAACTAGGCCTCGAGGCCGCCCGCGAAGACCCGGCGGTAGATACGGGACAGCGTCTCGATGTCGTCGACGCCGGCGCTTTCCCCGACCTTGTGCATGCTGGCGTTGGGCAGCCCGAAGTCGACGACGGGGCAGAGCTTGATGAGGAACCGGCCGTCCGACGTGCCGCCCCCGGTCGATAGCTCCGGCGCGATGCCGCATTCCGCCCGGATCGCCTCGGTGACCAGCTCGTACAGCTTGCCCGGCGGGGTCAGGAACGCTTCTCCCGAAATCCGCGTCCGCACCTCACAGCCCGGGTCCACCGCCTGAGCCGTTTCCGTCAGCAGGGCGATCAATCGGTCGCCCGTGTGCAGGTTGTTGAAGCGGATGTTGCCCTGCGCGCTGGCCTCGCCCGGGATGAGGTTGCTTGCGGCGGTCGGCGTGCCGAGCGCGACGAATTCGAGGTTCGACGGCGGAAACGCCTCGGTCCCATCGTCGAGGTGCAGCGCCGACAGCGCCGCGACGATCTTCGCCAGGCGGGGTACTGGGTTGTCGGCCTTGTGGGGGTAGGCGACATGGCCCTGCACGCCCCTGGTCCTGATCCAGAAGTTGAGCGAGCCGCGGCGCCCGATCTTGACCGTGTCGCCCAGCCTGGTCTCGCTGGTCGGCTCGCCGATCAGGATCATGTCGGGGCGGATCGCCCGGTCGTTCAGCCAGTCGATGATCCGCGGCGTGCCAAAGGTCGCATAGCCTTCCTCGTCGCCGGTGATCAGGAAGGAGAGGGTGCCGCTCGGCTGTTCGATCGCCGACACGGCGGCGACCGCTGCGGCGATCGCGCTTTTCATGTCGTTGGCGCCGCGCCCGACCAGCCGTCCGTCCGCGATCCGGGCGGTGAAGGCGTCGCCCTCCCAGCCGTCGCCAGCCGGAACGACATCGAGGTGCCCGGCAAAGCCGACGTGCGGCCCCGGCCCGCGCTCGCGGATAGCGACCATGTTCTCGGTCGGGCCGTCCGGCGCCTCGCCGAGGGTGAAGCGGTGGATGGTGAAACCAAGGCCGCTCAGCGCCTCGTCCAGCACGTCGAACACCGCGCCGCTGGCGGGGGTGACCGAAGGGACGGAGATCAGCCGGGCGGCAAGGTCGACGGGATCGATGACGGGCATGGGCCGCTTGCTAGCAGCCTGCGGCGCAGTCCGACAGGCTAAGCGTCGTCCATCTCATACTTGGCCGGGGCAAAGCCCAGGGGCGACAGGTTGCAGCGGCCCGCCGCCTTTGCGACCTCGATGGCGATCCTGGGATCGCGTACCTCGCTTGCGGCACGGAGAAAGTCGTCGATGGTCAGCCGCGAGGGGTCGGGATCACGCGCGCGGGTGGCGCTGGCGACCCGCCCGAGTTCCTGCAACTGGCCGAGCGACAGGCTGCGTTGCAGCTGCGCACCGACGCATTGCGCAGGCGCTTCGGCCACCCCGTAGCCGGTCAATCCTTCGGCGATCCGGTCCTTGGGACTGGCACAGGCGGAAGCGGTAAATACCGCAGCGATAAGGAAAAGTTTACGCACACCCCGGAGACGAACGGGGAGTCAGGCGGTTCCGTGGTCGCCTTCATATTGTTCGATCACCCACGGCTCGTCCTGGGCCGCCTCGATCCACGCCGCGACGTGCGGGTGCCGCAGGACGTCGGACATATATTGCCGGGCGAAGGGCGGGACCGGGATCGAGTAGGTCAGGAAGCGGGTCACCACCGGGGCGTACATCATGTCGACCGCGGTCCATTCACCGAACAGGAAGGGGCCGCTGCCGCCGTGCCGTGCCCGGGACTGCGCCCACAGCACGAGGATGCGGTTGATGTCGGCGATCGTATCGCGCGACAGGTCGGGCTTGGGGACGTTGCGGCGCACGTTCATCGGGCATTCGCGGCGGAGTGCCGCAAAGCCCGAATGCATTTCCGCCGCCATCGAACGGGCCATCGCGCGGGCCGCGACGTCCTCGGGCCAGAAGCGCGCAATCTCGGTCAGGTCGGCGCAATATTCGATGATCGCGAGGCTGTCCCACACCACCAGGTCGTCGTGCCACAGCAGGGGCACCTTGCCCGACGAAGGGGCGAACTCGTCGCCTTCGCGCCGCTCGTTCCAGCCGCTGTCGTAGAGCGGCACGACCAGTTCCTCGAACTCAAGCTCCGACGCCTTCAGCGCCAGCCAGCCGCGCATCGACCAGGAGGAATAGGCCTTGTTGCCGAGAATGAGCTTGAGCAAGTGGGTCTCCGCCAGAGGGTTGAACTAGCTCAACGCATCTTCGAGCAAGGCTGTCCGCAGCTCGGCGATGCCAAGGCCCTTTTCGGACGAAGTGGCGATCAGCCGCGGGAAAGCGGCGGGATGCTTGCGCGCCTCGGCCTCGACCGCGATGCGGACCGCGGCAAGCTCGCTGGCCTTGATCTTGTCGGCCTTGGTCAGGACCAGCCGATAGCCGACCGCCGCCGCGTCCAGCATCGCCATGATCTCGAGATCGACCGGCTTCACGCCGTGCCTGCTGTCGACCAGCACCACCGCGCGCTTCAGCACCTGCCGTCCGCGCAGGTAGTCGTTGACCAAAAAACGCCAGCGCTTGACCATGTCCCTTGGGGCTTCGGCAAAGCCATAGCCGGGCATGTCGACCAGCCGCATGACGAGCGGGCTGCCGACGTCGAAGAAGTTCAGCTCCTGCGTCCGGCCCGGGGTATTCGACGTCCGCGCCAGCTTGTTGCGGCCGGTGATGGCGTTCAGCAGCGAGCTCTTGCCGACATTGGAGCGTCCGGCGAAGGCCACCTCCGGCGCGTCGGCACCGGGCAGGAATTCGAGCCCCGGAGCCGATTTCAGGAACTCGACCGGGCCGGCGAACAATTTGCGCGCCCGCTCCGTCAGCTCGGGATCAGGGCCGTCCATCAGGTCTTCGCCGTCGCCACACCGGCGCGCGCCGCGATCTTCTCCGCATCATATTTGGAGTAGAGATACTTCTGCTGCGCGATGCCGAGGAGGTTGGACACCACCCAGTAGAGCTGCAGGCCGGCGGCGAACGGCGCCATGGCGAACATCATCACCCACGGCATGATCGAGAAGATCTGCTTCTGGATATCGTCCATCGGCGCCGGGTTGAGGCGGAACTGCAGCCACATGGTGATTCCGAGCAGGATCGGAAGCACGCCGAGGTGAAGCAGGCCTGGCGGATCGAAGTTCAAGAGCCCGAACAGGTTGACCGGGGTCAGCGGGTCGGGCGCGGAGAGGTCCTTGATCCACAGCTCCCACGGCTGGTGGCGCATCTCCACCGTCACCGTCAGCACCTTGTAGAGCGCATAGAAGACCGGGATCTGGATCAGGATCGGCAGGCAGCCGGCGGCGGGATTGATCTTCTCGCGCTTGTACAGCTCGAGCAGCTCCTGCTGCATCTTGGTCTTGTCGTCCTTGTGACGCTCCTGCAGCTCCTTCATCTTGGGCTGCATCGCCCGCATCCCCGCCATCGAGCGGAACTGGCGGTCGAAGATCGGGTACATCAGCAGGCGGACGATGAAGGTCAGCGCGATGATCGCCCAGCCGAAGTTGCCGATGGCGTGGAACAGCCAGATCAGCAGCGCGAAGATCGGCCGCATGGCGAACTCGAACCAGCCCCAGTCGATCGAGTCGGAGATCACCGGAACCGCGCCCGAAGCCTCATAGGCGTCGAGCCACTTCTTTTCCTTGGCACCGGCGAACAGGTGGGTGGTGGCCTGCGTGGCCCGGCCCGGCGCGACAATAGTCGGCTCGAGCGCGTAGTCGGCCTGGTAGCTGGTGCCCTGGCCGCGGCGCAGGCTGGCGTTGAGCGGGGTGTTGCCGGCCGGAGCCAGCGCAGTCAGCCAATATTTGTCGGTAAAGCCGACCCAGCCGCTGTTGCCGGCGAAGCGCTTGGAGCCTTCCTCGTCGAGCGTGCCGTAATTGACGTCATAATCGGACCTGCCGTCGATCACGGTCATCGGGCCGACGTGATGCGTCCAGCCATCCGACTTGGCGTCGGGACCGGCGTTGGCGCGGCTGAGCAAGCCGAACGGACGCACCGCGACCGGAGCGCCGGCGAGGTTCGAAACACGCTGGGTGACGGTGAACAGATAGCCATCGTCGACGGCGACGATCAGCTCGAAGCGCTGACCGGTCGGGTTGGTCCATCTCAGCGTGACGGGCTTGCCCGGGGCGAGCGTCGGGGCGCTCGGGGTCCAGACGGAGTTGGCATCCGGCACCGCAACGCCCTGTCCGGTCCAGCCGAAGCGCGCGAAATAGGCGCCGTTCGCGCCGGCCGGGCTGAGCAGGCGGGCGGGTTGCGCATTCCGGCCGACTCGGTCGGTCTGATTGACCATCCGCAGGTCGTCGAACGTCGCACCCTTGAGGCTGAGCGAGCCGGTGAGATTGGGCGTGGCGATCCTGACCCGGGGGACGCCCTGCAGGGCCTGGGCCTGGGACAGCGCGGGTGCCGTCGCGGCGGCTGGAGCGCCGGGGGTCTGGGCCGCCGGAGCCGGTGCCGGAGCGCCGTTCCTGGTCGCCGTGACCGCCGGCTTGGGCGTCGGGAAGAATCGCTCGGACAGCAGCCCCCAGCCGAGCAGCACAGCGGCGCTCAGCACGATGGCGAGGATCATGTTGCGGGTATCGTCGCTCACTTCAGTCCATGTCCTCGTGTCGTTCGTCCCCGTCTCACGGGACCGGATCGTGACCCTGGCCCCCCCAGGGATGGCAGCGGCCGATCCTCCTCAGGGCCAGCCAGCTTCCGCGCAGGGCCCCATAGCGGCTCCAGGCGGTGATTGCATAGGCCGAGCAGGACGGCGTGAATCGGCAGGAAGGGGGCAGGATCGCGCTTGGGCCCAATTGCCAGCCACGCGCCGCCAGGATCAGGAGGCGCGCGATCACCGGGCAACCTTGGCCAGCGCCTTGGTCAGTTCGGAACGGAGCAGCGCATAATCGCGCTCGATCCCGCTTTGGCGCCCGATCAGCACATGGTCGGCACCTAGGATCCCCGCCACGGGCAGCAGTTCGGCGGCGAGCGCGCGCAGGCGCCGCTTCATGCGGTTGCGAACAACCGCGTTGCCGACCTTCTTGCTGACGGTATAGCCGATGCGCATCGCCTGCTCACCGTCGCCACGGGGGCGGACCAGCAGGACGAAACCGGGCATCGGAGCGCGTCGGCCGCTGTTCGCGGCCAGGAAATCGGCGCGCTTCTTGAGGGTGATTAAGCGCTGAGCTTCTTGCGGCCGCGGGCGCGACGAGCCGCCAGCACCTTGCGGCCGCCCACCGTCGCCGAACGCGTGCGGAAGCCGTGACGCCGCTTGCGGACGAGATTGCTGGGCTGGAAAGTGCGCTTCATCGCTCATGGCCTTCGAGTTAAGAACAAAAAGGGCCGCCCAATCAGGGGCAGCCGCATTGCTTGGGGGGGCCGTTACGCAAGGCGGGCTCCCAAGTCAATGCCGCGAGGCTTCGTCGGCGACGGGCGGTTCCGCCGGAACGACCTCCGAGGGGGTCGGGTCGATCGGCATGATCTCCAGCCCGGCCTTGGGCAGCGGGTCGTCGATCCGCGGGACTTCGGAAGGGGGTGGGGCCTCCTGCCGCTCGCGTTCCTTGCGCAGCGCCTCGCGGCGGCGCGCACTGCCGCGGCGCAGGCCCCAATCGAACCAGCTTCCCGCTCGTGGCTGCCAGCGCTTGAACCGGACGTAGCGGCGCTTGGCCCACAGGCTGGTGCGCAGGACCAGGGTCAGCCCGGCCGCGGCGATAACAAGCCCGCCTGGGCCGGGAAGGGGGCTGGCCAGCGGCGCGGCGACGAACATCAGGAACAGGCCAAGCCCGAACAGCAGGCTCTGCGCCAGTCGCGTATCGCGGATCGCGAGAAGGCGGGTGCCGACGGACATCCGCGGTGATGTAGGGAAGTAAGACGCCCGGGCAAGAGGCGCCTTGCCCGGCCGACGCAAACCGCATAGCCTCCGCGGTGCCGAGCTAGGGGGCCAATTGCGTCGTGCATTGCTGGTGACGGGGGCTCGCGGCTGATGGTCGCGATCGTATCCACCGTCGCCTATCTCGGGCTGGAGGCGCGCGCCGTCGAGGTGCAGGTCCAGCTCTCCACCGGCATACCCCGCTTCGTCATCGTTGGCCTGCCCGACAAGGCCGTCGCCGAAAGCCGCGAGCGGGTCCGCGCGGCGCTGACCGCGATCGGCCTCGCGCTTCCGCCCAAGGTCATCACCGTCAATATGTCACCCGCCGACCTGCCCAAGGAAGGCAGCCACTTCGACCTGCCGATCGCCCTGGGGCTGCTGGCTGCGGTCGGCGTGGTCGATGCGGAGATGCTGAGCCACTATGTCGCGGTCGGCGAACTCTCGCTCGACGGCCGGATCAACGCCTCGCCCGGCGTGCTGCTCGCCGCGCTTCATGCCGGGCAAGAGGAGAAGGGGCTGATCTGTCCTGCTGCGCAAGGGTCCGAAGCGGCCTGGGCAGGACAGGTCGAGGTGCTTGCCGCGGCCGACCTGCTGGCGCTGCTGGCGCACCTCAAGGGCACGACCTTGCTGGCCACTCCCAGACTCGGCGAAGCGGAGCCGGTCAGGGCCGGTCCCGACCTCCGGCAAGTGAAGGGCCAGGAAGTCGCCAAGCGCGCGCTGGAGATTGCCGCGGCGGGCGGTCACAACCTGCTGATGAGCGGGCCGCCCGGTGCGGGCAAGTCGCTGCTCGCCTCCTGCCTGCCGGGCATCCTTCCCCCGCTGTCACCGGCCGAGGCGCTGGAGGTGTCGATGGTCGCCTCGGTCGCGGGCGAGATGGAGGGCGGGCAGATCAAGCGGCGGCGCCCGTTCCGCTCGCCGCATCACAGCGCGTCGATGCCGGCGTTGGTCGGCGGCGGGCTGAAGGTGCGTCCGGGCGAGATCAGCCTTGCGCACCTCGGCGTGCTGTTCCTCGACGAACTTCCCGAATTCCAGCGCGCGGTGCTCGACAGCCTTCGCCAACCGCTCGAGACGGGCACGGTCAGCGTGGCGCGGGCCAACAGCCACCTGACCTTTCCGGCGCGCGTGCAACTGGTGGCGGCGATGAACCCCTGCCGTTGCGGACATCTGGGCGATCCCGCGCTGGCCTGCGCCCGCGCGCCGCGCTGCGCCGCCGATTACCAGGCGCGGGTGTCGGGGCCCTTGCTCGACCGTATCGACCTCCACGTCGAGGTCGCCGGGGTCAGCGCCGCCGACCTCTCGCTCCCTCCACCGGCCGAAGGCAGCGAGGCGGTGGCGGCCCGCGTCGCACAGGCCCGCGCCGTCCAGACGACCCGCTTCAACGGCCACGGCCCGCGCACCAATGCCGAGGCCGATGGCGAACTGCTCGATGCCATCGCAACCCCCGACGAGCCGGGCCGCAAGCTCCTCGCCGATGCCTCGGCAGCGATGCGTCTCAGCGCCCGGGGCTATCACCGCGTCCTGCGCGTCGCCCGCACGATCGCCGACCTCGCCGGTGCGGAGACGGTCGGTCGCATCCACGTCGCCGAGGCGCTCAGCTATCGCCGCGTCGCACCGCGCAACTGACGTTCCCGCCGTCTTGCTCGCTGCGCGCCCTTCGCCTACGAACCGCGCCGTTGCCCCCGTGGCGGAATGGTAGACGCGACCGACTCAAAATCGGTTGTCGAGAGACGTGTCCGTTCGAGTCGGACCGGGGGCACCATCCCTAAATCGCTGTTCGAAACAAGTAACTGCGCACGACGCCGAAGAAGTGCGTGGAAAAAGCGAGCAAGTGTCGGCGACCCGACAGTCTGTCATTAGGCGGACCGCTCCAAAATGACGCAAAGTCGCTTCGATTTCGCACAACTTCTGAAATAGCTGTCGCCAGCTACTTGCGTTAACAAGTATTCCTAACTTATGGTTAACACGCTGTTGGCGACCGGGATGCACTTGGTCCGTCGGAAGCAAGACGTTGCTGGGACATCATCCGGTTCTGGCCTTCAGGGGACCTAATCAAACATGCGTAAGATTTTGGCGGCTGCTGTTGCGGCCCTCTTCGTGACGCCTGCAGCGGCGCAGCAATACACGATCACCGATCTCGATTCGCCGGTGCCGGCGGGTGAGAACTGGGGAACGATTCCCGGCGAGAACACCGGCACTGTGTCGATCCAAGGGGCGACATCGAACGATGGCGACGGCGCGCTGATGCTGACCGGCGACCGGACCCGCGTGCAGACCGGCGTCCAATATGGTGGCGGCACGCCGACCGGTGCCACGCTCGATCAGGTCAGCGTCCTGACGTTCGAGTGGATGGTCGCCAATGGCGGTCCGAACGGCAACGCTTCGCCGGCGCTTCGTCTCCTGGTTCAGGACGGCGACCAACGCTCGGAACTGATCTGGGAAGCAGCCTACAACGACGCCAATGGTGCCGGCGCGGGCTTCTACGATCTCAACACCTGGTACGAGAGCAACCCCGAGGCCCGCTTCTGGCGGTTTGTCGCCGGGCAGGGCCCGACCTTCGATCCGGCCAGCCCTGGCAGCTACGTCTTCAACACCATCGCCGGGTGGGGCGCCTCGTCCTTCTACACCGACGCCGCATTCGTCAGCGGTGTCAGCGTCGGTAACGGCAGCGGGTCCGGTGCCAACTTCGTCGGCTATGCGGACAATGTCGCCGCGTCGGGCTCGTTCGGGTCGCGTTCGTTCAACTTCGCTGCGGTCGCGGCCGTGCCGGAGCCTGGCACCTGGGCGATGATGCTCCTCGGGTTCGGGGTCATTGGTGGCGCGATGCGTCGCCAGCGGCGTGCGGCCCATCTGCTTCAGATGGCCTGATTCGAGCCTCGATTGTTGCGTCGAAGGGGAGTGCCGCAAGGCGCTCCCCTTTTTCGTGCGCCGCCGCCCGATAGTTGATGACGCGCAACGACTGCTCACTCCCAAGCATTGGGCGAGCGACATGTTCGGATTTGAAACCTATCACATCGGCCTTGCCGGGGTCGGCCTCGCCATTCTGATCGCCTTCTGGCTCCCGCGCTTCGTCTCGGGGCGGGAGCCGGCGGCCTCCGCCTTGCTGATCGTCGCCGGGCTGCTTGCCTTTCTGCCCTTTCCCGAAGCTCGCGCCGGGCTCGATCCCGTCAGCCAACCGCGTGGGTGGGAGATCATGGCCGAGATTTGCGTCATCGTCGGCCTGTTCGGGACCGGTCTCAGGATCGATCGGCTGGTTGACCGCGGGCAATGGTGGCCGACGCTTCGGCTGCTGCTAATCGCCATGCCGCTGTGCATCGCCGCCTTGGCGCTTTTCGGCTGGTTCGCTGCGGGGATGACCTTTGCCGGCGCGCTGCTGCTGGGCGCGGTGCTGGCACCGACCGATCCCGTTCTTGCCGCCGATGTCGCGGTCGGGCCTCCCCTCGAGGGCGGCGAGCATCCCGTCCGCTTCACGCTCACCACCGAAGCCGGACTGAACGACGGCCTGGCCTTTCCCTTCGTGCACCTCGGCATCCTGGTCGCCGGCGCCGGGATGATCAGCTGGGACATGGCGGGGGAGTGGGTGCTCCGCGATCTCCTCTACCGCGTCGTGGTCGGCGGGCTGTCGGGCGCTGCGGTCGGCTGGCTGCTCGGCAAGTTGCTGTTCGACTGGCCGCGCGAGAACGCGCTCGCCCGCACCGAAAGCGGCGTGATCGCCTTCGCCGGGGTGCTGCTGGCCTATGGCGCGACCGAGCTGGTCGAGGGCTACGGCTTCATCGCGGCCTTTGTCGCGGGGCTCACCCTCCGGCGTTCGGAAAGCACCCACGACTTCCACAAGAAGCTGCACGACTTCTCCGAATCGCTGGAACATGCGCTGACCGCGATCCTGCTGGTCGGCCTGGGCGCCATCCTGCCGGTGCTGTGGCCGCACTTCACGCCCGCCAACGCGCTGATCGCCGGGGTGCTGATCCTGGTGATCCGGCCGGCTGCGGCGTGGCTGTCGCTGACCGGCACCATGCTGCGCGGGCGCGAGCGGGCGGTGGTGGCCTTTTACGGGGTGCGCGGCATCGGTTCGATCTATTATCTCGCCTACGCCGGGCACCATGTGAAGCTGACCAACGAATATGAGCTGTGGGCGACAATTGTCGGCACCATCCT
>NZ_JAATJC010000001.1:300000-562500 GCF_011927725.1 Sphingomonas kaistensis | reverse complement strand
CGATGGTGGTGTGGATTCTCAAGCGTGAGGTAAGGGCAATTGGTGGATGCCTTGGCATACACAGGCGATGAAGGACGTGGCACGCTGCGATAAGCGTCGGTGAGGTGTGAGCAACCTTTGACCCGACGATTTCCGAATGGGGAAACCCAACCTCACTATTTACTCTCAGTCGAGTTCGCTCGGCTGCGGTTAAATAGGAAGGTTATCACTTGGCTGAATAAAATAGGCTTAGTGAAGCGAACCCGGGGAACTGAAACATCTCAGTACCTGGAGGAAAAGACATCAACCGAGATTCCGTTAGTAGTGGCGAGCGAACGCGGACCAGGCCAGTGCCTTGTTGTTAGTTAGCAGAAGCCTTTGGAAAATGGCGCCATAGCGGGTGACAGCCCCGTATGCGAAAGCAATCAACAAGGACTTGAGTAGGGCGGGACACGTGTAATCCTGTCTGAATATAGGGGGACCACCCTCTAAGCCTAAATACTCGTGTATGACCGATAGTGAACTAGTACCGTGAGGGAAAGGTGAAAAGCACCCCGATGAGGGGAGTGAAATAGTACCTGAAACCGATTGCCTACAAGCAGTGGGAGGATCCTTGAGATCTGACCGCGTACCTCTTGCATAATGGGTCTGTGACTTAATGTATCAAGCAAGCTTAAGCCGTTAGGTGTAGGCGCAGCGAAAGCGAGTCTGAATAGGGCGACTGAGTTTGATGCATTAGACCCGAAACCCGGCGATCTAGGCATGACCAGAGTGAAGGTGCGGTAACACGCACTGGAGGCTCGAACCGATTAACGTTGAAAAGTTACCGGATGAGTTGTGTTTAGGGGTGAAAGGCCAATCAAGCCGGGAAATAGCTGGTTCTCCGCGAAAACTATTGAGGTAGTGCCTCGGATGTTTTCCTCAGGGGGTAGAGCACTGGATGGATGCGGGGGTCGCGAGATCTACCAACTCTAACCAAACTCCGAATACCTGAGAGTATAGTCCGGGAGACAGACGGCGGGTGCTAAGGTCCGTCGTCAAAAGGGAAACAGCCCTAACCTACAGCTAAGGTCCCCAAGTCACGTCTAAGTGGGAAAGCATGTGGGACTTCCAAAACAACCAGGAGGTTGGCTTAGAAGCAGCCATCCTTTAAAGAAAGCGTAACAGCTCACTGGTCTAATTAAGAGGTCCTGCGGCGAAGATGTAACGGGGCTCAAGACGTGCACCGAAGCTTAGGGTTCAGTACTTGTACTGAGCGGTAGCGGAGCGTTCCGTAAGCCTGTGAAGCCGAAGGGTAACCGACGGTGGAGGTATCGGAAGTGCGAATGCAGACATGAGTAGCGATAAAGAGGGTGAGATGCCCTCTCGCCGAAAGCCCAAGGGTTCCTGCGCAAGGCTAATCCGCGCAGGGTGAGTCGGCCCCTAAGACGAGCCCGAAGGGGGTAGTCGATGGGAAACAGGTTAATATTCCTGTACCTGATGGTGTGTGACGGATCACGTGTGTTGTCTG
The DNA here is from genome assembly GCF_011927725.1 of Sphingomonas kaistensis. Taxonomy (NCBI): domain Bacteria; kingdom Pseudomonadati; phylum Pseudomonadota; class Alphaproteobacteria; order Sphingomonadales; family Sphingomonadaceae; genus Sphingomonas; species Sphingomonas kaistensis. Next base: position 561,011 of record NZ_JAATJC010000001.1, on the reverse strand, counting down.
GCCTTATCGGATTGGTCCAGGCTTCGAAGTGGTTCCAGGAAATAGCCCCATCTTATAGACCGTACCCGAAACCAACACAGGTGGGCAGGTAGAGTATACCAAGGCGCTTGAGAGAAGTCTCCTGAAGGAACTCGGCAAATTGCCTCCGTACCTTCGGAAGAAGGAGGCCCTCACTGCGGGCAACCGCTTTGAGGGGGCACAGGCCAGGGGGTAGCGACTGTTTAACAAAAACACAGGGCTCTGCTAAGTCGGCTTCAAGACGACGTATAGGGTCTGACGCCTGCCCGGTGCCTGAAGGTTAAGAGGAGGTGTGCAAGCACCGAATTGAAGCCCAGGTAAACGGCGGCCGTAACTATAACGGTCCTAAGGTAGCGAAATTCCTTGTCGGGTAAGTTCCGACCTGCACGAATGGCGTAACGACTTCCCCACTGTCTCCAGGAGATGCTCAGCGAAATTGAATTCTCCGTGAAGATGCGGAGTACCCGCGGTTAGACGGAAAGACCCCGTGCACCTTTACTGCAGCTTCAGAGTGGCTGTGGGAAACAATTGTGTAGAATAGGTGGGAGGCTTTGAAACTTGGGCGCCAGCTCGAGTGGAGCCAAAATGTGAAATACCACCCTGTTGTTTTCTACAGTCTAACCTCGCACCGTCATCCGGTGCAGGGACCCTCTGTGGCGGGTAGTTTGACTGGGGCGGTCGCCTCCTAAAGAGTAACGGAGGCGCGCGATGGTAGGCTCAGGACGGTTGGAAACCGTCTGTTAGAGTGCAATGGCATAAGCCTGCCTGACTGCGAGACTGACAAGTCGAGCAGAGACGAAAGTCGGTCATAGTGATCCGGTGGTCCCTCGTGGAAGGGCCATCGCTCAACGGATAAAAGGTACGCCGGGGATAACAGGCTGATAACCCCCAAGAGCTCATATCGACGGGGTTGTTTGGCACCTCGATGTCGGCTCATCACATCCTGGGGCTGGAGCAGGTCCCAAGGGTTTGGCTGTTCGCCAATTAAAGTGGTACGTGAGCTGGGTTCAGAACGTCGCGAGACAGTTTGGTCCCTATCTGCCGTGGGCGTCGATAATTGAGAGGAGTTGCCCCTAGTACGAGAGGACCGGGGTGAACATGCCTCTGGTGCACCAGTCGTTCTGCCAAGAGCGCAGCTGGGTAGCTATGCATGGACGGGATAACCGCTGAAAGCATCTAAGCGGGAAGCCTCCCTCAAGATAAGTTATCATCGAGCCGTGGAAGACCACCACGTTGATAGGCCGGGTGTGGAAGTGCAGTAATGCATGGAGCTAACCGGTCCTAATTGCTCTGTTCGCGCTTGAGAGTCCCACCATCATCGACAGTTCTGCTGATCGATGGGTGTGTCTTTCAGCTAGATGACGCCAAGAATTTGGTCAGTATCGATTTCTAGAACTTCTCTTGCCCGCCGGCTTCATAGCTTGGTGACCATAGCGTCTGTGACCCACCCGATCCCATCCCGAACTCGGCCGTGAAACCAGACTGCGCCGATGGTACTTCAGCTTAAGCTGCGGAAGAGTAGGTCGTCGCCAGGCTTTGTAGCCGGCGGGCACGAGAAGAAACCCATTCACATGTTGAAGTACGCCGCCGCTTGCCCTTTGGGGTGGCGGCGGCGTTCTTGTCTCAACGGCGGTCGCCTGCGGTCGCTGCGATATTGGCGCGGGGTGGAGCAGCCCGGTAGCTCGTCAGGCTCATAACCTGAAGGTCGTAGGTTCAAATCCTACCCCCGCAACCACCGATACAGAACAGCCCCCGAGCGAAAGCCCGGGGGCTGTTCTCGTTTGCGGTCGCGAAAGCTGTGCGCAGCGTCAGGGCCGTCGAGCGAATTCGATGGCGGCGGAGCGCACCCTCGTGGTGAGGATCGGCCCAAGGAAGCGCCGCTGTTTCACATTCAAGAGTTCGAAAGAGTGGCGGTATTTGGTGGCGCTGAAGCGGTGATCGTCGATCTCGCCTCGAGACTTGCCTTGCTACAGCCTTTGTCTGCGCCTGGCTCGCTGCCCATTTGCGTGGAGCCGGGCTGCCGTGAGGTGTTCCGTTCGGCAACTTAATGGACGCGAGCAAACGCCGTGCGCATGGCCGAGCCGCGTCCTGTAGCTCAGTGCTTTCGTGCCCGGATCCCGGCCGCCGCTCTGCCGCCGCAAGACTTGCTGCGGGAGAGAGGTAATTTCGTAGCTCTTGCTCACGAGCCGAGCCGATAATGGGTAAGTCCCTGAAGCACTCCAAGCCCGCTTGGCTCAATCCTCGACGATCGCGCTGCTGTCCCTGGTGTCCTTCATCCGGATGTAGACGATCAGCGACACGGCGATCATCGCGGTGACGTACCAGTAGAAGCCGCGCTCCCAACCGGCGTCCTTGAAGCGCAGGGCGACATATTCGGCCGTGCCGCCAAAGACGGTGTTGGCAAGCGCGTAGGGCAGCGCAACGCCGAGCGCGCGGATGTGGGCTGGGAACAGCTCGGCTTTCACCACCGCGTTGATCGAGGTGTAGCCGGTGACGATGACGAGTCCGCCCATGACAAGCAGGAAGGCGGTCAGCGGATCGCGGGTCGTCTCGAGCTTCGAGAACAGCGGGTAGGTGCACAGCATTCCGGCGAGGCCGAAGCCGATCAGCAGCGGCTTGCGCCCGATCCGGTCCGACAGCGCCCCCGCCAGGGGCTGCAGCAGCATAAAGATGAAAAGGGTCGCACCGTTGATCTGCGACGCGGTCTCACGGGAAAAACCCGAGGTGTTGACCAGGAATTTCTGCATGTAGATCGAGTAGGCATAAAAGGCGAGCGTGCCGCCGGCGGTCAGCAGCATGACGGTCATGGCCTCGCGCGGATGATGGCGGAACAGCGCCAATGCCCCCGACCTGGGGACGTCGCTGTTCTGCTGGGCGTTCTTGAAGCTTTCGGTTTCGGCGAGCCCACGGCGGATCCAGAACACCACGACCGCCAGCACCGCCCCGATGGCGAACGGGATGCGCCATCCCCAGGCCTCGAGGTCGCTTTCGCTCATCACCGCCTGGAGGAGGAGGAGCACGCCGATCGCGACCAGCTGCCCGCCGATCAGGGTGACGTACTGGAACGAGGAGAAGAAGCCGCGCCGCTTCTTGCCCGCCATCTCCGACAGGTAGGTCGCGCTGGCGCCATATTCGCCGCCGACCGAGAGGCCCTGCAGCAGCCGGGCGACCAGCAGCACCGCCGGCGCAAAGAGTCCGACGCTTTCGTAGGTCGGCGCGACCGCAATCAGCAACGAGCCCGCGCACATGAGGGTGACCGACAAGGCGAGGCCGCTCTTGCGCCCCCTGCGGTCGGCATAGATGCCCATCATCCAGGCACCCAGCGGCCGCATGAAGAAGCCGACGGCGAAGACAGCGGCGGCGCCAAGCAGCTGCGCCGTCGGATCCGCCGAGGGGAAGAAATGCGGCGCAAAGTAGAGCGTGAAGGCCGCGTAGGCATACCAGTCGTACCATTCGACAAGGTTGCCGGTCGCCCCGCCGAGGATCGCCTTGGGGCGCGCCTTCGACGACAACTGGTCCTGGATGCTCGTCTCAGCGGAAGTGTCGATCGCCGTGTCGGCCGTTTGCAAAGGGGACATGCCCGTCCCTTAGAACGGGAAGTCCAGCGCGGCGAATGAAGAAGCGCGGTTGGACCCTACCTCGCCTGTCGGCCCGGTTCGCGGGGGAGCTTCGGCGGTCGCTGGCGGTTCAACCTTCGTGCGGATCGCGACCTACAATGTGAACGGCGTCAACGGACGGCTGCCGGTGCTGCTCGAATGGCTCGAGGCGACCCAGCCGGATGTCGTCTGCCTGCAGGAACTCAAGGCGCCGGACGAGAAGTTCCCGCTCAAGGCGCTGGAGGAGGCCGGCTACGGGGCGATCTGGCATGGGCAGAAAAGCTGGAACGGCGTCGCCATCATGGCCCGCGGCTGCACCCCGGTGGAGACGCGCCGAGGGCTTCCGGACGACCCCGATCCCACGCAAAGCCGGTATCTGGAGGCCGCGGTCAACGGGGTCCTGATCGGCTGCCTGTATCTCCCGAACGGCAATCCCCGGCCCGGTCCCAAGTTTGACTACAAGCTCCGGTGGATCGCCGCGTTCGAGGCGCTTGCCGCCGAAGTCCTTCCGCTCGACCAGCCGGTCGTGCTGGCCGGCGACTATAATATCATTCCGACTGAGCGCGACGTCTACAAGCCCGAGCGCTGGACCGAGGACGCGCTGTTCGTGCAGGACGTGCGGGACGCGTTCGAACGCCTCACGAACGCCGGCTGGACGGACGCCCTGCGCCGCCTCCACCCCGACGAGCAGGTGTTCACCTTTTGGGATTACTTTCGCAACGCGTTCGCGCGGGACGCCGGGCTGCGGATCGACCACCTGCTCCTGAACGCCGCCGCCGCCGGGCGCCTCAAGGCGGCGGGGGTCGACAAATCGGTCCGCGCCTTGCCCAAGACCAGTGACCATGCACCGGCGTGGATCGCATTCGAATGACCGCGCCCGCGACGATGGAAGCGCTGCTGGTCGACGAGCTGCCGGCTGGATCCGAGTGGCGTTACGAGCCCAAATGGGACGGCTTCCGCTGCCTTGCGCTGCGGACCGGGGGCGAGGTCGCCTTGTGGTCCCGCTCGGGAAAGCCGCTCGGGCGCTACTTCCCCGAAATCGAAACGCTGATCGCGGGATTGCCTGCGGGCGACCTGGCGCTGGACGGCGAACTAGTGATCGAAACCGCGGACGGCCTCAGCTTCGACGCCTTGTCGCAGCGCCTTCATCCGGCCGAGAGCCGAGTCCGCAAGCTCGCCGCCGAGAGGCCGGCCTTGTTCATCGCGTTCGATCTCCTGGGCTGGGGCAAGCAGCAACTGGAGCAAACACCGCTGGCGGAACGTCGCCAGTGGCTCGAGCGGCTCGTACAAAAGGCGAAGGCGCCGTCGCTCCTCCTGTCACCGCAAACCGGCGACATCGCGCAGGCCCGTGACTGGCTGAAACGGAGCGGCGGAGCGCTCGACGGCGTCATCGCCAAGCGCAGTGACGAACCCTATCGCGCGGGTGAACGCGCGATGCTGAAGATCAAGCACCATCGCAGCGCTGATTGCGTCGTCGGCGGCTACCGCAGCGCTGCCAGCGGCGGGGGCGTCGCTTCGCTTCTGCTCGGCCTCTACGGCGACGAGGGGCTGCTTCATCATGTCGGCTTCTGTTCCAGCTTCAAGGCGGCCGAGCGGCGAGAGTGGGCGGCCGAGCTCGCTCCGCTGGGTGGCGGAGAGGGCTTCACCGGCAACCGGCCGGACAAGCCCAGCCGCTGGTCGCGTGAACGGACGGCGGAGTGGGTCCCCTTGCGCCCGGAACTGGTGGTGGAAGTCCTCTACGATCAGGTCACCAATGGCCGCTTTCGCCACGGTACCAGGCTGCTGAGGAGACGACCCGACAAGCGCCCCGACCAGTGCCGCTGCGAGCAGCTCAGCCATCCCCTGACTCCCGCTGGCCTGGCCGACCTGCTCCGGAACGGCTGAACCATGATTGGCATGTCGTCTCGATGACTCTAGGCTGGCTGCCTCGGCGGGCATTCCTGCCTGCCCCGTGCAGGATGTCTTCATGCTCGACTCCGCCAAGGCTTTCTTCTCCGGCGACTATGCGCCGCACGGTTATTGCCTGCTGTGGCAGCCCGAGCTGATCTGGACCCATGTCGTGTCGGACGCCCTGATCGCGGCGTCCTATTTCTCGATCCCGGTGGCGCTGGTCACCTTTGTCCGCAAGCGGCCCGACATCGAATTCGGCAAGATGTTCTGGCTGTTCGCCCTGTTCATCATGTCGTGCGGCCTGACTCACATCATGGGGATCTGGAACCTCTGGAACGGCGATTATGCCGCCGAAGCGACGATCAAGGCGATCACCGCAATCGCCAGCGTACCCACCGCCATCCTGTTGTGGCCTTTGCTGCCAAAGGCCCTGGCAATCCCCAGCCCCTCGATGCTCCAGAAGAAGAATGACGAGCTTGCCGCCGCGCTAGCCGAACGTGACGCCGCGCTGGAGCAATTGCGCGGCGAAGTGGCGCAGCGCGAACGGGCCGAGGCTGCGCTGGTGCAGGCCAACAAAATGGAAGCGGTCGGCCAGTTGACGGGCGGCATCGCGCATGACTTCAACAATCTGTTGCAGGCGATTTCGGGCAACCTCGAACTGATCAAGCTCGCGCCCGACAACAAGGACAAGGTCCTGCGCTGGGCCGCCAATGCCGCGCTTGCCAGCGAGCGCGGAGCCAAGCTCACCGGCCAGTTGCTGACCTTCTCGCGTCGCCAGCGGCTGGAGGCGACCGACATCGATGTCGGCAAGCTGCTCCGGGACATGTCCGGCCTGCTCCGCAACTCGGTTGGCCCGACCGTCGACCTACAGGTCGATGTCGGGCCGGATCTCGGCACCGTCCGATCCGATGCGACCCAGCTGGAGCTTGCCATCATCAATCTCGCCATCAACGGCCGTGACGCCATGCCGTCGGGCGGCCGCTTGCTCGTCCGGGCAGAGGTCGATGCGGCGGACCGCGTCGCGGTTCGGATCGTCGATCAGGGTGTCGGCATGACCCCCGACATCGTGGCGCGCGCGCTCGAGCCTTTCTTCACCACCAAGGGGCCGGGGCGCGGTACCGGGCTCGGCCTTTCGATGGCCTATGGCGTCGCGCGCGCTGCCGGCGGCGACCTGCGCATCGACAGCGAGCCGGGCGAGGGGACGGCAGTGACCCTGCTCCTCCCGCGCACCCCCGCCGCCGAGGCTGCGGCTCCGGCGGTGCGAGGGGGCGGGCAATCGGCCTCGCCGGGGCGCAAGGTCAACGTGCTGCTGGTCGACGACGATCCGGAGGTTCGCCAGGCGGTGGCCGACATGCTTCGCGCGGATGGTCACCGGGTGACCGAGGCCGAGAATGGGCCGCAGGCGCTGCTCGAGCTCGAACGCATGACCCCGGATCTGGCGCTGTTCGATTACGCCATGCCCGGGATGAACGGCGCGCAGCTTGCCGCCCGGGTGCTGGAGCAGCACCCCGACCTCAAACTGCTGTTCCTGACGGGCTATGCCGACAGCGACGCGATCGACAAGGCGGTGAATGGCCGCGCCCGGATCCTCAAGAAGCCGATCAGCGCCGCGGCCCTGTCGGCCTCGCTTGACGAGCTGTTGAGCTAGGCGCGGGATTCGAAGCCGGCGACGACCTCCGCCAGCCAGCGTCCGGCGGTCAGCGCGCTGAGGTCGGTCTGGTCGAGCGGCGGGTCCCATTCGGTGAGGTCGATCGCGCGGACCTTACGATGCGCGGCGAACAGGCGAACGGCCTTGAAGAAGTCATGGACGCTCATGCCGCCTGCCCGCGCCCCCGGGGCCCCCGGGAACTGGCTTCGGTCGATGACGTCGATATCGCAGTCGAGCAGGATCGCCTCGACATGCTCGAGGCACTCGAAGGCGTGATCGACGGTCCACGTCACGCCCATGCCGTGGAAATTGCCAAGGCTCACCGTGGCGGCGCCCTCGCCCTGGGCGAATTCGTGCATCTCGCGGCTGTTCGCCCAAGGCGCCAGCCCGATCTGCACAATGTTGCGTCCGGGCAGGCCGTCCTCGATCAGCGCCCGGACCGGATTGCCGTTCGACAAGCCGTTCTCAAGCCCGCGCATGTCGAAATGGGCATCGAGCGTGATCAGACCGACCTTGTCGAGCGGGAGCCCGAGCGCCTCCGCCATGCCCAGCACCCCCGGGCGGGTGACGGCATTATTGCCACCGATCAGCACAGTCAGCGAATGGCGCCGGACCGCATCCTTCACGGCCGACCGGATCGGCCCGGTCGCCGCCTCGATATCGAGGTCGCCGATCGCAGCATCGCCATGGTCGGCGATTGCGGAGCCGAGCTCGCGACCGGTGTCGATGTCGTACAGCCCGATCCGCTTCATCACCGCCCGAAGCCTCGCCGGGGCGAGGTCGCAGCGGCCCGGGGTGACCGATCCCGCGCCGAGCGGCGCCCCGACCAGTCCGATCGGGGCCGCCGCATCGGTGGCAAGCAAGAGGTCGGAGAGATTGGGCCATGCGCTGGTCATTGCCGCTGCTCTAGCACCCGCCTACAGGCTTGTCGCATGTGGGACCGCCTGCTGACCGACTGCCATGTCCTGACGATGATCCCGTCGCCCGGCAATCCGCTCGGCCTCATCAACAATGCCGCGATCGGCATCCACGACGGCCGGATCGTGCGGGTCGGCCGCCGGACCGAGCTGGCGGGAACCCGTGCCGGCGAAGTAGTGCCGCTCGGCGGTGCGTTCGTGACGCCGGGCCTGATCGACTGCCACACCCACCTCGTGTTCGGCGGCACCCGCGCGGGCGAGCACGCCCGGCGCCGCGCCGGCGCTACCTATGAGGAGATCGCGCGCGAAGGCGGGGGGATCGCCTCGACCGTGCGCGCCACCGCCGCCGCAAGCGTCACCGAGCTGCTCGACCAGAGCCGGCGGCGGCTGCACGCGCTGATGCGGGGCGGGGTGACCACGGTCGAGATCAAGTCGGGCTACGGCCTCGATCCCGCCGCCGAGCTTCGCCTGCTCAACGTCATCCGTACCCTGGCCCGGTCCGAGCCGGCGCGGGTGGTGCCGACCCTCCTGGCGCTCCACGCCCTGCCGGCCGGCGCCGACCGCGACAGCTTCGTCGACCGGATGATCGAGGATCTGGTCCCGACCGTCGCGCGGCTTGGGCTTGCGACGTCGGTTGACGCTTTTTGCGAAGGCATCGCCTTCACTCCGGCCGAGACCGAGCGCCTGTTTGAGGCCGCCGCCGCGCATGGACTGCCAGTCCGGCTTCATGCCGAGCAGCTCTCCAACCAGAATGGCGCAGCGCTTGCCGCGCGCCACAACGCCTTGTCGGCCGATCACCTCGAGCATCTCGATGAAGCCGGGGCGGCGGCGATGGCGGCGGCCGGTACCGTCGCGGTGTTGCTGCCGGGCGCTTTCTACACCCTGCGCGAAACCCGGCAGCCGCCGGTCGACCTTCTCCGCAAGCATGGAGTGGCGATGGCCGTCGCTTCCGATTGCAATCCAGGCACCTCGCCCAATCTGGTGCCGCAGCTTGCGATGAACATGGCGTGCAACCTGTTTGGCCTGACGCCGGAGGAGGCGATCGCCGGCATGACCAGCCATGCCGCGCGCGCGCTGGGGCTGGCCGATGAGGTCGGCTCGATCGCGCCGGGCAAGGCGGCCGATCTCGCAGTGTGGCGGATCGCCGAACCCGCCGAGCTCGGCTACTGGCTCGGCCTCATGCCGGAACGACGGATCTTCGGGGGAGTGGAACAGTGAACGACCGCCGCGACAATCAGCGCATCATCCGGGCCCGTCGCGGCCCCGAGCTGGTCGCCAAAAGCTGGCAAACCGAAGCGGCGGTGCGGATGCTCCAGAATAATCTCGACGACGAGGTGGCGGAGGATCCGCAGAGCCTGGTCGTCTACGGCGGCATCGGCCGCGCCGCGCGCGACTGGGCGAGTTTCGACCGGATCGTCGAGACGCTGGAGCGGCTGGAGGGCGACGAGACGATGCTGGTACAGTCGGGCAAGCCGGTCGGTGTCTTCCGCACCCACCCCGACGCCCCCCGCGTGCTGCTGGCGAATTCGAACCTCGTCCCCAAGTGGGCGACGTGGGAGCATTTTCACAAGCTCGATCGCGCGGGCCTGATGATGTACGGCCAGATGACCGCCGGCAGCTGGATCTACATCGGCACGCAGGGCATCGTTCAGGGCACCTTTGAAACCTTTGCCGAGATGGGACGCCAGCATTTCGGCGGTGACCTGTCGGGCAAGTGGATCCTGACCGCCGGCCTCGGCGGGATGGGCGGGGCGCAGCCGCTGGCGGCGGTGATGGCCGGCGCGCACTGCATCGCCATCGAATGCCAGGAAAGCCGGATCGAGAAACGCCTCGAAACCCGCTACCTCGACCGCCGCGCCGCGACCATCGACGAGGCGCTCGAGATCATCGCCGCGGCGACGGAGCCGACCAGTGTCGGCCTGCTCGGAAACGCGGCCGAGATCGTCCCCGAGATGCTCGCCCGCGGCATCCGGCCGGACGCCATCACCGACCAGACCAGCGCCCACGATCCGGTCAACGGCTACCTGCCAATGGGCTGGACCGTCGCCGAATGGATCGAGCGCCGCGAGCGTGACCCCGAGGGCACCGCGGCGGCCGCGCGCATCTCCATGGCGCGCCATGTCGAGGCACTGTTAAGCTTCAAGGCCGAGGGCATCCCCGTCTTCGACTATGGCAACAACATCCGCCAGGAAGCGCTCGACACCGGCGTCGAGCATGCCTTCGACTTCCCCGGCTTCGTGCCGGCCTACATCCGGCCCCTGTTCTGCCGCGGGGTGGGGCCGTTCCGCTGGGTCGCGCTGAGCGGCGATCCCGAGGACATCTACAAGACCGATGCCAAGGTGAAGGAGCTGATCCCCGACGACCCCCACCTCCACCGCTGGCTCGACATGGCGCGCGAGCGGATCGCGTTCCAGGGCCTGCCCGCGCGCATCTGCTGGGTCGGCCTCGGCCAGCGCCACCGCCTCGGCCTCGCCTTCAACGAGATGGTGCGCAGCGGCGAACTCAAGGCGCCGGTCGTGATCGGCCGCGACCATCTCGACAGCGGCTCGGTCGCGAGCCCCAACCGTGAGACCGAGGCGATGAAGGACGGCAGCGATGCGATCAGCGACTGGCCGCTGCTCAACGCCCTGCTCAACACCGCGAGCGGCGCGACCTGGGTATCGCTCCACCACGGCGGCGGGGTCGGAATGGGCTATAGCCAGCATGCCGGCATGGTGATCGTTGCCGACGGCACCGACGAAGCCGCGCGGCGGCTGGAGCGCGTGCTGTGGAACGACCCAGCCACCGGGGTCATGCGTCACGCCGATGCGGGGTATGAGGAAGCGGTGGCCTGCGCGCGGGAGCAGGGGCTGGACCTGCCGAGCCTCGGCTGAGGTCACAAAGTTCTCGAAGTTCCCATAGGGCGGGGTGTTCACGCCGGGATGCGGATGGTCGACGAAGTGAAAGAGCCTGGCAGTGACGCCGAGGGTAGCTGAGCAGGCGAAATCCTACTTTGCAACGGCGCTTCAGCGCCGAATTGCGACCTTCAGGCTCCACCACAGCAAGGCAAAACTCGCGACGCTGATGGCGGCGCCCCAGAACCAATAGGGGGCAAACAACGCATCGGCGATGGCGGCTGAATCCGAACGCCCGACCTTACCGTCGACATTGGCTTCGGACATGAAGAGATAGTCGAGCTGCGCCCATACGCTGATGACGGCCTGCACGCCGAGTAACTGGATCGCAAGGCGCTGGACGGCGGGAGACGCACGGTACGCGATCACGAGAATGATCGCGCCCATCGCTGGCAGGACCAACCATCCGACAAGGGTTCTGACCCAGATCGCGGTCGAGGCAATCAACAGGATCCCGAGCAGGCTGAGGCCACCCTGCGTTGCTTCACGGCTACGCGATGCAACGATGAGCAGCGCGCCGGCAATCGGAGGGCCTAACAGACCGCCTGCTGGGATCAGGGCGTGGGTAAGGCGGTAGGCGTCATAGCGCCGACCTGTGCTGGCAAGCCCGGACCCATTAGGAAAGATCAGCATTTCGTGGAATGCGTTACCGGTCAGCAAGGCTGCAAGGCCGTGCCCGAACTCGTGAAACCAGGTCGCGAGGATGGTGAAGGGGTAGAGGATGAACTGGCCGGGCGATGTCTGCCAAAGCAAAACGGAAGCAAGTGCAATTAGCATCATCATGGCGATGCGGACGTTTCTGTCTCGTTCTAGATTTCTGCTGCGCATTGGGTGTCCGGTGTGGTGAAGATACAAGCCTGCCTTGCGGGCAGACACCTTGTGAATAGCCCGGTCCTCTATCGAAAGGGTTAGCGGAGTAGGACCGCGCCTCTCCCGTTTCGCGGGCATCCGTTCTAAGGGGCGCCCATGCTTATCCTCGATCCCGAAGCCATCACCCTCGCCACCCTTCGCCAGCTGCGGAACGGGTCGTCCGCCCGCCTCGATGACGCCGCGCTTGGCCGCATCGACGCTTCCGCTGCCGCCGTCGCGCGCATCGTTGCCGGCGGGGAGACGGTGTACGGGATCAACACCGGCTTTGGCCTGCTGGCGCAGGAGCGCATTCCGCATGATCGGCTGGCCGAGCTTCAGCGCAACCTCATCCTCTCGCACAGCTGCGGTCTGGGCGAGGCGACGCCTCGGCACGTCACGCGGCTGATGATCGTGCTCAAGCTGCTCGGGCTGGGGCGCGGGCATTCGGGGGTGCGGCGCGAGGTCGTCGAGGCACTGCAGGCGCTGCTCGATGGCGATGCGATGCCGGTGATCCCCTCGCAGGGGTCGGTCGGTGCGTCGGGCGATCTCGCACCGCTGGCGCACATGACCGCGGCCTTGATGGGGCATGGCTGGATCGACCTCGCCGGCGAGCGCCTGCCCGCGGCCGCCGCGCTGGAGCGGATGGGGCGGGCGCCGCTGGAGCTCGGGCCCAAGGAAGGGCTGGCGCTGATCAACGGGACCCAGTTCAGCACCGCGGTGGCGCTCGACGCGCTGTTCGCGGCGGAGCGGGTGTTCGGGGCCGCGCTGCAGGCCGGGGCGCTGGCGGTCGATGCGCTGAAGGGCAGCGTCAAGCCGTTCGACCCGCGCATCTCGGCGTTGCGCGGACAGCCGGGACAGATCCGCGTCGCGGGCGAACTCAGCCGCTTGCTCGACGGATCGGCGATCGTCTCCTCGCACCATCGCTGCGGCCGGGTGCAGGACCCTTACAGCTTCCGCTGCCAGCCGCAGGTGATGGGCGCCGCGCTCGACCTGCTTGAGAATGCCGCGCGCACCCTGACCATCGAAGCCGCTGCGGTTACCGACAATCCGATCCTGTTCAGCGGCGAGGATGGCGACGACGCCATCTCGGGCGGCAACTTCCACGCCCAGCCGGTCGCCTTCGCCGCCGACACCATTACCCTTGCGCTGTGCGAAATCGCCAGCCTGTCCGAGCGGCGCATCTCGGTGCTGGTCGATCCCAAGATGAGCGGGCTGCCGGCGTTCCTGACCGACGACGGCGGGGTCAACAGCGGGCTGATGATCCCGCAGGTCACCGCCGCCGCGCTGGTGGCGGAAAACCGCAGCCTCGCCTTCCCGGCCTCGGTCGATTCGATCCCGACCTCGGCCGGCCAGGAAGACCATGTCTCGATGGCCCCGATCGCCGCGCGCAAGGCGGTGGCCGTGGCACGCAACGCGGCCGGCGTGGTGGCGGTGGAGCTGATCACTGCCGCGCAGGGGGTCGATTACCATGCCCCGCTGGCCACCTCCCCGGCGCTCGCCGCGCTGCATGGCGCGGTACGTGCGATCAGTCCGCGGCTTGAGGCGGACCGTTATTGGGCGGATGAAATGGCGGCGCTGCAGTCGGCGGTGCTCGACGGGCGGATGAGCGGCGGCTTTCTTCTTGGCCGCTGAGCGCTGAGCCCTTAAGGCGCGGCCCCATGTCCATATCCGTCAACAGCGCCTTCGACAGCGGCAACATCCGGCTGGTCAAGGCAGAGGGTTCGACCCTCGACCTCGAGATCGTCAACGACGCTCAGTCCGATTTCTACCAGTGGTTCCACTTCCGCCTGGCCGGCGTGCGCGGCCAGGCGCTGACGCTGCGGCTCACCAATTGCGCGAAGTCGGCCTATCCGATGGGCTGGCCGGGCTATCAGGCGCGGGTGTCGACCGACCGCGAGAATTGGGTGCTGGCCGACACCAGTTATGACAATGGCGTGCTGACCATCAACGCCGAGGTCGACAGCGACCTGCTGTGGGTGGCCTATTTCGCGCCCTATTCGATGGACCGGCACAACGACCTCGTCGCCGCACTGGCCGAGCTGCCGCAGGTGACCCACCGCGAGCTGGGCGTCAGCCTCGACGGGCAGGCGATCGATTGCCTGACGATCGGCGAGGGGCCGCTCACCGTTTGGCTTTATGCCCGCCAGCATCCGGGCGAGAGCATGGCCGAATGGTGGATGGAAGGCGCGCTGGAGCGGCTGGTCGATCCCGACGACGCGGTTGCCCGCGCGCTGCGTGCCCGCTGCACCTTCCACTGCGTGCCCAACATGAACCCCGACGGGTCCGCGCGCGGGCACCTGCGTACCAATGCGGTGGGCGTGAACCTCAACCGCGAATGGCATGCGCCGTCGGCGGAGCGCAGCCCCGAAGTGCTGTGCGTCCGCAATGCGATGGACGAGGCCAAGCCGGTGTTCGCGATGGACATCCACGGGGACGAGGCGATCGCCGCCAACTTCCTGGCGGGCTTCGAGGGTATTCCCAGCCTGACCGCGCGGCAGGAGGAGAAGTACCATCTGTTTGCCAACACGCTGGAGCGGATCTGCCCCGATTTCCAGACCAGCCAGGGCTATGAACTGTCGCGGCCGGGCGAGGCCAATCTGTCGATGAGCACGACCCAGCTTGCCGAGCGCTACGGATGCGTGTCGATGACGCTGGAAATGCCGTTCAAGGACCATGATCCGCTGGCCGACCCGGTCCACGGGTGGAGCCCGGAGCGGTCCAAGCGGCTGGCCCATTCGTGCCTCGACGCGCTGCACCAGATCCTGCCCGAACTGGAGGCGAAGTAAGGCCATGCCGACCCTCGTCCTGCTGCGCCACGGCCAGAGCCAGTGGAACCTCGAAAACCGCTTCACCGGCTGGTGGGACGTCGACGTCACGGAGAAGGGCGAGGCCGAGGCGCGGGCCGCGGGACAATTGCTGGTCGACAAGGGCATGGACCTCGACCGGGTGTTCACCAGCGTCCAGAAGCGCGCGATCCGCACCGCCAACCTGGCGCTGGAAGCGATGGACCGGATCTGGCTTCCGATGACCAAGGACTGGCGGCTGAACGAGCGCCATTATGGCGGGCTGACCGGGCTCAACAAGGCCGAGACGGTGGCCAAGGTGGGCGAGGAGCAGGTCAAGATCTGGCGCCGCAGCTTCGACGTCCCGCCGCCGCCGCTGGAGGCCGACAGCCCCTATGCCGCGCTGCAGGACGACCGGCGCTATGCCGGGATCACGGTTCCGGAGAGCGAAAGCCTGAAGGACACGATCGCCCGCGTCCTCCCCTATTACGAGGCGGAGATCGCGCCGGCGCTGAAGCGCGGGGAGCGGGTGCTGGTGGCGGCGCATGGCAACAGCCTGCGCGCACTGGAGAAGCATTTGTCGGGCATTTCCGATGCCGACATCACCGGGCTGGAGATTCCGACCGGACAGCCGATCGTCTACGAACTGGACGATAATTTGCAAAAGCGGGACCGCTACTACCTCAGCCAGAGGTAGAGCGGTCCCGAATTGATCAGCCGCGAACCGGAGCGACTTCCGGCGGAGGCGGCGGAGGCGGCGGCGCCTGGCACACGTCGGTCGCAAGGACCACGCTGCCATCCGGGCAAGTCTGGGTCTGCGGCGGCGGTGCAACCTCGACCGGCGGGGGCGGCGGCGGAGGAGGCGGGGGCGGCGGTGCCGCGTCACGGCCACCAAAGTTGAAGATCAGGCTGGCGAGCAGGCTGTGCGACCGGAACCGCTCGTTGAACTGGGTGTCCAGCGCGGCACTAGTCCGGCGCTCCACGAACACCGGCGACGAGGTCGTCCCGAGATTGAGAAGGTCGGGATTGCCCTGCACCACCGTGGTTTCGGAATCGCCAAGGTTGAGGCGATTGGTCCGGAAGTAACGATACTTAACGCCGAAATCGATGTTGTCCGACAGCGCGAAGCGCGCGCCGGCGATCAGCTGGTGCGCCCAGGCGTCGTCGCGGTTGCCGAGCAGCTTGGCCCGGGCCCGGCCGTAGCCGCCGCCGGCGTAGACCGAGAAACGGTCGTTGCCGAGATCGAGCAGGGCGTTGGCCATCGCCGAATAGATGGTCATCCGGCCATCGACATTCTCGGTGGTCAGCGCGCCGAAGCCCGGTGCGAAGGGATCGGGCGCCGCCGACGGACGGTTGAGCGCGGTGCTCAGCGTCGCCAACTCGGCGTCGCCGATGCGATACTCGTTGAGCTTGGCGCGCTTGTAGCCGAGCTCGACCTCGGTCCGGATGAAGCCGAAGTCATAACCCGCGATCGCGTCGACATCGTAGCCGCGCTTGTAGTCGACGCGGATGGCGCCGGGCAGGATCACGTCGGCGACGGTCGCCGGGCCGGCCGGAGTGGCCGGGGTCTGAACCGTGGTGAAGTCGGCGAACACGTCGGCGCGGTTGGTCTTGGCCGACATGATGCCGCCCTCCACGCCGAAATAGCCGCCGCTGTTCTGGGCTTGGGCAGGTGCGGCGACGCCGAACAGCACGGCGCTGGCCAGTAGGAATTTTCTCATCTTCATCCCCTGTCTCGTGGAAAAGGGGAGCCCGGCGCGTGACGGTCGGGCTCCCTCCTGATTGATTATCCTGCGGTGCTGACGCGGACGTTGCCGTTAACGCCGGCCGGGAAGAACCCGCCCTGCTGGGCCGCGGCGGCGGTCAGGTAGACGATGTTGAGCACATCGCCCGGCGTCCGGCTGTAGGCGATCGCATTGTTGTCGGTCGGCACGATGTTGGATGCCGCGCCGCGCATTGCCACGCCCTGATCGACGTCGGTCGGACCATCGAGGCTGTCGCGGGCGTCCGAGATCGACTCGGTCGCGGTGCGCAGCGACGGCGTCTGCAGCCCCTTGGCGTAGAGCACCGTCCGGACCAGCCCGGCGTGGTAGCTTTCGGCGGCGAGGATTCCGGCCGCTGCCTCGAGGAAGGTCTTGTTGGTGATCAGCGGCGAGGCACCCTTGTAGGCGGTGACGCCGACGTCCTCGAAGATGAACGCGCCGAGGAGGAAGTTCTCGTCATTGGCATAAGGGTCGAACGACTGGCCCGCACCGATCAGGCCGGCGGCCCGGGCCGCGGCGGAGAAGGCGCTGGTGGCGGTTGCGCTGATGTCGATCGCCGGCTGGGCAACCGCTGCGCTGCCCAGGGCCGAGCGAAGGAAGGCGACGTGCTGGCGCTCGTCGACCGCGATCTCGCGGGCATATTGGGCGACTAGGTTATCGGTGAAGGTGACCTGGCGGCCGCCGGTCACGGCGCCCTGCGTCCCGGTGCCGGTCAGGAGGTTGGCGGCAAGGCCGGTGCCGAACGCCGCGAACGAGTAGAATTGCGCCTCGAGATATTCGAGGTTCAGCGCGAAGTTGAGGATGTCGGCATCCGAAATCGTGCCCGGGTTGCTTCCGGTCGGCGGGTTGCCGCCCGGCGTTCCGGGCACCTGGATCGGCACGTCGTCATTGCCGCCGCCGCCGCCGCCGCCGCAACCGGCAAGGGCGCCGGCACCGACCAGCACCGCCGCAGTGCTGCTGGCGCGAAGAAAGGCACGGCGTGCGTCGCGTCGCTTGTCGCACGCGTCGAGCACTTCGTTGATGGTATCCTGTTCGATCATGTCACGTCTCCGGCCCGCCAAAGGGGCTGATTGAATCGGCTCAGTTGGCCTGGCTGGTGCGGATGTTGCCGTTCACGCCGGCCGGGAAGAACCCGCCTTGCGTGCGCGCCAGTTGCGTTAGGTAGACGATGTTCAGCACTTCGCCCGCCGAGCGGCTGTAGGCGAGGCCGTTGCTGTCGAGCGGCGCGATGTTGGAGGCATTGTCGCGCACGGCGATGCCCTGATCCTTGTCGGCCGGCCCGTCGAGGCTGTCGCGGGCGTTGGAGATGGCTTCGGTCGCCTGGATCAGCGCGGGGGTCTGGATGCCCTTGCGGAACAAGGTCGTGCGGACCAGCGCGGCGTGATAGGCTTCCACCGCGAGGATGCCGGCGGCGGCCTCGAGGAAGGTCTTGTTGCTGATCAGCGGCGCCGCGCCCTTGTAGGCGGTGACCCCGACGTCCTCGAAGATGAAGGCGCCCAGCAGGAAGTTCTCGTCATTGGCATAGGGGTCGAAGCTCTGGCCCGCGCCGACCAGGCCGGCGGCCCGCGCCGCAGTCGAGAAGGCGCCATTGGGATCGGTCCCGATGTCGATCGCCGGCTGCGCCACCGCGGCCGTGCCAAGCGCGTTGCGGAGGAAGGCAACGTGGGCCTGCTCGTCCGACGCGATCTCGTTGGCATAGTCACGCACCAGCGGGTCGGTGAAGGTCACCTGGCGGCCCCCGGTGACGGCGCCCTGGGTGCCGGTGCCGGTGGTAAGTCCGGCGGGAAGGCCGGCACCGGTCACGGCGTAGAGATAGAATTGCGCTTCGAGATATTCGAGGTTGAGCGCGAAATTCAGGATGTCGGCATCGGTGACCGCTGTCTGGGCGGTAACCGGCTGCCCGCCGAGGGTCAGGGTCAGCGGCGCCGCGATTGCGGCGGTGGCCGCAAGACGGAAGAAATCACGCCGCTCATTGCGTCGCTTTTCACGGCTTTCAAGCGCGTGAAGGGCCAAGTCTTCCTGCATGCGTGCACACTCCCTGTTGGAATCGTAAAAGAAGATACGGCCGGTCGATGCGCGCAGATGCACGGGCGCCCACCGCGCGCGAGAAATCGCGGCGCGAGATGCGATGGCCGAAAAAAGTGGAGTATGCGGCGCCCCGGCGGGGGAGCGCAAACGACGGACGAGCCGCCGGTGCCGGAGGGTAGGAAGCGGTACGCAAAAATAACGCTCCCCACACACCTGGGACACCAAGAGGGATGCCCAAGCCTGCCTCAGCAGAGTTGAGAGACAGAACTTGGATAAGAAGCGTTAGTTCCAGACGTTATACGGCATAATAATCGACTGTATTTGCCGTCGTCGTGACCCGTCAGTTGAGGATCAGTTCTCGTCACCCATCCGCAGCGCGGCGATGAACGCTTCCTGCGGGATGCTGACGTTGCCATATTCCCGCATCCGCGCCTTGCCTTTCTTCTGCTTCTCCAGAAGCTTGCGCTTGCGGGTGGCGTCGCCACCGTAGCACTTGGCGGTGACGTCCTTGCGCATCGCGCTGATCGTCTCGCGGGCGATGACCTTGCCGCCGATCGCGGCCTGGATCGGGATCTTGAACATGTGCCTCGGGATCAGCTCCTTGAGGCGCTCGACCATCCCGCGGCCGCGCTGTTCGGCGGTGCCGCGGTGGACAATCATGGAAAGCGCGTCGACCGGCTCCTCGTTGACCAGGATGCTCATCTTGACGAGGTCGCCCTCGCGGGTTCCGATCTGGTGATAGTCGAAGCTCGCATAGCCCTTCGACATGCTTTTCAGCCGGTCGTAGAAATCGAACACCACTTCGTTCAAGGGAAGCTCGTAGGTGAGCTGCGCGCGGCCGCCGACGTAGGTCAGGTTCTTCTGGATCCCGCGGCGGTCCTGGCACAGCTTGAGGATCGGCCCGAGATATTCGTCGGGGACGTAAATGACCGCCTCGATCCACGGCTCCTCGATGCTCGCGATCCGGTTGACGTCAGGCATGTCGGCCGGATTGTGCAGCTCGATCGTCTTGGCGTCCTCGGTTTTCGAATGGCTGAGGTGCAGGGTATAGACGACGCTCGGCGCGGTGGTGATGAGGTCGAGGTCATATTCGCGGGTCAGCCGCTCCTGGATGATCTCGAGGTGCAGGAGGCCGAGGAAGCCGCAGCGGAAGCCGAAGCCCAACGCCGCGCTGCTTTCGGTCTCGAAGCTGAAGCTGGCGTCGTTGAGGCGCAGCTTGCTGATGCTTTCGCGAAGCTTCTCGAAGTCGGCGGCGTCGACCGGGAACAGTCCGCAGAACACCACTGGCTGGACTTCCTTGAAGCCCGGGAGAGGTTCGGCGGTGCGGCGCTTGGCGTCGGTGATGGTGTCGCCGACGCGGGTCTGCGCCACTTCCTTGATCTGGGCGGTGATGATGCCGATTTCGCCGGGGCCAAGCTCGGGGAGAAGCTGCAGTTTGGGGTTCATCGCACCGACCCGGTCGACCAGATGGCGGGTGCCGGCCGCCATGAAGACGATTTCCTGGCCCTTGCGGATATATCCGTCGATGACGCGGATCAGGATGACGACGCCGAGGTACGGGTCGTACCAGCTGTCGACCAGCATCGCCTTCAAGGGCGCATCCGGGTCGCCCTTGGGCGGCGGAATGCGGGTGACGATCGCTTCCAGTACTTCCTCGATCCCGATCCCGCTCTTGGCGCTGGTCAGGACGGCGTCGCTGGCGTCGAGCCCAATCACTTCCTCGATCTCGGCCTTGACCTTGTCGGGCTCGGCCGCCGGCAGGTCGATCTTGTTGATCACCGGCACGATCTCATGGTCGTGCTCGATCGACTGGTAGACGTTGGCAAGCGTCTGCGCCTCGACACCCTGCGCGGCGTCGACCACTAGCAACGCGCCCTCGCAGGCGGCGAGGCTGCGGCTGACTTCATAAGCGAAGTCGACGTGGCCCGGCGTGTCCATCAGGTTGAGGGTGTAGGTTTCGCCGTCCTTGGCGGTGTAGGACAGGCGCACGGTCTGCGCCTTGATGGTGATCCCGCGCTCCTGCTCGATCTCCATGTTGTCGAGCACCTGGCCGTGGGTCATCTCGCGCTCGGTCAGGCCGCCGGTACGCAGGATCAGCCGGTCGGCCAGCGTCGATTTGCCATGGTCGATATGGGCGATGATCGAGAAGTTACGGATGTGGGATAGGTCGGTCATGTCGGGGGGAGCCGCTAGCAGGGGCGGCGCCTCCTGTCATCTGGACCTCCGGGTCCGCAGCGTGCCACAAGCAGCGGCATGAGCACGCCGGTCATCATCAGCTTCGGCGTCGCGATCCTGCTCGGCGTCGCAGGCGGCCTGCTGACCGAGGTAGGGGCCTGGTACCACGGGCTGCGCAAGCCGCGGCTCAACCCGCCCGACTGGCTGTTCGGACCGGCCTGGACCATCATCCTAGGGCTCGCCGCGTGGTCGGCCAGCATCGCCTGGGAAGCGGCGGATACCGATGGCGAGCGGCGGCTGGTGGTCCTGCTGTTCGGCGCCAATGCGCTGCTGCACCTGCTGTGGAGCCCGTTGTTCTTCAAGTGGAAGCGGCCCGACTGGGCGCTGGTCGAGGTGGTGTTCCTGTGGGCCTCGCTGGTTGCGCTGGTGGTCGGCCTGGCGCCGATCTCGCGGCAAGCCAGCCTGCTGATCCTGCCTTACCTGCTTTGGGTCAGCTTCGCCGCCTGGCTCAACTGGCAGATCGTCAGGCTCAACCCGCGACCCGCCTGAGGCTGCTCGGTTCCGCGCCGGCCACCGCCGCCCGTCGAAGCCCAGCCGCCGTTGGTCGATGAACGGGCGTTCACTTCGCGTTTTCCGCTCACTCAACCCGCCGAAGATTCTCTTGGAGCCTCAATCCCATGCGTGATTCCGTTCGACTTCCGCTGCTGCTCGCCGGAGCCTCGCTCGCAGCGCTCGCCACCCCCGCGTCCGCGCAAGGGCAGGGCGCCGCGCCGCTTCCGACGCTGGTCAAGGACGTCAAGATCCCCAACCAGACATTCAAGCTGCAGAACGGCCTGACCGTGGTGGTCCATGAGGATCGCAAGGCGCCGGTGGTCGCGGTCAGCGTGTGGTACAATGTCGGCTCCAAGGACGAGCCCACCGGGAAGACCGGCTTCGCCCACCTGTTCGAGCATCTGATGTTCAACGGGTCGGAGAACCTGCCCGACGATTACTTCAAGTATACCACGCAGATCGGTGCGACCGACCTTAACGGCACCACCAGCTTCGACCGCACCAACTATTTCCAGACCGTGCCCAAGGCCGCGCTCGACAAGGCGCTGTTCATGGAATCGGACCGCATGGGCTATCTGCTCGGCGCGGTGACCCAGGCCAAGCTGGATAACCAGCGCGGCGTCGTCCAGAACGAGAAGCGGCAGGGCGACAACCGCCCGGGCGGGCTGATCCAGTATGAGATCTTCAGCAACCTGTTCCCGGCCGGTCACCCCTATCACCACACCCCGATCGGCTCGATGGCCGACCTCGACGCTGCGAGCCTGGCCGACGTCCAAAAGTGGTTCATCGACAATTATGCGCCCAACAATGCGGTGCTGGTGCTGGCGGGCGACATCAACGCCGCCGAGGCCCGGCCGCTGGTCCAGAAGTATTTCGGTGCGATCAAGCGCGGTCCGGTGAACACCCCGGCGATGGCCAGCGTGCCGCCCGCCAGCGGCAAGACGATCGTGATGAAGGATCGCGTGCCGGCGGTCGTTCTCACCCGCACCTGGGCGATCCCCGGAATGCTCGACAAGCAGACCGCTGCGCTTGAACTGGGCGGCTCGGTGCTCGGCGGCCTCGCCAGCTCGCGGCTCGACAATGCGCTAGTCCGCAACGAGAAGCTGGCGGTGTCGGTGTCGGCCAGCGCGTCGCCGCAGCATCGCGTCGGTCTGTTCCAGGTCCAGGCGACCGTCCGTCCGGGCGTTGAGCCGGCCCAGGTCGAGAAGCGCCTCGACGAACTGATGGCCGACTTCATCGCCAAGGGTCCGACCCGCGCCGAACTGAGCCGTGCTGCGACCCAGGAAGTGGCGGGCACCATCAAGGGCCTCGAGCAGGTCGGCGGTTTCGGCGGCAAGGCCGTCGCGCTGGCGCAGGGCCAGCTCTACGCAAACGACCCCAACTTCTTCCGCAAGCAGCTTGATGAATATGCCCGGGTTACCCCGGCCCAGGTGCAGGCGGCGTTCCGCCAGTATCTGACCGCCGCCCCGCTCAAGATCCGGCTTGAGCCGGGTGAGCGCCCGGCTCCCATCGAGCCCAAGGGCCCGACCGCGCAGAAGGGCGTCGGCACCCCGCCGCCGCCCACCAAGCGCGACGTGCCGCCGGTCGGCGAATTCGCCGCGCTCGACTTCCCGACGATCCAGCGCGCGACGTTGTCCAACGGCATCCGCGTCAACTACGCGCAGCGCACGGCGGTCCCGGTGACCACCATGGCGCTGTCGTTCGATGCCGGCCAGGCCGCCGAAGCCGCCAACCAGCGCGGCCTCGCAGGCCTCGCCATGGGCCTGCTCGACGAAGGTGCCGGCAACCTCACCAGCCAGCAGATCGCCGAGCGCCAGGAAGAACTCGGCGCCAGCATCGGCACCGGTTCGTCGCTTGACCGCAGCACGGTAACCCTGTCGGCCCTGTCGGCCAATCTCGCCCCCAGCCTCGACCTGCTCGAGACCGTGGTCGAGCAGCCGACCTATGCCCCGGCCGAGCTGGAGCGTGTTCGCGCGCAGACGCTGACCGGCATCGCCGCCCAGCAGCGCGACCCCAACGGCATCGCCGCCCGCATCATCCCGTCGCTCGTGTGGGGTGCCAACCACCCCTATGCGATCGTCGGCAGCGGATCGGCCGATGCGGTAAAGGGCTTCACCCGCAACGACATCGTCGGTTTCCAGCAGGCGTGGCTGCGTCCGGACAATGCCGAGATCTTCGTGGTTTCCAACCTGCCGCTGTCGCAGCTGACTCCGCAGCTGGAGCGCCGGTTCGGCACCTGGGCGGCGCCGGCCGGCGTGGCCAAGGGGACCAAGAAGTTCATCGCGGCCCCGGCCCGTCCGACGTCGCCGACCATCTACCTCGTGAACGTGCCCAGCGCGCCGCAGTCGGTGATCGTCGCGGCCCAGAGCACCGGGGTCGACCCGCGCGGCGACATCATCGCCACCCAGGCCGGCAACGAAGTGCTCGGCGGCAACTTCCTGTCGCGCATCAACACCGACCTGCGTGAAACCAAGGGCTGGAGTTACGGCGTCCGCAGCAGCTTCGATGTCGCCCGCGAAGGTGTCGGCTATGCCATCACCGCGCCGGTCCAGGCCGATCGCACCGGCGATTCGATCACCGCGCTCAACAGCCAGGTGACCGACCTGCTGGGCGGCAAGGGCGTGACCGAGGACGAGCTGGCGCGTCTGGTCAGCAACAACGTCAACACGCTTCCGGGTCGCTTCGAGACGTCGAGCGCGGTGCTTGGGGCGATGATGTCCAACAGCCTGCTTGGCCGTCCGGACGATTATCAGGAGCAGCTGGCCACTCGCTACCGCGCGCTGAACCAGGGCGGGATCGACACGGCGCTGCGCCAGTCGATCGACCCCAAGGGGTTCACCTGGCTGGTCGTCGGCGACGCCGCCAAGGTGAAGCCGCAGCTCGATAAGCTCGGCTATCCGGTGCAGGTGATCGAGCCCAAGTAAGGGCCGGTCGTCGCTCGAAAGAGAAAGGGCCCGGGGCAGCGATGCTCCGGGCCTTTTTCGTTGCGGCTCAGCCGATGCGGGTGACGTGGCCCATCTTGCGGCCGGGCCGGGGTGCGCCCTTGCCGTAGAGGTG
This sequence comes from Sphingomonas kaistensis, assembly GCF_011927725.1. NCBI lineage: Bacteria > Pseudomonadati > Pseudomonadota > Alphaproteobacteria > Sphingomonadales > Sphingomonadaceae > Sphingomonas > Sphingomonas kaistensis. Next base: position 536,841 of record NZ_JAATJC010000001.1, on the reverse strand, counting down.
AAGCGCAGCGGCCGGATCGGCGGCAAGTTGGGGCCAGGCGTCGATCTCGTCGCCGATCAGATTGTCCATCGCCACGCGGGGACTGCGCAGCGCGGTGCTGCCGAGGGGAAGTCCGGCGATGGCGCGGATATGCTGCGCGAACTGCGAGGTCACTGCGCCCTCGATCGTCCAGTGGCCGCTGTTATGGACCCGGGGCGCGATCTCGTTGACCAAGGGGCCGTCGGCGCAGGCGAAATATTCGACCGTCAGCACGCCGACATGGCCAAGCCGCTCGGCGATCGCGCCGGCCTGCCGGCGGGCCTGGTCGACCTGCCCCTCGATCAGCTCGCCGGCCGGCAATTCGGAGCGGCGGAGGATGCCGTCTTCGTGGGTGTTGCGGGTCGAATCGTAAAAGGCGAGGCCGCCGTCGGCGCCGCGCGCCAGCACGACCGAGAATTCGGCCTCGAAGCCGATCGCCTGCTCGGCCACCAGCGGACGCCCGCCGAGGTCGTCCCACACCGCCGCGACGTCGTCTGCCGAGCGCAGCCAGGCCTGGCCCTTGCCGTCATAGCCGTCGCGCCGTGTCTTGAGGACCAGCGGCAGGCCGAGCGCCTCGACCGCAGCGGCAATATCGTCCGGCCCTTCGATCGCCCGCCATGCCGCGGGGCGCGCTCCGGCGCCTTCCACGAAGGCCTTTTCGGCGCAGCGGTCCTGCGCGATGGCGAGGCTTGCGGTGCCCGGACGAAGCTTGCCGGCGATGGTCGCGAGGGGGTCGACCGGCAGATTCTCGAACTCGTAGGTGACGACGTCGCAGGCGGCGGCGAAGCGCTCCAGCGCGGCGACATCGTCGAATTCGGCGCGGGTGAAGGCGGCGGCGACGTCGGCGGCGCAGGGCCGCTCATGGGGATCGAACACATGGACCTTGTAGCCGAGCGGCGCCGCGGCCAGTGCCAGCATCCGGCCGAGCTGGCCCCCGCCGATGATCCCGATCGTGCCGCCGGGCGCGATCACTCCGGGCTCTCGGCGACCGAATCGGTCTGGGCGGAGCGCCATGCCTCAAGCCTGCCGGCGAGCGCCGGATCGGCGAGGCCGAGGATGGCCGCGGCCAGCAGGCCCGCGTTGATCGCGCCAGCCTTGCCGATCGCCAGCGTACCGACTGGAATGCCGCCCGGCATCTGCGCAATCGACAACAGGCTGTCGAGCCCGGACAGCGCCTTGCTCTCCACCGGCACTCCGAGGACGGGTAGCGGGGTCATTGCCGCGGCCATGCCGGGAAGGTGGGCCGCGCCGCCCGCGCCGGCGATCAAGACCTTGAGACCGCGCGCTTTTGCGCCTGTCGCATAATCGTACAGTCGCTGGGGGGTACGATGCGCCGAGACCACCTTTGCTTCATAAGCGACGCCAAGCTCTTCGAGAATCGACGCGGCGTGTCGCATCGTTTCCCAATCGGACTGGCTGCCCATGATGATCCCGACGTCCATTCGCGTATCGCTCCCCGGTCGAACGGCCACTTCCCTAGGGGCGTGCCGCGATTCTGTCACCCGCTCCCAAAACAGCTTGATCTGCGTTATGGGCTGCTTGGCCGCCAGCGGAGTGGTTTGCACGGCATGAGTATTGGCAACGAGGTCGTCGGCGAGGACCCCACCGCGCTGTGGGCCGAGATCGCGCGTCTTCGCGCCACGGTCGCGAAGCTGGAGCAACGGGTCGGTGAGCTCGACCGGCTGGCCCATCAGGATGCGCTGGTGCCGCTCCCCAACCGGCGCGGTTTCGAGCGGCAGCTGGCAGGACTGATCGACCGGATCGAGCGCTATGGCGATGGCGGTGCACTGCTGTTCGTGGACGTGGACGGGATGAAGTTCGTCAATGACGGCTTCGGGCATGACGCCGGCGATGCCGCGCTGATCCACATCGCCGAACTGCTGACCGGCGGGGTTCGCCAGAGCGACACGGTGGCCCGCTTCGGCGGCGATGAATTCGCGGTGCTGCTGGAACGGGTCGACATCGACCAGGCGACCGAAACCGCGACCCGGCTGACCGACCGCATCGCCGGCAGCAGCTTCAGCTTCGGCGGGGTGTGCATCCCCCTCTCGGCGGCAATCGGGATCGCCGAAATCCGCGGCGACGACACCCCCGAAAGCGTGCTCGTTCGCGCCGACCGCGCGATGTACGAGCAGAAGGCCGCGGCCTAGGGCTGCAGGCCTGAAGGGATCTCCACGCGTTTCCACCAGCGCGGGCGCGGGCCGCTGCTGTTGAGGACCGAGCGGCGGAACCAGGCCGCCACCAGCTTCAGCATCAGCGCTACCCACAGGCCCTGCCACAACAGCGCCGCCAGGTGGGGCAGGACCGCGCCGTCCAGCGCTGCACGCGCCATCATCGCGAAGGGCGAGGACAGGGGAAAGGCGGCAGCGGCGATCCCGGCCGAGCCGTGCGGATCGCTGATCGCGAAATTGGCCAGCAGCAGCAGCCCGACCTGGCCCATGGTGACCGGCATCGACAGAGTCTGCACTTCGCGCGCGGTGCTGGCCTGCGCCCCGATCCCGAGGAAGGCGGCACCGATCAGCAGGTAGCTCATTCCGTAATAGAGCGCGCCGAGCAGCAGGAACAACGGCCAGCCGATGGCCGGCACCGGAAGCACCGCGAACAGCCCGGGCGCGAACAGCAGCAGGAAGCTGATAGCGACAGTCATCCACACCGCGATTCCCGTCAGGCTCATCGCCAGCATCGCGAACAGCTTGCCGATGAAGATCGATTCTACCGGCACCGCGGCGGCCAGCACCTCGATCACCTTGTTCGATTTTTCCTCGATCAACTGGCTGAGCAGCATGCCGGACAGCAGCAGGGTCAGCAGGAACAGCAAGGCTTGGCCGGCGCGTGCGGTGATCTCGCGTGCGTTGCGGGTCGCGCCGGCGGTTTGCCTGAGCTGGATGACTCCGATCTCGGGGATAGGGGTCGGCCCGTTCGCCGCGCGGTCGAGGATCAGCCGGACCTGCCCCACTATTGGATCGCTGCCACTGACCTTGCCGATCAGCGACGGCGCATTGAACGGATACTCGAGCACCGCAATCACCGAACCGTCAGTGTCGTTGAGGAGGCTCTTGTAATCGGTGCCCAGCGGCGCAGCCTTTAGCAGCGGTAACTGACCGGTGCCGGGCAGCGCAGCGAGTTCCATCCGCGCCCGTTCGACGCGGGCGAATTCAGCCGGCGCGGCGATTACCGCCACCCGGACCCGCTCCGTATCGCTGGCAACCTTGGCGCCGATGCCGCCGAACAGCACGCCGAGCAGGATCGGGAACAGCGGGCCGAGAAGGAAGAAAAGGAAGGCGCGGCTGAACACCGTCGCCGTATAGTCGCGCCGGGCGATGACGAAGGCGGCCTGGAGCTTGTTGAGGTGGCGGGTCATGCCGGCACCTCCTTGCCCATCTCGGCTGCGGCGGAGGCGCCGGCGATGGCGACGAAGGCGTCGTGCAGGCCCGGCCGCTCGATCGACAGCGTGTCGATCCCCGCGCCGCCGTCGATAAGCGCGCGGAGCAGAGGCTCCGGTCCACCTTCGGGAAGCTCGAACCGCCATTCGCGGCCGACTTGCCGCGCCCCGGCGGGAAGCGCGGCCCGCCAGGCGCCGTCCCCGGCTCGGGTCTGCAGCCGGACTACCGGTCGCAACCGGTCGCGCGCTTCGTCGACCGCGCCGGCGAAGGCGACCTTGCCCGCGGCGATGATCGCGATCCGCTCGCACAGCCGTTCGGCGTGGGCGATGACGTGGGTCGAGAAGATGATCGTTGCGCCGGCCTCGGCCTCCGCCCGGATCAGCGCTTCCAGTTTCTCCTGGTTGATTGCGTCCAGCCCGGAGAAGGGCTCATCGAGCACGATCAGGCGCGGCTTGTGGACCAGGGTGCCGAGCAGTTGGACGGTCTGCGCCATGCCCTTGGAAAGGGTGCGGATCGGCTTCTTCTCCCACTCGGCCAGGCCGCGATCGGCGAGCAGGGCGGTGGCGCGGCGGCGGCCTTCGGCGATCGGCAGTCCGCGCAGTGCGCCCATGAATGCGATCGCTTCGCGCGCGGTCATCGAAGGATAGAGCCCGCGCTCCTCGGGCAGGTAGCCGACCTCGTTGGCGGCGGTCAGCGGGGCCGAGCGGCCGAGCAGGCTGCGGGTGCCGCTATCGGGGTCGATGATCCCCAGCAGCATGCGCAGCGTGGTTGTCTTGCCCGCGCCGTTGGGGCCGAGCAGTCCGAAGATGCTGCCCGCCGGCACTTGCAGGCTCACCCCGTCGACCGCGCGCTTGGTCCCGAAAATCTTTACGAGGTCGCGCGCTTCGACTGCGGCCTCTGCTTCACGCTGCACTCGACTGGCCTCCCCGCACGTGCCCTTGTAGTGAGCGCCGGTGCTTGAACCCGCAAGCCTTAAGGAACGGATACGCGCCGAGGCCGAGCGGCTGGGTTTCGTGTCGTGCGGCTTCGCGCGTGCCGATGCGGTGCCGGAGGCGGGCGATCGATTGCGCGAGTGGCTGGCCGAAGGGCGCCACGGCGCGATGGGCTGGATGGAGGAGCGCGCCGGCCAGCGGGCCAGTCCGCAGGGCTTGTGGCCGGAGGCGAACAGCGTGATCGCGCTGGCGATGAGCTATGCCCCCGCGGGCGATCCGCGCGCGCTGGAGGCGGAGCCGTCGCTTGGCCGCATCAGCGTCTATGCCCAGGGCGCCGACTATCACAAGACGGTCAAGAAGGCGCTGAAGGCGCTCGCCCGCTTCATCGTCGACGCTTGCCCAAGCGAGCTCAAGGTATTCGTCGATACCGCCCCCGTGATGGAAAAGCCGCTCAGCGCAGCGGCCGGGATCGGGTGGCAGGGCAAGCATACCAATCTCCTGTCGCGCACCCACGGCAACTGGCTGTTCCTCGGCGTCATCTTCACCGAGCTGGAGCTGGAGCCCGACCTGCCGGCAAGCGATCATTGCGGCAGTTGCAGCGCCTGCATGGTGGCCTGCCCGACCGGGGCGATCGACGGGCCGGGCCGGCTCGATGCGCGGCGGTGCATTTCCTACCTGACGATCGAGCATTCGGGCCCGATCCCGCTCGAATATCGCGAGGCGATCGGCAACCGCATCTACGGCTGCGACGATTGCCTCGCCGCCTGCCCGTGGAACCGGTTCGCCGCGCAGGCGCAGGCCAATCGCGCCTTCCTGCCCCGCGCCGAACTGGTCGCGCCGGCCCTGGGGGATTTGCTGGCGCTCGACGACGCGAGCTTCCGCGAACTGTTCTCGGGCAGTCCGATCAAGCGGATCGGAGTCGGGCGCTTCCTGCGCAACTGCCTGATCGCGGCGGGCAACAGCGGCGACCTGGCGCTGGCGGCGCGGGTCGAGGCGCTGCGCGGGGACGAGGATCCGGTGGTGGCGGAAGCCGCCGAATGGGCCAGCGCCAGGCTCCTCAGCGGGTCAGGCTGACCACGCATCCTTCGACCGCCACCGTCTCGCCCGTTCCCGGCCGCCGCGCGTCGGCATGCAGCACAGTCGCCGCGCCGGCCCCGTTGACCGGCGGGTACAGATAGGTGTCGAGCACGCAGCTCGCATTCTGCCACTGCAGCTTGAGCCCGCTTCCCTCGCGCACCCGGAAGGGCGCCGGGCCGAAGCGGCCGAGCAGCTCGGCCTCGGTCAGCCCGCTGAGGTTGGTCCGTACCTCCGCCGGCGCCGGAACGCCTGGCGTCGGTGCTGGGGCGGGTCGGGGAGTGGTGGCGCAGGCCCCGACGAACAGGGCGGCAAGCGGAAACAGGCGGCGCATGGGCAGGGCTTTGTCATCACGGGGGAAGGGAGGCAATGGCTAGCGGCGCGGTCCCTGACCTTCCCTGAATGGCCGGATGGCGGTAGGGCGCGCGCCACTTCCAACAATCAGGACTGCCCATGACCGCTCCCCGCTACGACGTGCTCGCCATCGGCAATGCCATCGTCGATGTGATCGCCGATGCCGACGACGCCTTTCTCGAGGCGCAGGGTCTCGACAAGGCGAGCATGCGGCTGATCGACGAGGCCGAGGCCGAGCGGCTCTACGGCCTGATGGGTCCGGGCCGCGAGGCAAGCGGCGGGTCGGCCGGCAACACCGCGGCGGGACTTGCCGCGTTTGGCATCAAGACCGCCTTCATCGGCCAGGTCGCCGACGACCAGCTCGGTGCCATCTATCGCCACGACATCCGCAGCCTGGGTGTCGACTTCGACACTCCGGCCCGAGGCGACGTCGGCGCCACCGCGCGCTGCCTGATCCTGGTCACCGCCGATGCGCAGCGGACCATGAACACCTTCCTCGGCGCGGCGCAGCAGCTGTCGCCGGACGCCATCGACCTCGATGCCGTGCGCGATGCGGGCATCCTCTATCTCGAAGGCTATCTGTGGGACCCCGAAGTGCCGCGGGCCGCGATGGAAGCCGCGATCGCCGCTGCGCGCGAGGCAGGCCGCAAGGTCGCCTTTACGTTGAGCGACACCTTCTGCGTCGACCGCCACCGCGACGGCTTCCACCGTCTGCTCGACGAGAAGAAGGTCGACATCCTGTTCGCCAACGAGGCTGAACTGCTGGCGATGACCGGCGAGAGCGACTTCGAGGCGGCCCTCGCCAGCCTGTCGGCCAAGGTGCCGGTGCTGGCCGTCACCCGCAGCGAGCAGGGTGCGGTGGCGGTTGCCGGTTCGGAGCGCGCCTCGGTCCCGGCCGAGCCGATCGAGCGCCTGGTCGACACTACCGGTGCGGGGGACCTGTTCGCCGCCGGCTTCCTCGCCGGCCAGGCCCGCGGGCTCAGCCTCGAAGCCTCGATCCGTCTCGGCGCGATCGCCGCGGCGGAAGTGATCCAGCATTATGGCGCCCGTCCCGAGGCTGACCTCAAGGCGCTTGCTGGCGACATTCTCTAGGCCGCCGCTCAGCTGGGCAAACAGAAAGGGCCGGTGCATCGCTGCACCGGCCCTTCTTTTTTGGCCGAGGCCCGCGAGATTAGTCGCGGGTCACGGTGCCCCCGTCGGGATTGTCCTCGGGGAAGTAGGGCATTTCGCCGTCGGCAGTGACGGTGTGGCCCTTGCCCAGCTCGCTGTTGTGCATGCCGTAGATGAAATACAGCGCGGTCATGCCGAGCATGTACCAGATGAAGAACACCAGCACGTTCCACGGAACGGTGGTGATCAGGTACAGACAGGAGAGGATGCCGAAGATCGGCAGGATCGGATAAAGCGGCACCTTGAACCCGCGCGGCAGTTCCGGCGCGGAACGGCGGAGGTAGATCACCGACAGGCAGACGATGGCGAAGGCCGCCAGCGTTCCGACCGAGGTCATGTCGCCCAGCACGTTGATGTCGAAGAAGCCGGCGGCGATGGCGGTGATGATGCCGACCAGGATGGTGTTGATGTACGGCGTCTTGAACCGCGGGTGGACCGTCGCGAACACCTTCGGCAGCAGGCCGTCACGGGCCATGGTGTAGAAAATGCGGGTCTGGGCATACATCAGCACCAGCACGACCGAGGTCAGGCCGATGATCGCGCCGATCTTGATGATCTTGGCCAGCCAGCTCCAGGTCGGGCCGAAGTTGTCGACGACGACGGCGACGGGGTCAGGCACGTTGAGCTGGGCGTAGGGCACCAGCAGGGTCATGATCGCGGCCACCAGCATGTAGATGACGGTGCAGACGATCAGCGACCCGATGATCCCGAACGGCATGTCGCGCTTGGGATCCTTGGCTTCCTGCCCGGCGGTCGAGACCGCTTCGAAGCCGATGTAGGCGAAGAAGACGATGGAGGCGGCACGCATGATGCCGTCGACGCCGAATTGCCCCTCGCCGGTGTTTTCCGGAATGAACGGGGTCCAGTTGCGGGTGACGAGGTCACCGAAGTTGGACAGGACGATCAGGCCGCCGACGACGATGAAGGCGACCAGCACGCTGACCTTGATCGCGACGATGGCGTTGTTGACCTTGGCCGATTCCGACACGCCGACCACCAGCAGGACCGACAGCGCAAGGCAGATCAGGAAGGCGGGGAGGTTGAACAGGGTGACGACCTCGGCGCCGTTGATTAGCACCGGCGCGCCTTCCTTCATTAGCGTGTAGCCGGCGGGCCCGGTGAATTGGGGCGGAATGACCAGCCCGAAGTCGGCCAGCAGACTGACGACGTAGCCGCCCCAGCCGACCGCCACGACCGATGCCGCAAGCCCGTATTCGAGCAGCAGCAGCGCGCCCATGATCCAGGCGACGAATTCGCCCAGCGTGGTGTAGCCATACGTGTAGGCCGACCCCGAGACTGGCAGGGTCGAGGAGAGTTCGGCGTAGCAGAGGCCCGCGAACGCGCAGACGATGCCCGCCACCACGAAGCTCAGCAGCACAGCCGGGCCGGCGTGCAGGGCGGCGGCGCTGCCGGTGCGGACGAAGATGCCCGCGCCGATGATGCAGCCGACGCCGAGCAGCAGCAGGTTCCACTTGCCCAGCGTCCGCTTGAGTTCGCTCGACGCGGACTCCTGCTGAACTTGAGCGATCGACTTGCGGGCGAACATTCGCCCAATCAGTGTCTTCTTTGGCGCGGCACTGGCCATGAAGGCTCCCCCGAGAACTTGGATGTGAAATCGGCGCGGAGCCTAGCGGCTAGTTCCGCCTGTGCAATCCCTCTGTCACATGCCCGCCACAGGGGTCCGGCTTCAGCGCGCGAGCATCGGTCCCAGCGGCTGACCACCGAACAGGTGGACATGGAGGTGCGGCACTTCCTGGCCGGCGCGCTTGCCGCTGTTGGCGAGGATCCGGTAGCCCTGCGGTTCTGCACCGACCAGCCGGGCGGTCTCGCCGATCGCCCGGACGAAGCCGGCGATTTCCGCTTCGGGCGCGGTGGCCGCGAAATCGTCCCAGCTGACGTAGGCGCCCTTGGGGATCACCAGCACGTGCACCGCGGCCACCGGATTGATGTCGTGGAAGGCCAGGGCATGGTCTGTTTCCAACACCTTGCGGCACGGCAGCTCGCCGCGCAGGATCCGCGCGAAGATGTTGCTGTCATCGTACGGCTGCTTGTGATCGATTGGCATGAACGCGTTTCCCGGTTGACCCTGTTGGGCGCCTCGCTACCAGTTCGACGCATGGCCGACGAGAGTCCAGAAAGCCTGATTCCCTATGACGAGATCGTGCAGGAAGCGCTGCGCGATGTGGTCGGGAGAGTGCTGTCCTCGGTCGAGAAGGGCGGATCGCTTCCGGGCGGCCACCATTTCTACATCACCTTCCGCACGCGGATGGCAGGGGTCGAGATTCCCAAGCATCTCGCCCAGCGGTTCCCGGACGAGATGACCATCGTCATCCAGCACCGTTACTGGGACCTGCATGTCGCGCCCGACTTCTTCACGGTGGGTCTGAGCTTCGGCGGCGTGCCCGCGATGCTTCGGGTCCCGTTCGCGGCGGTGACCGATTTCGTTGATCCGGCGGTCGACTTCAGCCTCAAGTTCCAGGCCAATGGGGCCGAGAACGATGGCCACGAAGACCATGACGACGCCGAAAACGACGTCCCGGTCGCGGTGCCGGTGGAAGACGGCTCCAACGTCGTCTCGGTGGATTTCACTCGCAAGAAATGAGCCTGGGGCCGGCTGGGCTTGATCCGGCCATCGCCATCCTCTTTAGCGCTCTCCGACAGCTAACAGGCAGCCCGCGCCACCGGGCTACGGAGAACGCATGACCAACACCCGCACCGAAACCGACAGCTTCGGCCCGATCGAGGTTCCTGCCGATTGCTATTGGGGGGCGCAGACCCAGCGCAGCCTCGGCAACTTTCCGTTCGGGGAGCGGGAGCGAATGCCGATCCGGCTGGTCCACGCGCAGGCGATCGTGAAGCAGGCGGCAGCGCGGGTGAACCGCAAGCATGGCCTCGACGGCAAGCTTGCCGATGCGATGGAAAGCGCCGCTTCGGCCATCATTGCGGGTCAGCACGACGATCAGTTCCCGCTCACCATCTGGCAGACCGGCAGCGGCACCCAGACCAACATGAACGTCAACGAGGTGATCGCGGGCATCGCCAACGAGGCGCTGGGACAGGGCAAGGGCGGCAAGAGCCCGGTCCACCCCAACGATCACGTCAACAAGAGCCAGAGCTCCAACGACAGTTTCCCGAGCGCGCTTCACGTCGCGGCCGTGCTGGCCGCCGAGCAGCAGCTTTATCCCGCGCTCGAGCAATTGACTGCTGCGCTGGAGGCCAAGGCCAAGGCGTGGGACGGGATCGTCAAGATCGGCCGCACCCACACCCAGGATGCGACCCCGCTGACGCTGGGCCAGGAATTTTCGGGCTATGCCGCGCAGCTGGTCAATTGCCGCAAGCGGATCGAGGGCGCGCTCGAAGGCAATCTGCGCAAGCTCGCGATCGGTGGCACCGCGGTCGGCACCGGGCTCAACGCGCCCGCCGGCTGGTCGGACGACATGTGCGCGGCGATCAGCGACATTGCGGGCAGCCGGTTCGAGCCCGCCCCCAACAAGTTCGCCGAAATGGCCGCGCGCGATGGCCTCGTCTTCTTCCACGGCGCGCTCGCCACGCTGGCGGTGGCGCTGACCAAGATCGGCAACGACATCCGCTTTCTCGGCTCCGGCCCGCGCTCGGGCCTCGGCGAACTCAGCCTGCCCGAGAACGAGCCGGGCAGCTCGATCATGCCGGGCAAGGTCAATCCGACCCAGGTGGAAAGCCTGACGATGGTCTGCGCCCAGGTGATCGGCAACGGCCAGGCGGTGACCGTCGGCGGGATGCAGGGGCATTTCGAATTGAACGTGTTCATGCCGCTGATCGGTTCCAACGTGCTGCGGTCGGTCGAACTGCTGTCGATCGCGATGGTCAGCTTTGCCGAACGCTGTGTCGAAGGCATGACCGCCAACGAGGCGCAGATCGCCGAGCTGGTCGGGCGATCGCTGATGCTGGTCACCGCGCTCGCGCCCGAGATCGGCTACGACAATGCCGCGACCATCGCCAAGCATGCCCACAAGAAGGGGCAGACGCTGAAGGAGGCCGGGCTCGAGCTCGGGCTGGTCGATGCCGAGACCTTCGACCGGGTGGTCCGGCCCGAGACGATGATCGGGCGGTAGAGCGCCGTCCTCGCAACGCTGCTTCGGGTTGTCGAGTCGCCCGATTGACTCTGTTCGCGGACTCGCGCGAATAAGAACAAAAGCAGAACAACAGCGTTGCGAGTCGTGTGGATCCAAGGTTTCGCCTGGTCGCCGGCGGGGAATCCCGCGCGGCTGAAGAGGGAAGTGGCAACACGTCCCTGCCGGTGGCGGCCGTCCCGCGGCCGGGTGGCGCGCCCACCCTGTCCGAACTGTTCCCCGCCTTGCCCCGCGACGCCGGCTGGACCGGCTTCGTCCTTGCCCACCTCCATCCCGCAAAGCCCTTGCTGTGGGTGCAGGAAAGGATGGCGATCCTCGAGGCCGGGAGGGTCCACCCCGCGGGCCTGGGTCCGCTCGGCCCCGGGCTCATCCATGTCGAGGCGCGCGACGCCAAGGCTGCCTTGTGGGCAATGGAGGAGGGCCTCCGATGCGCGGGGATAGGCGCGGTGATCGGCGAATTGTGGGGCGATCCGCAGGCGCTCGACTTCACCGCCACGCGGCGGTTGGCGGTGGCGGCGGAGCGGACGGGGGTCGCCTGCTGGCTGGTCCGGCTGCAGGGCGCGGCCAACCTCAGCGGCGCGCGCGAACGCTGGCGGCTGGGCAGCGCGCCGAGCGAGGCCCATCCGCTCGACCCCAAGGCGCCCGGCGCGCCGCGCTGGGAGGCCGACCTGTTCCGCTCGCGGCGCCAGGCCCCGGCCCGCTGGATCGTCGGCCTTGACCCGGCGGATCTGCTCCCTGTGGCTGCCGAACCTGTCGATCGAGCGCTGGGCGGGGCTTCACGCCGACGGGCCTGAAGTCGCGCTCGCCCGCCCACTGGTGCTGACCGCCGAAGGCCGCCACGGGCCGGTGATCCATGCCGTCACTGCCGCCGCCGCAGCCCGCGGCGCGGCGCCGGGTACGCGGCTGACCGACGCCCGTGCGCTCGACCCCGCGCTGGAAGCGGAAGCTGCCGACCTTGTCGGCGAAGCGGCCTGGCTGCGCGCCGCCGCCCGCTGGGCCAGCCGCTGGTCGCCGCTGGTCGAGGTCGACGGCGCCGCCGCCCTGCGCCTCGACGTCACCGGGATCGCCCACCTGTTCGGCGGCGAGGCGGCGCTGCTGGCCGACATGGAGCGGCGCTTCGACGCCATGGGCATCACCGCCCGCGCAGCCATCGCCCCGACTGCCGGCGCGGCCTGGGCGCTGGCGCGTTACGCCCCCGCGTCGCCGATCGCCGCCGAGGGGCTGGCCGCCATCCTCGCCCCGCTGCCGGTTGCCGCCCTGCGCCTGTCGCCGCTCGCCACCCGCACCCTGACCCGCCTCGGCCTGAAGCTGATCGGCGACCTTGCCGGGGTGCCGCGCAAGGCGCTCGCCCGGCGCTTCGGCAAGGACGACCATCCGCTCGACGCGCTCGACCGCGCGCTGGGCCGCACCGCCGAACCGCTCACCCCGCTGCCCGAGGACCCGCCCCCGCGCGCACTGCTGCCGCTCAAGGAGCCGGTGCTCCACCCGGAGGCCCCGGCCGAAGCCCTGCGCCTGCTGATCCCGCGCCTTGCCGCAGAGCTTGCCGACCGCCGGCTCGGTGCCCGGATCCTCGCGCTCACCGCCTTCCGGGTCGACGGCAGTTGCTGCGAACTCCAGGTCGCGACCTCGATTCCTTCCCGTGCGCCCGATCACCTCGCCCGGCTGCTCGGCGGCGTGCTCGAGCGCGAGGGGATCGACCCCGGCTTCGGCATCGACGCCTTCGCGCTGGAGGTCCGCTGGTGGGAACGGCTCGACCCCGCACAGGAAGGGCTGGTCGGCGAGCCCGGCGGGGAGCAGGCGGTAGCGGCGCTGATCGACCGGCTGAGCGTCCGTCTCGGCGCCGCCAAGGTGCGCCGCCCATGCCCGGTCGAAAGCCATCTACCCGAACGCGCCGCCGGCTGGGCCGACGGGGTCGATGCCGCCGAACCTCCCCGGCAGCCCGGGCACCAGGCCGGTCCCCATCCCACCCGCCTGCTCGACCGGCCCGAGGCGATTGCGGTCATCTATGCCACTCCCGAAGGCCTCCCCCGCCGCTTCGTGTGGCGGCGCCGGGTCCATGACATCGCCCGCGCGCAGGGGCCGCGGCGGATCGCGCCCGAATGGTGGCGCTCGCCCTCCACCGCCCGCCTGCGCGATTATTACAAGGTCGAGGACAGCGACGGCCGGCGGTTCTGGATCTTCCGCGAGGGCCTGGTCGGCGACGGCCGTGGCGGCCCGCCCGGGTGGTTCGTCCACGGGCTGTTTTCCTGATGCCCGAACAGGAAGGCTTTGCCCGCCGCAAGCTGGTCCGCGAGGACGGCCCGGCCCCCTTCATCCGCAAGGCGCCGTTCGTGGAGCTGGGCGTCACCACCCCTTTCTCCTTCCTGCGCGGCGCATCGGATTCGATCGAGCTGGTGCTGACCGCGCTCGAACAGGGCATGGACGCGATCGGCGTCGCCGACTGGAACACGCTGGCCGGGGTGGTCCGAATGCACAGCGCCTGCCGGGGCGCGGGGTTGAGGCCGCTGATCGGCGCCCGGCTGGTGGTCGACGCACCCGCCCCGCTCGCGGGAGGAGCCGGGGGCGGGTCGGTCGTGCCGATCCGGGGAGGTTCGCCTAACCAGGCCCACTCCCCGGCACCCACCGGCGAGCCGGAGGGGGCGACGATACAGCTCCTCGCCTACCCCCGGAATCGCGAAGGCTATGCCCGCCTGTCGCGCCTGCTCAGCCTCGGCCAGGGCCGCGCCATCAAGGGGGAGTGCGAGCTTTCCCTCGCCGACGTCGCCGCCCATGCCGAGGGGATCGCCTTCATCGCCTGGCCGGGCGAGGATCTCGATGCGTTCGAAGCCCAGCTCCCCGCGATCCGCGAAGTGCTGCCCGAGCTTCGCCATCTTGCCGCGACCCACCTCTACCGCGGCGACGACCTTGCCCGGATCGAGCGGCTCGACCGCCTCGCATGCTCGTTCGGCGGGACCATCCTCGCCTCGGGCGACGTCCATTACCACACCGCCGCCAAGCGGCCGCTGCAGGACGTCCTGACCTGCATCCGCGAGAAGACCACGCTGGCCGAGGCCGGTTTCCGCCTCCACGCCAATGGCGAACGTCATCTCAAGGGGCCGGAGGAGATGGCGCGATTGTTCGAGCGTTGGCCCCACGCGCTCGCCGCTACCCGCGCCTTTGCCGACGCGCTCGACTTCAGCCTCGACGAACTCAAATACGAATATCCGCGCGAGAGCGTCCCCGATAACCTCAGCCCCCAGGCGCATCTGGAGGTGCTGACCTGGGCCGGGGCGGAGGAGCGCTATCCCCTCGGCATCCCCGACAAGGTCACGGCGCAGCTTCGCCACGAGTTGCGGCTGATCGAGAAGCTGAACTTCGCCCGCTACTTCCTGACGGTCCATTCGATCGTCGCCTTTGCCCGCGGCTGCGAGCCGCCGATCCTGTGCCAGGGCCGCGGCTCGGCCGCCAACAGCGCGGTCTGCTATTGCCTGCAGATCACCGCGGTCGACCCGGCCGACACCGATCTCCTGTTCGAACGCTTCATCTCCGAGGAGCGCAAGGAGCCGCCCGACATCGACGTCGACTTCGAGCATGAGCGGCGCGAGGAGGTGATCCAGCACATCTACGAGAAATACGGCCGCGACCGCGCCGGGCTGTGCGCCACCGTGATCCACTATCGCCCGCGCTCGGCGATCCGCGAGGTAGGCAAGGCGATGGGCCTGTCCGAGGACATCTGCGCCGCCATCTCCGGCACCATCTGGGGGTGGGGCGAGGACGTCACCGAGACCCATGTGGAGGAAGCCGGGCTCGACCTCACCGATCCGCACCTCGCCCGAACGGTCAAGCTTGCCGAGCAGCTGATCGGCATGCCGCGCCACCTCAGCCAGCATGTCGGCGGCTTCATCCTGACCGAGCGCCCGCTGATCGAAACCGTGCCGGTCGGCAACGGCGCCATGCCCGACCGCACCTTCATCGAATGGGACAAGGACGACATCGAGGAACTGGGAATCCTCAAGATCGACGTGCTCGCGCTCGGGATGCTGACCTGCATCCGCAAATGCTTCAGCCTGATCGAGGAAGTCCACGGCCGCCCGCTCGACCTCGCCACCGTCCCCCGCGAGGAGCCTCGGGTCTACGACATGCTGTGCACCGGCGATTCGCTGGGCGTGTTCCAGATCGAAAGCCGGGCGCAGATGAACATGCTCCCGCGGCTCAAGCCCCGCTGCTTCTACGACCTGGTGATCGAAGTAGCGATCGTCCGCCCCGGCCCGATCCAGGGCGACATGGTCCACCCCTTTCTCAAGCGCAGGCAGGGCAAGGAAAAGGTCGAATATCCGCGCCCCTCGCCCGACCACGGCCCCCCGGACGAGCTCGAACGCATCCTCAAGCGGACGCTCGGCGTGCCGGTGTTCCAGGAACAGGCGATGAAGATCGCGCTCGACGCGGCGAAGTTCAGCAGCGCCGAGGCCAACCAGCTCAGGAAGGCGATGGCGACCTTCCGCAGCCGCGGCACTATCGACCTCCTGCAGGACAAGATGGTCGAGCGGATGGTGGCCCGCGGCTATGAGCGCGAGTTCGCCGAACGCTGCTTCCACCAGATCCGCGGCTTCGGCGAATATGGCTTCCCCGAAAGCCACGCGGCCAGCTTCGCCCACCTCGTCTATGTCTCCAGCTGGCTGCGCTGGCGCTACCCCGCGGCCTTTGCCTGCGCGCTGCTCAACAGCCAGCCGATGGGCTTCTACGCCCCGGCGCAGATCGTGAAGGACGCGCAGGCGCATGGCGTTCCGGTGCTGGCGGTGGATGTGAACGACAGCGGCTGGGATTGCAGCCTGGAAGCCCCGCCGGGTGCGCGGGGTCGGGGCGACACCGCGCTTCGCCTCGGTCTCCGCCAGGTCGAGGGCCTTCGCGCGATGGATGCGGCGCGGGTCGTGGCCGGTGCGCCCTACAGGAGTGTCGAGGAGCTGCACCGCCGCGGCGGGGTGCCGCCCCATGCCATCGTCAAGCTGGCCGAGGCCGACTGCTTCCGCTCGATGGGCCTCGACCGGCGGCAGGCGCTGTGGGACGCCCGCGCGCTCCGCCCGGTGCCCGAACTGCCCTTGTTCGCCGCAGCGCGGCTGGCCGGGAGAGGGGCCCGCGAGGAAGGTGACGAGCGCGACAAGGCGGTGCTTCCCGCCATGCCGCTGCCTGAGCATGTGGTCAGCGACTACCAGACCATGCGCCTCAGCCTGAAGGCGCACCCGATGCAGTTCCTGCGCGACCATTATGCGGCACGCGGCTTCGTCCGTGCCGCGGACCTGCGCTCGATCCCCTATGGCAAGCGCGTCAGCCTTGCCGGGCTGGTGCTGATCCGCCAGCGGCCGGGCAGCGCCAAGGGGGTGTGCTTCATTACGCTGGAGGATGAGACCGGGACCGCCAACCTGGTGGTCTGGCCCGATGCCTTTGCGGCGCAGCGGCGGGTCGTGATGGGCGCCCGGCTGATGGTGGTCCACGGCCTCGTCCAGCATGACGAGGCAGTGTGCCACCTGATCGCGAGCCGGCTGGAGGACGACAGCCCGCGCCTCCGTACGCTGAGCGACAGCCAGGCCTTCGATCCGCAGGTCGGTCGCGGCGACGGGGCAGGACCGAGTCGCCCGCCGATGGCCCGCCACCCGCGCGACGCCGAAATCATCCCCAAGGCGCGGGTCGTCGACTGTCCGACCTAGCGATCAGGGCCAGGATCGCCACAATCCTGCCACTCTTGAGCAAGCTTAAGTCAAGGGTGGAGCGTTTAATGATCCCCTTATGCGCACGATGATTCTCTCGCTTGCCGCCGCCGCGACGTTGGCGATCCCGGCGCCCGCCCTGGCCGCGAGCCCGATCGAGGGCCTGTGGACCAACCACAAGAAATCGGTGGTGGTCCGGATCGCTCCGTGCGGCCGCAACTGGTGCGGCGAAGTAGTCAGCGCCAATGCCCGCGAGGAAGCCAAGGCGGCCAAGTACGGGATGGACGACCTCGAGGGCGAAACCCTGCTGACCGCGCTGCGCCCGACCGGCGCCGCCCGCTGGAAGGGCCAGGTCTACGTGCCCAAGCTCGGCCGCAAGGTCGGCAGCACCGTCACCATGACCTCGCGCAACCAGATGAAGGTGTCGGGCTGCTTCGCGGGGATCATCTGCAAGACCCAGCTGTGGAGCCGGGTCGGCTAGGCTTTCTTTGACCGCGCCGCCCGGCTAGCGCCGTGGCATGAGCAAGCCCACCATCCTCGTCACCGGCGGCGCCGGCTATATCGGAAGCCACGCCGTCCTCGCGCTGCACGACGCGGGCTGGCCGGTGGTGGTCGCCGACAACCTCTCCAACGGCCGCCGCGAGGCGATTCCGGAGGGTGTCCCGCTGGTCGAGGTGGATGTCGGCGATGCAGACGCGATGGCAGGCCTGTTCGCTGCGCACCCGATCGCCGCGATCATGCACTTCGCGGGCTCGATCGTGGTCCCGGACAGCGTCACCGACCCCCATTATTATTATCGCAACAACACCGTCGCCAGCCACAGCCTGATCGGATCGTCGATGAAGGCGGGGGTTCGCCACATCCTCTTTTCCTCGACCGCCGCCGCCTATGGCGCCCCCGAGACGGTGCCGGTGGACGAGGACAATGCCACTCGCCCGATCAATCCCTACGGCTGGTCCAAGCTGATGACCGAGCAGATGCTCCGCGACATCGCCGCTACCGGCGCCTTCAACTATGGCGCGCTGCGCTACTTCAACGTCGCCGGCGCCGATCCGCAGGGGCGCTCGGGCCAGGCCAGCAAGGGCGCCACGCACCTGCTCAAGGTCGCGTGCGAGGCCGCGGTCGGCAAGCGCACCCATGTCGATGTGTTCGGGACCGATTACCCGACCCCCGACGGCACCTGCATCCGCGACTATATTCATGTCTCCGACCTCGCCAGCGCCCACGTGCTGGCGCTGGAAGCGCTGATGGCGAGCCCGGCCGAGAGCTTCACCCTCAACATCGGCTACGGTCGCGGCACCTCGGTGCTGGAGATGCTGGACGCGCTGGACGCGGTGAACGGGGCGCCGGTGAAGCGCGTGATGGGCGAGCGCCGCGCCGGTGACCCGCCGCAACTGGTCGCCTCCAACCGCCGGTTGGTCGAACGCCTGGGATGGGAGCCACGCTACGCCGATACCGCGACGATCATTCGAAGCGCGCTCGAATGGGAGCGCCGCCTCGCCAGCTGAGGATCACCCGTTGCGCCCCATCACCTTTGCCGCCCTGCCGCTTGCCTTTGCGCTGATCGGCGCCGCCCAGCCCGCCACCACGCTGCCGCAGAGCAGTGCCGCTGAGCGCGTCCGGGCCCATGTCACCTTCCTGTCCAGCGACCTCCTCGAAGGCCGCGACACCGGCAGCCGCGGGCATGAGATCGCCGCCAGCTATGTCGTGAGCCAATTGCAGGCGCTGGGACTGAAGCCGGGCGGCGACAAGGGCAGCTGGTACCAGCAGGTGCCGTATCGGCGGGCGACGCTGGATGGCGTTCCGACCCTCAGCTTCACCAGCCGGGGCGGCTCGGTGCCGCTGACTCACGGCGCCGACGTCACGGTGCGGCCGAACCTGGTCACCCGGAACATGAAGGTGAACGCCGGCCTGGTTTTCGTCGGCTACGGCATCGCCGATCCGGTGCTGGGCATCGACGATTATCGCGGCGTCGACGCCAAGGGCAAGATCGTGGTGGCGTTCAGCGGCACCCCCAAGGGGCTGCGCAGCGACGTGTCGGCGCATTTGGGCCAAGTGAAGCCGCAGACGGCCGCCGCCCGCGGCGCGGTCGGCTATGTCGAGATTCCTGCCAATCCGCTCGGCAACTGGGGGCCGCTTGTGACGAGCGCCGCGCGCCCGGTGACCAACTGGGCCGACGGGAAGGGTGGGTCCGGACAGGGCCGAGCCGCCCCGCTGCTGCGCATGAGCTTCAGCAAGGCGACCGCGGAGCGTTTGTTCGCCGGTGCCCGCCAGACCCTGGCCGCCGCGCAGTCCGAGGCCGCGGCGGGGAGGCAACCCAAGGGCTTCGCGCTGACCGGCCAGCTGCGCGTGGACGCGACCAGCAAGTGGGAGGACTTTACCAGCCCCAATGTGGTCGCCGTTCTTCCCGGCACCGATCCCAAGTTGTCGAATGAATATGTCGCGCTGATGGGTCACCTCGACCACATCGGCGTGCGCAAGGGTGCCAAGCCGGGCGAGGACGCGATCAACAACGGCGCGCTCGACAATGCCAGCGGCGTGTCGACCATGCTGGAGACGGCACGGTCGTTCGTCGCTTCCGGCCAGGCGCCCAAGCGCAGCCTGCTGTTCCTCGCGGTGACTGGCGAGGAAGTGGGCCTGACCGGCGCCGATTATTTCGCGACCAACCCGACCGTTCCGCTGCCGCGTATCGCCGCGCTGGTGAACCTCGACATGCCGCTGTTGCTCTATCCGTTCCGCGACGTCATCGCCTTCGGAGCCGAGCACAGCAATATCGTCAAGGCGGTCGACGCGGCCGGGCGGGCGATGCAGGTCAGCACCACCGCCGACCCCATGCCGGAACAGGGCCTGTTCACCCGCTCCGACCATTATCGCTTCGTCACCCGCGGGGTTCCGAGCGTGTTCCTGATGACCGGCTACGCCAATGGCGGCGAGGCGCAGTGGAAGAAGTTCCTCGGCGGCTGTTATCACCATCCGTGCGACGAGGTCGGACAGGGGATCGACTGGGAGGCGGCGGCGCGCTTCGGCGAGCTCAACTATCGGATTGCCCGCCAGCTGGCCGACGCGCCCGAGCGCCCGCGCTGGTATGCCGACAGCTATTTCGGGCGGACCTTCGGCGGCAGCCAGCCCAAGCTGGCGCGATAGGGGAGACAAGTGGAGCAGGAGCAGGCCGTCTTCGACTGGAAAGACCTGCTGCTGGCCGGGGGGCTGTTTCTCATCATCTTCCTTCCGCTCGATTTGGTCATCGAATGGTTGGCGGCTCGCTGGGATATCACCATGCTGCACGCCCGCTACAGGCAGATGGACGTCGGCACGGCGTTGGCCGTCGCTCTTAGCCTCGTCATCGCATCCAGGCTCTTCGATGCCCTCGGGTCGAAGCGGGTGAAGCGGCCGACGAAACTTGACTCAGGGCCGCCCCTCCCATAGGGGCGCTGGCCGAAGCCCGAAGGGCGTCAGCTGACAACCAGACATTAGAGAGACGGGTCCACCCGCCATGAAGATTCGCAATTCGCTCAAGAGCCTCAAGGATCGTCACCGGGATTGCCGCGTGATCCGTCGTCGTGGCCGGACCTACGTCATCAACAAGACGAACCGCCGCTTCAAGGCGCGCCAGGGCTGAGCCTACTGAACCGTGCCCGAACGGGACGGTTCGCTTCATCGTCAGGATAGGGCGGTCCGTCGTCATCGACGGTTCATGTCTATCGTCCTATTGAAGGCTCTCGTTAGGAGCCGATTCGATGCGCTTGTTCATGCCTGCCACCATTGCCACCGCCATTTCCGCGGTCGGGCTCGGCCTTGCGGCCGTGCCGGGTGCGGCGTCGGCGCAGTCGACCGGCCAGGGCTGCGTGTCGCCGCCCGGCATGAACTACATGATCTGCAACGGCCAGCGCGTGCCCAAGCCCGGCAACCGCGTCGCCAGCCCCGGTGGCGGCTGGCGCGAGGAATCCAAGCAGGGCAATTGCATCGTCGTCCGCGAGAAGACCGCCAACGGCGAATTCAAGGAAAGCCGCCGCTGCGACTGACCCGGCAGGGTCCGCCCGCCGTTGGTTGAGACCTAGGACGTCTTCGTAATCCCGCGCGCGGTGCGTCCGGTCGGATCTTCCGCAATCTTGCATTCGGGTAGCTGGAAACGCTGATTGTCGCTGCACGGGCGGACCTGCGCGGTGCCGTCGGGCCCGACGAAGATTCCCCAGCTGCGCTTGTCGTCGCAGTCCGCCGACCACATCGACAGCTTCTTATATTCGGTGACGTAGCCAGATCGCTCGACCCGGCGGCAACGCAGGCCGCTGGCGAGGATCGCACGCTTGAGCGCGATGTTACGGTTCATTTCGTCGAGCTGGTGGAGCGCGTTCTGCTCCTCGCTGCGGACGGCGATCTCCGGCTGTTTGCTCGCCGCCTGATCGCTTCCCCCGCTTCCGCAGGCGGTGAGCACCAGTGCCGGCAGGGCGACAAGCAGCAGACGCATTCTCACTTCTCCTCGTCATAGGCGATGGTCACCCGCGCTGCGGCCGCCTTGGCGGCAGCCACTGCGTCCTCGACGCTCGCCGCCCTCGCCAGGGCGACGCCCATGCGCCGTCCGGGAAGGGTTTCCGGCTTACCGAACAGTCGAAGGTCGACCGGGGTTTCCGCCGATCCAGCGGCAAGCGCCGCGCCCACCCCTTCGAACCGGAATTCGCGGCACGATCGGTCGGCCAGGATCACCGCCGAGGCGCTCGGACCCCGCTGGACGATGGTGCCGACCGGAAGGCCGAGGATGGCGCGCAGGTGCAATTCGAACTCGTTTGGGTCCTGGCCGATCAGCGTCACCATTCCGGTGTCGTGCGGCCGGGGGCTCAGTTCCGAGAAGATGGCGCGGTCGCCGGCGATGAAGAATTCGACCCCGAACAGCCCGCGTCCGCCAAGCGCCTCGACGATCGTCGCCGCCTGCCGCCGGGCGTCCTCCAGCACCGCCGGGGACATCGCGGCCGGCTGCCAGCTTTCACGATAATCGCCGGCTTCCTGGCGATGGCCGATGGGCGCGCAGAAGTGGATTCCGTCGGCGGCTGCCACCGTCAGCAAGGTGATCTCGCTGTCGAAGCGGATGAATTCCTCGACGATCGCCATCGGCCGGTCGCCGCGCATCTTCTCGATCGCATAGGCGAAGGCGGTGCGGACCTCGGCCTCGGTGGTAGCGGTGCTCTGGCCCTTCCCCGACGAGGACATGACCGGCTTGATGACGCAGGGGAGCCCGACCGCCTGCGCCGCGGCAAGCGCTTCGTCCTCGGTCTCGGCAAAGCGATAGCGGCTTGTGGTCAGCCCCTGTTCCTCGGCGGCGAAGCGGCGGATGCCGTCGCGGTTCATGGTCAGCCGCGCCGCCTTTGCGGACGGGACCACCTGCCAGCCCTCTTCCTCCAGCGCCGCCAGCGTAGCGGTATCGATCGCCTCGATCTCGGGGACGATGAAGTCCGGACAATGCTTCTCGACCGCCGCCCGCAGCGCCGCGCCGTCGAGCATCGAGAAGACTTCCGCCGCGTCGGCGACCTGCATGGCGGGGGCATTGGGGTAGCGATCACAGGCGACGACCGCGCAACCGAGGCGCTTGGCCGCGATCGCGAACTCACGGCCGAGTTCGCCCGACCCCAGCAGCATGAGCTTGGCAAGGAACATCGGACAAGTGCCTACCGCAACCGCGCATCACGCGATAGGCTGCCCCCATGAGCATCCTCCTCGCCCTCGCCGCCGCTGCCCAGGCACCCGCCGCCGCCAAGCCGCTGACCCCTTCCGAGATCGTCGCGCAGGCGCCGGCCGCCGCATGGAGCGAAGTCAGTCCGGACGACCTGATGGTGATCGACTATCAGGGTGGCGCGCGAACCATCATCGAGCTCGCACCCGCCTTCGCGCCGGTGCATGTCGCCAACATTCGCGCCCTGGCGGCCGCCGGCTACTGGCGCGGTGCCAGCATCTACCGGGTGCAGGACAATTACGTCACCCAGTGGGGCGTCAACGAAGGCGGTCCGCCGATCCCGGCGAGCGTCGTCAAGAAGCCGCCGGCCGAATATGACCGGGCGGTACGCGGCCTCACCATCCGACCACTCGGCCATTCCGACGCCTACGCCCCGCGGGTCGGCCATGCCCAGAGCTGGCCGGTTGCCTGGAACCCCGCGACCGGCCGCGGCAACCTCACCCATTGCTATGGCATGGTCGGGGTCGGCCGCGACATGGCGCCCGACACCGGCATGGGCGGCGAGCTGTATGCAGTTATCGGTCATGCCCCGCGGCATCTCGACCGCAACATCGCGCTGGTCGGACGCGTGGTCGAAGGGATCGAGCAGATGTCGGCGCTGCCGCGCGGGACCGAGGCGCTGGGCATCTACAAGGCGGGAACGGTGGCGCGAATGATCGCCAACGTGCGGCTCGCCTCGGCGATGCCGGTGGCGGAACGGCCGCGCTTCCAGGTCATGAAGACCGACAGCGCCACCTTCTCGGCCTATGTCAGGGCGCGGGCCAATCGCAAGGATGCCTTCTTCAACATCCCCGCCGGCGGGGTCGACCTATGCAATGCGCCGGTGCCCGTCAGACGGACACCGGCGCCTTCGTCTTCCTCGCGTTAGTCGTCCCCATCCGGCGGCGCGGCGGCAAGCTGCGCCCCGTTCCTGTCTTGCCGGTGAGGACGTGGGATTACGCCGCCCAGGCGTGTCCGTGATTGCGGTTGCGATGCTGGATCACCGCCGGTCCATTGTGGTGACGGGTGCTGGCTTCGGCGAGCGGCAGGGCCGTTGCGCAAAAGGCACATTCCGCCGACACACGACCGATCAGCCAGTGCGTCCGGCCACAACCGGGGCAGTGATTCACTTCATGCTCGCGATAGACTGCATGGTAGCCGCGCCCCTTGGGGTCGTGCTTCAGGCCCAGCTCTCCGAGGGTCGGGAAATTGGTCATGATCAGGCAATCCTTTCAGCCCGGCATAACGGCGATGCGCCGGCGAAGGTTCCCTTTGATCGGAGGTGCCTAGCCCCGAATCAGATGGATCGAAGGGCTGTTGCAGGACGGGCACGCAGGGCCGGCCAGGCCGCCACAAGGGCGGTCAGGACCGCCACCGCCATGCCGGCCAGCGGCAGGGTCAGGAGGCTTGGCCAGTCGGGCAGGAACGGCAGTTCGAACAGCCAGGTGACGACCCCGTAGGCCGCCGCCGTACCGGTCACGAAGGCGAGGGTGACGATCCCGCCGGCCATTGCCGCAAACTCTATCCCCTGCGCGGCCAGCACCTGCGCGCGGGTGGCGCCGACCAGCTTCAGGAGCACGCTTTCGCGGGTCCGGGTGCGGCGGGTGGCGGCCACCGCGCCGGCCAGCACCGTCACTCCGATCACGATCGCCACCAGGGTCGCAAGCCTGATCGCGTTGTCGAGCCCTTCGAGGATGGTCGTGACCTGCGCCACCACGTCGCTGACCCGGATGGTGCTGACCATCGGCAGCCCGGCGGCAAGCGCGCGTTCGAACCCGAGGGTCGAGGCGCCACGTTCGGGCGAGGCGGTTGCCATCAGCGTGTAGGGGGCCTGCTCCAGCGTACCCGGTGCGAAGATGATCGCGAAGTTGAAGCCGAGGCTGCGCCAGTCGATCGTTCGGAAGCTGGCGATGCGCGCTTCGATCGGCGACCCCAGCACTGCGATGGTCATGGTGTCGCCGATCTTGAGGCCGAGCGCCCGGGCCGCCTCGATGTCGAGGCTGACCAGCGGCGGTCCGGCATAATCGGCGGGCCACCATTCGCCCTCGACGACCTGATTGGCCTCCGGAAGCTCGCGGGCGAAGGTCAGGCCGCGGTCGCCGCGGAGGATCCAGGCGCCTTCGGGGATCGCCTTGAGCGCCGACACCGGCTGGCCGTTGAGCGCGGTGACCGGCCCGCGCAGAGACGGCACGAGGCGCAGGTCGGCGCCGGGCAGTTCGCGCGCGGCAAGGTCGCGGAAGCGAGCTTCCTCGGTCGCCGGGATGTCGAGCATGAACAGCGCCGGCGCCTTGGCCGGGATGTTGCCGGCAAGCTCGGCGCGGACGCTTCCGCCGATCCCTGCAAGAGCGACCAGAAGCGCCAGCCCGAGGCCGAGCGCGACGCTGAGCCGGACGGTGGCGGCGCCCGGGCGGTGCAGCGCGGCGAGGCCCAGCCGGGCGACCGGACCGCCCCGGCTGCCGAGGCGGCGGGCGGCCAGCGCGAGCAGCTTGCCGGCCCCGGCGAACAGAAAGGCGAGCGCGACCCCGCCGGCGATGGTCGCGGCGGTGACCGCCTCGTTGCCGGAGGTCAGGATCGCCAGCGCGGATACCGCGGCGGCGGCAAGCAGCGGGACGAGAAGGTCGCGGCGATCAGGGCTGCCCTCGTCGACATCGCCGCGCAGGACCGCGGCCGGCCGGGCGCGGGCGGCACGCGCCAGCGGGACCCACGCCGCGGCCAGCGTGACCAGCAGCCCGAATACCGCCGAGCGGCCCAGTGCGCCCCATTGCGGGCTGGGGTCGGGCGCGACGGGAAGAAGGTCGGCGGCGGCGCGACCGACGATCGCGGGCACGGTGGCGCCGACCAGCGTTCCGAGCAGGATCGCGACCAGGGCGAGCAGGGTGACGCTGGTGCCGAGCATCAGCGCGAGGTCGCGGGTGCGGGCGCCGTGTACCTTCAGGATGGCGATGGTCGACCGGCGGGAGGCGGCAAAGGCGCTGGCGGCCGAGGCGATGCCGATGCTTCCGATACCAAGCGCGCCGAGCGCGATCAGCAGCAGCATCTGTCCGGCGCGCTCGGTGAACCGGCGGGTGCCGGACGCGGCTTCGCTCCTGTCGGTGACGCGCCAACCGCCCTCGGGAAAGCGCTTCTGGAAGGAGCTTCCGATCCCCTCGTAGGAGGCCCCGGAGGGAAGCGCGACGCGGTAGCTGCTGGTGTAGAGGCTGCCCGGCTGGACCAGCCGCGAGGCGTCCAGCCCGGCGCGGCTGACCAGCACCGGCGGCGCCAGCGCGAAACCCGAGGGCGCCGGCAATTTCTCGATGATCCCGCTGACCCGGTAATCGCCGTAGCCGATGCGCAGCGGGCTTCCGAGGCGAAGCGAGAAGCGCTCGGCAAGTTCGCGCCCGATCGCGGCGTCGGTCGCGGCGGCCGGCATCCGGCCGGAGGCGAGCGTCACGCGGCCGGCGGCGGGCCACCCCTCGTCCACGCCAGACAGGTCGACCAGAGCGGTCTGCCCGCCGATCTGGGCGGTGCTGCGCAGGGTAACGCTCTCCCGCACGGTGCCGAGGCGGGCGATCGCCTCCCGTTCCGCGGGCGTCGCGCTGCGCTGGGCGACGCTCAGGGCGAGATCGCCGCCCAGCAGCTCGCGGGCCTGTCCCTCGATGGTCGATTCGATTGCGCTCGACAGGCTGGTGACGGCCGACAGCCCGGCGACCGCGATGGTCAGGCAGGCCAGCAGCAGCCACAGGCCGCCGACCCCGTGCGCGAGGTCGCGCCGGCCAAGCCTGAGCCCGGCACTCACGCCGCCAGCCGCCCGTCGGCGATCCGCAGCACCCGCCCGGCACGCTCGGCGACGGCGGGATCGTGGGTGATCACCACCAGCCCCGCGCCCGCCGCCGCGACGCGGTCGAACAGCAGGTCGATGATCCTGGCCCCGGTGGCGGCGTCGAGATTGCCGGTCGGCTCGTCGGCCAGCAGCAGGCGCGGGGCAGGGGCGGTGGCGCGCGCGATGGCGACCCGCTGCTGCTCGCCGCCCGACAATTGCGCGGGATAATGGTTTTCGCGCGCCGCCAGTCCGACCGCGGCAAGCTCGGCCTGGGCGCGAGCGCGGGGGTCGGGGGCGCCGACCAGCTCCATCGGAACCATCACGTTCTGCAGCGCGGTCATGGTCGGAAGCAGGTGAAAGGCCTGCAGCACCACGCCGATCGACCGGCCCCGGAGACGCGCCAGCTGGTCCTCGCCAAGTGCGCCCATGTCCTCGCCAAGCACCCTGACGCTGCCGGCCGAGGCCTTTTCCAGTCCGGCGACGACCGCCATCAGCGAGCTCTTGCCCGAACCCGAGGCGCCGAGGATCGCAACCGTCTCGCCCTCGTCGATGCGAAGGCTGACCCCGCGCAGGATCTCCGTCCGGGCCCGCCCTTCGCCGAGGGTGAGCTGGACGTCTTCGAGCTGGATCAGGGGATTTGTCATGTCGACGGGGGAGCTAGGAAGCTTGAAGGGTCGCCGCAATGGCCTAGATGGTCAGGCCATGATCCGCTGGATGTTTCCCTTTGCCCTCGCCGCCGCCGCCGTTCCGGCCGCCGCCCAGGCCCCGATCGCGCGCGCCGCGGCGGACGGGCCGCTGATCCTGGCCTTCGGCGACAGCCTGACCGCCGGCTATGGCCTTGGTCGCGGGCTGGGCTTCGCGCCGCAGCTGGAGGACGCGCTTCGCCGTCATGGCGTCAAGGCGCGGGTTCATGACGCGGGCGTGTCGGGCGACACCACCGCAGGCGGCCGTGCCCGGCTTGCCTGGACGCTGCAGCGGATGGGCGCCAAGCCCGATCTGGCGATCGTCGAGCTGGGTGCAAACGACATGCTGCGCGGGGTCGATCCCAAGGTCACCGAAGCCAATCTCGACGCGATCCTGGCCGAATTGAAGCGGCAGGGCATTCCGGTGCTGGTCGCTGGGATGCTTGCGGCGCCGAACCTCGGTCCTGACTACCGCCAGCGCTACGAGGCGATCTTTCCGACGCTCGCCCGCAAATATGATGCAGAACTTTATCCGTTCATCCTGCAAGGCGTCGTGGGCAACCGCGCCTTGCTGCTGGGCGACGGCGTGCATCCCAATTTCGAAGGGATCAAGCGGATGGTGACGGGAATCATGCCGACCGTCCAGCGCGCGCTGGCCAAGGCCGGACCAAGGCAGGGCTAGGCGGTCAGCCGCCGATCTGGCCGAGCGCTTCCTCGCTGAGCGGTTCGGCGAACTG
Organism: Sphingomonas kaistensis; assembly: GCF_011927725.1. NCBI lineage: Bacteria > Pseudomonadati > Pseudomonadota > Alphaproteobacteria > Sphingomonadales > Sphingomonadaceae > Sphingomonas > Sphingomonas kaistensis. Next base: position 509,200 of record NZ_JAATJC010000001.1, on the reverse strand, counting down.
CGCGCCGAGCTTGCCGGCGGCGGTCCAGCGCACGATCGCGCTGGCGCGTTCGCGGCCCGGCAGGATCAGCCACACCCGCGCGCCGACCTCATGCTCGGTGCTGGTCTCGGCCATGAAACCGTCGCTCGAGATGTTGAGCACACGGGCTTCGGTACCGGTGGTGCCCATTTCGCGAACATGCGCGTCGAGCTCGACGGCCGAACGCGGCTGACCGCGGCGCTCGGCGCCGGACGGGTCTTTGGCGATGCGGGCATCGATCGGCACGTTTTCACACTCCTGGAGGGGGTCGGACGAAGGGTTTCCACCGATCGGCCGGCTGGGCGCTATGGCGCATCCTCCGGCGAAACGCCAGACCGGGCTAAGCCGTGGTGGTTGCTGGACAAACGGAGTCGCGGAGGGTGCGGATGTTGCCCCGCGGACACTGGAGAAAGACGTTCATCTTCGGTAACAGGGGACAAGGGCAGAAGGCCCGTCGAATTGGTAGGGGTATGCAAGTGATGCGCGGTCGAGCGGCGATAACGGTAATGCTGATGGTGAGTGCCGGTTCGGCCTGGGCGCAGACCCGCCCGGCGGCGCCTGTCACGACCACCACCACCAGGCCGCTCGGCGCTGCGGCGCAGGTCCAGCCGGCGGTTGACCCGCTTGCTCCCCGCGCCGCGACCCCCGCCCCGGCCGTCACGCCGGCGCCGGCCGGTACAACCACCACGGTTGCCGAGCCGCTTGCGCCACTGCCCGTTCCCGAAGTGCCGCCGGCAATCTGGTCGGCTGCTCCCGCCGCGGAGCTGCTCGGCTTTGTCCGCGCGATCGGCAGCGAGGGCCTTGACCCGCGAGACTACAGCCCGGCGCTGCTGGAGGCGGCGCTGAAGACCGGCGATCCGGCGCAGATCAGCGCGGCCGCCAACACCGTCTGGCCGCTGGTCGTGCGCGACCTCGCGCTCGGACATGTCCGCGGCGCTGCGCGCGTGCAGTGGTTCGTCCGCGATCCCGACCTGCCCGAAGGACGCACCCGCCAGTTGCTCGATGCGGCGCTGGCCGGGGGCAGCGTCACCGCGACGCTCAACGGCCTGCTTCCCAACCATCCGCAATATGGCTCGCTGAAGAATGCGCTGGCCAAGGCCGATGCCAAGGATGCCGGGACGGTTGGGGCGATCCGCCTCAACATGGATCGCTGGCGCTGGCTGCCGCGCGACCTCGGCAATCGCTATATCATCGTCAACGTGCCGGGCGAGCACGCCACCCTGGTCGAGAACAGTGTCACGCGCTGGAAGCATCGCGCCATCGCCGGCGCGCCCAAGACCCCGACGCCGCAATTGTCGGTGATGGCGACGGGCGTGCACCTCAATCCGTGGTGGGAAGTGCCCAAGAGCCTGTCGGCGAGCGTCGCGGGCAAGGCCGGCTACGTCGCGGTCAAGGGCAAGGACGGCAAGGTCCAGCGCTGGCGCCAGCCGCCGGGGCCGAGCAATGCGCTGGGCAAGATCAAGTTCACCATGGCGAACGAGCATGCGATCTTCCTGCATGACACCAACAATCGCGGACTGTTCGATTCGCAGAACCGCTTCTTCAGCCACGGCTGCATCCGGACCGAGAATGTCCTCGACCTCGCGGCGGAACTGCTGAGCGATGATGGCGGCGACTGGGACCGCGCCAAGATCGACGCCGCGCTGGACAGCAAGAAGACGGTCATGCCCAGCTTCGTGAAGCCGGTGCCGGTCTACATCGTCTACTTCTCGGTCGCCGCGCTGACCGACGGCAGCATCGTCAAGTACACCGACCTCTACAAGCGTGACGCACCGGTCCGCGCCGCGCTCAACGACCGCGACGGCGGTGCCAAGCCTCCGGTCCGCTCGGCCTCGCGCTGATCCACGCAACAAAAAGGGAGCTCCGGCTGGTCGGCCGGAGCTCCCTTTTTTCATGGCTTCAGCGGAGTGACCCGCCGGCAGAAGCGGATCAGGCCAGCTTGTCGGCGTAGATCATTCGCCCATCGCCCAGCGTGCGCATCACTTCAAAGTGACTGTCGCGGCCAAAGGCAAAGCAGCCTTCCGACCGGCCGAGCTTGCCGTGGATCCCGATCATGTCGGGTTCGGCATACCACGCCTGGTGCGCGACGATCGCGCGGCCGAGCGCATTGTTGTTGGTCCAGTCGAGCCCGTTCAGCCGCATCGAGAGGCCGTATTTGCCATGGTAGAAGTCGGCGGTGGAATAGGCCCCGTTGGACGTCGCATTGCTCCCGAAATCGTTGGAGAAATGCTCCAGGAAACCGGTGTGCCCGCGATCGGAACCACGACCGTGGGCGACGCGGTGGCTGGTGACCTGGCCGGTTGCCATGTCGACGACGTGAAAGCGCGGATCGCGGCTGGGCGAGGAGAAGTCGGCGATACCGATCCGGTCGGTATGGCGCAGCGTCATCCGATGCCGCTCGAGCGCGGCCTTGGCCCGCGCAAACAGTTGCGCGTCGACGCCGATCGGCCCCGTCGGGCTGGTCGACACGGTTGCGACGGGCGCAGCGGGAGCAATCGGCACGAGCGGCTCGCCAATCAGCGGCTTCTGCCCGGCAAGAAGCCCGGGCAGGTCGGCAGCCAGCGCCGCTCCGGAAAGGAGCGCGGCACCGCCACCAAGACCCAAATGGCGCAGCACGTCGCGGCGATTGATCGTCACCCAAGGCCCTCCTGTTGAAACTGGAAACAAGAAAAGCCTATACACGGCAATAGGTTAACAGGCGATAACCATTGCCGATTCCGGGCGCGCCGGGCAGTCGTTTCGTCGCACGGCGGCCCCATGGGTTGTCGAATCGGCCATCCGCTGTTAGGGGCTCCAGCTTCCGGCGCGACCCTGGTTGCGCGAGGAGCCGCTTTGGTCGCCTGCAGTACGTCCCCCGGGGACAGCAGTGCGATGCCTAGCCGTCCAGAGAAGGACGGCGTGGGCGCAACCTTTGAGACATGGAGTGACGGACTTTTATGCAAATCATCGTTCGCGACAATAACGTCGACCAGGCGCTGCGCGCGCTCAAGAAGAAGCTGCAGCGCGAGGGCGTCTACCGCGAGATGAAGCTGCGCCGTCACTACGAGAAGCCGTCGGAGAAGCGCGCCCGTGAGCGCGCCGCCGCGATCCGCCGCGCCCGCAAGCTCGAGCGCAAGCGCGCCGAGCGCGAGGGTGCACGGTAAGAGCGCCGAAACGCTTTTCCTTGACCCATACGGAGGCCGCCCCTTACCGGGCGGCCTTTGCATTTGTGCCTCCCGCCACAGGATGATCGTCTGATGAGCGCCACCCAGGTTCCCCTTATCCCCGTCGCCCGCTCCACCCGGCTGCGGCTTGCCTTCGGGCTCATCCTGCTGGTCATCGCCGGCGCGGCGCTGGCGTTTGCCGGTGCCGGCCAGATGGGCCCCAAGACCACCGCCACCGGCGTGCAGATCCGCACAATCAAGGCCGGCGAGGGTGCCATCATCGGGCCGCAGGACGGGGTGATCATCGATTATGTCGGGACGCTGCCGGACGGGACCAAGTTCGACGAAGCGCAGGATGCGCCGCTGCTGGTTCAGCAGGTGGTGCCGGGCTTCGCCGAAGCGCTCCAGAACATGCAGCCGAACGGCCGCTACAAGGTCCGTATCCCGGGTGAACTGGCCTATGGCGCAACCCCGCCGCCGGGCTCGCCGATCCCGCCCAACAGCCCGCTCGACTTCGAGATCACGGTGAAGCGCGTGGTCCAGAATGCGGCCGCGCAGCTTGGCGCCCAGGGTGCCCAGCCGCTTCCACCGGGCGCCGAGGTTCCCCCGCCGCCGGGTCCGGGTCCCGAGCGGGGCCAATAAGCTTCAGGTAAAAGGGCGACGCCCGGCACCGCTGCCGGGCGTCGCCAACTCTCGGGGGCTTAGACCCCGCTGCGCAGGCTGGTGCCGGCGCGTCCACCGCGCAGGCTGGTCAGCCAGCTGATCGGGTTCCACCAGCTCGCCGATCCGTCGAGGCTGAAGGTGATGAACTCGGCCCGACCACCGATATTCTCCCACGGCACCGGTCCGCCGAGGCCGTTCTCCACCGGTCCGAGCGCGAAGCGGCTGTCGGCGCTGCGGTCGCGATTGTCGCCCATCAGAAAGACATGGTCGGCCGGGACCTTCACCGGCGGATAATCGTCGCCGATGCTCTGGCCGAGGTCGACGGTATCGTAGACGGCGCCGTTGGGAAGCGTTTCGCGGACGATCGGGAGCGAGCAGGCGAAACCGCCACCCGGCTGCTGGACCAGGCGGCCGGCGAACTGCTCGACACCGCAGGGCGCATTGTCGTCGACCGGAACCATCCGGTCGGGCAGGCGCTGCTGGCGAACCGGCACGCCGTTCAGGATCAGGCGGCCGCCGCGCACCTCGACCGTGTCGCCGGGCAGGCCGATCACCCGCTTGATGTAGTCCTCCCGGAGGCCCGGCGGAGTGACGATGACCACGTCGCCGGCCTTGGGCAGGCTGCCCCACAGGCGGCCCTTCTGTTCGGGCCAGAGGTGGAAGCTGGGCGACACCCATGACCAGCCATAGGCATATTTGCTGACCACCAGCCGGTCGCCCTTGAGCAGGCCGGGCATCATCGATTCCGACGGGATGTAGAAGGGCTTGGCGACCAGGCTGTGGAACAGCAGCACCGCCACCAGCACCCAGAAGATGCCCTTGATCTCACGCCACAGGGCGGAGTCCTTCTTGGCCTCGGCCGGAGCGGTCACCGGTGCATCGGGCCCGTTGGCCTGGTTGAGGACGGTCTCGCTCACTTAAGTCTCCGCAATCGGCACGGCTTCCAGGATGACGAAGGCCTGCGCCCAGGGATGGTCGTCGGTCATCGTCAGATGTACCCGCAGGGCGTGGCCCGCAGGGGTTAGCGCGTCAAGACGCGCCGCGGCGCCGCCCGTCAGCTGCAGAGTGGGCGCGCCGCTTGGCAGATTGACCACCCCGATGTCCTTCATGAACACGCCGCGCTTGAACCCGGTACCGACCGCCTTGGAAAAGGCTTCCTTGGCCGCGAAGCGCTTGGCCAGCGTTCCGGCGGCGGTGAACGGACGGCGGGCGGCCTTGGCACGTTCGCGGTCGGTGAAGACCCGGTTGAGGAAGCGGTCGCCGAACCGATCCAGCGAATTCTGGATCCGCTCGATGTTGCACAGGTCCGAGCCCAGGCCGACGATCACGTTCTCTCTCCCTCCCGGGAGCGGGAGGAGGGCGTCATCGGGCGCTGTCCATCAGGTCGCGCATCCGCCGGATGCTGGTGTCGAGCCCGACAAAGATCGCCTCGCCGACCAGGAAATGGCCGATGTTGAGCTCGGCGAATTGCGGCACGGCGGCGATCGGGACGACATTGGCATAGGTCAGCCCATGCCCGGCGTGCGGTTCGATCCCGTTCTTGGCGGCCAGCGCGGCAGCGTCGGCGAGACGCCTCAGTTCGGTTTCACGCTCCTCCTCGGGCAGGTGGGCGTAGCGGCCAGTGTGAAGTTCGACTACCGGTGCGCCGAGGCGGACGGCGGCGGCGATCTGCGCCGCGTCGGGCTCGATGAACAGCGACACGCGAATGCCCGCGGCGCCAAGCTCGCCGATGAAGCGGCGCAGATGGTCGAACTGACCGGCGGCGTCGAGCCCGCCCTCGGTGGTGCGTTCCTCGCGCTTCTCGGGAACGATGCAGGCGGCATGGGGGCGGGTCGCAAGCGCGATTCGCAACATCTCGTCGGTCGCCGCCATCTCGAGGTTGAGCGGCAGCGCGATCTCGTTCTTGAGACGGACGAGGTCGTCGTCGCGGATGTGGCGGCGATCCTCGCGCAGGTGCGCGGTGATGCCCTGCGCGCCGGCGGCCTCGGCCACGTGGGCGGCGCGGACCGGATCGGGAAAGTCGCCGCCGCGCGCATTACGGATGGTCGCGACATGGTCGATGTTGACGCCGAGGCGAAGAAACCCGCTCATCGTGCCGACATGGCAGCGCGCCGCGCGATGTTCAATCAGGCGGCCGCGCGGCTTCCGGGCTTGATCGCAGGGATGGCGGCAAGCTCTGGCGGAAGCGCATCGGCGGCGTAGGTCGGGACATCGAGGCGGATCAGCGGGGTGAAGGGTACGCCGAGATCGGCCGTCCCGTTGGAGCGGTCGACCAGCGCAGCGGCGGCGATCACTTCCCCGCCTGCCTCGGCGATGGCCAGAATCGCTTCGCGGCTGGAAAGGCCGGTGGTGACCACGTCCTCGACCATCAGCACGCGGGTGCCGCGGTCGAGGCGAAAACCGCGGCGCAGTTCGAAAGTGCCGGTCGGCCGCTCGACGAACATCGCGGGCAGACCCAGCGCGCGGCCCATTTCGTGGCCGATGATGACGCCGCCCATCGCGGGGGAGACCACGGCCTGCAGCTCGGCGCGAAGAGCGGGATCGATCCGCTCGGCGAGGGCGCGGGCGAGCCGCTCGGCGCGGATCGGGTCCATCAGCACCCGCGCGCACTGCAGGTAGCGCGACGAGCGGAGGCCCGAGGAAAGGATGAAATGGCCCTCGAGAAGCGCTTCCGCCGCGCGGAACTCGGCCAATATCTCCTGCTCGGTCATGCGCTTGCCCCTTCTGCTCATGGTCTTTGGACGACCTTTCCCCTGCCGTGCAAGAGGTGCAGAGACAAGCGCTTGAGAAGGCGGGCACCCCTGCCTATAAGGCCGCCACTTTCAGGCGGCCCAGCCGGGCCCTTCCTGTGATTTGAACCTGTGACCGGGGTCGTGATGAAGTTGAAAACTGGGCTGATCGCGCTTGCTGCCGTCGGGATGATCCCGATGGCGGCGCAAGGACAAACGGCGGCCACCACGGCTGCTCCGGCCGCGCAGAGACAAGCTGCCGCTCCGGCCGCGACGACCGCCGCTCCGGCCGCGACGACTGCCGCTCCGGCCGGCCCGAACGCCGCTGCCGCCAATCCCAGCGCGACTCCGGCTGCCGGCGTCGATGCGACGGGTGCAAGCGCGGTGGCACCGGGCGGTGCCGCGGCCGCCCCGGCGTTCGACTATGCCGCCCCGACCCCCGGAATCGGCATGCCCGACGGGCGGATGGGCCTGCAGGACCAATTCACTCCGGTCGGCCGCGAAGCCTCGGCGTTCCACAACAACTGGCTGCTGGCGCTGTGCGCCGCGATGAGCCTGCTGGTCCTGGCGCTGCTGCTGTGGACCATGGTCCGCTATCGCCGCAGCGCGCACCCGACCCCCAGCCGGACCAGCCACAACACCTTCGTGGAAGTGATCTGGACCCTGGTTCCGGTGCTGGTGCTGGTCGCCATCGCGGTGCCGTCGATAAGGCTGATCCGCCACCAGTACAGCCCGCCGCCCGCCGACCTCACCGTCAAGGTGATCGGCAACCAGTGGTACTGGAGCTACCAGTATCCCGATAACGGCGGCTTTGAGATCGTCTCCAATATGCTCAAGGAGCGCGGCGAGGTCGCGGCCGGCGCCCGCTTCCGCACCGACGCAGACGGCCCGCGCCTGCTGGCGGTCGACGAGCGGCTGGTGATCCCGGCCGGCAAGGTGGTGAAGTTCATCGTCACCTCCAACGACGTCATCCACAGCTTCGCCATGCCGGCGTTCTGGACCAAGACCGACGCCAACCCGGGCAGCCTCAACGAAACCTGGGTCAAGGTCGACAAGCCGGGCGTCTACTTCGGCCAGTGCTCCGAACTGTGCGGCGCGCGCCACGCCTTCATGCCGATCGCGATCGAGGTGATGGCTCCCGACCGCTTCGCCCAGTGGGTCGCGGCCAAGGGCGGCACCATGCCGGGCGCGACCCCGGCGGCGGCCGACAGCACGGCGGCGACGCAGGTCGGCCCGGCAGCGGTGACCGCTCCGGCTCCGGCCGCCGGCGCAGCTGCGGCGGCTCCGCCCAGCGCGGCCCAGTCTGCGGCACCCGGCAACACCACTCCCTCCGTCGCCAATCGCGCGACCGACGGCACCAATTAAGACAGGTACGGACCGATCATGGCCACCACTGCAGACACGCTGAAGCTCGAGCCCGCCAACGCCGGCGGCCATGCCCATGCGCACGACGATCATGACCACAAGCCGGGCTTCTTCGCCCGCTGGTTCATGTCGACCAACCACAAGGATATCGGGACGCTGTACCTGATCTTCGCGATCATCGCGGGGATCGTGGGCGGCGCCCTGTCGGGGATCATGCGGGCCGAGCTGATGGAGCCCGGCATCCAGTATCTGACCCGGGCCTGGCCGATCGGCGCGGGCAGCGCCAACATCGACGAAGCTTATCACCACTGGAACGTGCTGATTACCGGCCACGGCCTGATCATGGTCTTCTTCATGGTCATGCCGGCGCTGATCGGCGGTTTCGCCAACTGGTTCGTGCCGATCATGATCGGTGCGCCGGACATGGCCTTTCCGCGGATGAACAACGTCAGCTTCTGGCTGACCGTTGCCGGCTTCTGTTCGCTGCTGCTGTCGACCGTGACCAGCGGCGGCACCGGCATCGGCGCAGGCACCGGCTGGACCGTCTACGCGCCGCTGTCGACCAGCGGCTCGGCCGGACCGGCGGTCGATTTCGCCATCTTCGCGCTTCACCTCGCGGGTGCCGGCTCGATCCTTGGTGCGATCAACTTCATCACCACCATCTTCAACATGCGTGCGCCGGGCATGACCCTGCACAAGATGCCGCTGTTCGTGTGGTCGATCCTGGTCACCGCTTTCCTGCTGCTGCTGGCGCTGCCGGTGCTGGCGGGCGCGATCACCATGCTGCTGACCGACCGTAACTTCGGCACCGCCTTCTTCGACGCGAGCGGCGGCGGCGACCCGGTCCTGTACCAGCACCTGTTCTGGTTCTTCGGCCACCCCGAAGTGTACATCATGATCCTGCCGGCGTTCGGCATCGTCAGCCAGATCATCGCCACCTTCAGCCGCAAGCCCGTGTTCGGCTATCTCGGCATGGCCTATGCCATGGTCGCGATCGGCGTGGTCGGGTTCGTGGTGTGGGCGCACCACATGTTCACCGTCGGCATGGACGTGAACGTGAAGATGTACTTCACCGCCGCGACCATGATCATCGCGGTTCCGACCGGCGTGAAGATCTTCAGCTGGATCGCGACCATGTGGGGCGGGTCGATCACCTTCCCGACCCCGATGCTGTTCGCGATCGGCTTCATCTTCCTGTTCACCGTCGGCGGCGTGACCGGCGTCGTGCTCGCCAACGGCGGCGTCGACACCTACATGCACGACACCTACTATGTGGTGGCGCACTTCCACTACGTGCTGTCGCTGGGCGCCGTGTTCGGCCTGTTCGCGGGCTTCTACTACTGGTTCCCGAAGATGACCGGGAAGCTCTACAACGAGTTCCTCGGCAAGATTCACTTCTTCGTGATGTTCGCGGGCGTGAACCTGATCTTCTTCCCGCAGCACTTCCTGGGTCTCGACGGCATGCCGCGGCGTATCCCGGACTACAACGACGCCTTCGCTTACTGGAACTACATCTCCACCGTCGGCTACATGATCACCGTGGCCTCGATGGGCGTGTTCTTCCTCAACGTGTTCCTGTCGCTGATGAGCGGCAAGAAGGCCCCCGACAATCCGTGGGGCGAAGGCGCGACGACGCTCGAATGGACGCTGTCGAGCCCGCCGCCGTACCACCAGTTCGACGTGCTGCCGAAGATCGACTGATCTTTCGCACGGCACCGAACACGAAAAAGGCCCGTCCTGCACCAGCAGGGCGGGCCTTTCTCTTTGGGCGCGTTCAGGCCGAGGCGGGCTTGGCGACCTGGTGGATCAGGAGGGCGGTGCCGGCGAGCAGCAGGGCGTCCTCGACGAAGCCGGTGCGGGCCTGACCCCAGCGCTTCATCGCCGCCAGCCGGGCGGCAAGGCCGAGATGGGCGGCGGTGACGGCGGTGAGCGCGGCAAAAAGGCCACCAGCAACCTTGTGTTCGCGTGGTGCGAGCGAGGCGCCTGCGGCCGCCGCGGTCAGGAAGCGGGCGGTGCTGCCCGACAGCACGGTGCGGTTGGGTGCCTTAGGCCATTTGTCGCCGACCATCTCGGCCACCGCGACAGCGAGGAGGCCGCCCGCGACCAGCTTGTTGCCGAGCAGGGGCACCGCCTCGCTGCCCTCTGGAAGCCGGTCGCGCGCGGCGGTGATCGCGACCGCCGCGATGGGGCTGAGGGCGCGTTGGCCCGACAGGGCGCCGATGAGGATTGAGGGAAGCATGGCTGGTCTCCTGGACGGTTCGGCAACCCAACGGGCGCGGGCGTGGGAGGCTCCCGGTGACGATCGTGCTTGGCGACCGGCAGCCATGCGGCCATGCTGAGCCGATGCGTATCCTCCTGCTCCCGCTTGCCGCCCTCGCCCTCACTGCCGCCGGGCCGATCGATCCCGCGCGGATCAAGGCCGACGTCCGGACCCTGTCCTCCGACGCCTTCGCCGGGCGCGGGCCGGGCGAACCGGGCGAGGCAGCGACCATCGCCTTCCTCGCCCGGCAGATGGCGGCGGCCGGGCTCGCCCCGGGCGGCGAGAATGGGGGCTGGTACCAGAAGGTCCCGCTGGTGCGGCTCGACACGCTGCCGGGCGGCACGGCCACCCTGAGCGCCCGCGGTCGTGCGACGGTGCTGCGCGACGGGCCCGACCTCGACATCAACCCTACCAATGCCGGCGTCACCGACGTGCGAAACGCGCCCCTGCTGTTCGCCGGCTGGGGAGCGCCCGATCCGGCACGCGGGTGGGATGCGTTCCAGGGCGTCGACGTGCGCGGCAAGGTGGTGGTGATGCTGGCCGGCGACCCTGACCTCGAGGGCGGCAGGGACCTCGGCTTCGGCGGGCGCGCGCTGGTGGTCGGCGGGCGCGGCGGGACCAAGACGGCGGCGGCGGCCAAGGCCGGTGCGCTTGGCGTACTCTTCATCCACGAGACCGCGGCCTATAGCTGGCCCTACGCGCAGGCCGGCGACAGCATCCGTGTGCCGAGCTTTGCCTACGCACCGCTGAAGCCCAACGCGCTCCAGTTCAGCGGCATCGTGCGCGGGCCGGCGATCCTGCCGGTGCTGGCGCGGCTTGGCCTGACCCTGCCGGCGCTGAAAGCCCGCGCCCGCTCGGCGAGCTTCCGCGCTTTTCCGCTGCAGGCGACGGTCAGCGTCGCCGCGACCAATCGCGCGCGTGAGGTGGTCAGCCACAATGTCGTCGGCGTCCTGCGCGGCGCCGCCCGGCCGGACGAGTTCGTCCTCTATGGCGCCCATTGGGACGCCAACGGCCACAATGGCCCCGACCGGACCGGCGACGCGATCCGCAACGGCGCGGTCGACAATGCCACCGGCACCGCCGAACTGCTGGAGGTGGCGCGCGCCTTCGCCTTGGCCAGGCGCCCTGCACGCTCGGTCGTGTTCGCGGCCTGGACCGCCGAGGAGAAGGGGCTGCTCGGCGCCGAATATTACGCCCAGCATCCGCTCTATTCGCTGGCGCGCACCGCGGCGGTGATCAACCTCGATCCCCATGTCGTCCTGCCCGCCGCCCGCAATCTCGAGCTGATCGGTCCGGGCCAGACCGACCTTGAGTCGCTGCTGGTCAGCGCCGCCCGCGAGCAGGGCCTGCGGGTCGATCCCGAGCCAAGCCCCGAGGCCGGCTGGTACTTCCGCTCCGATCATTATCCCTTCGCCCAGCGCGGCGTCCCGGCGCTGGCCTTCCGTGCCGGGCGCGACCTCAAGGTCGGTGGCCTCCGCGCCGGGCAGCGGGTCGTCGGCGCCTACAACGAGCGCTGCTACCATCAGCCGTGCGACGAATTCTCGCCCGCCTGGACCTTTGCCGGGACCGCGCAGGAAGCGCTTGCCGCTTTCCGGGTCGGGCAGATGGTCGCGAACAGCAGCGCCTGGCCGGGCTGGACCGCGGGGTCCAGCTTTGCGACCGTCCGGGCGGCAAGCGCCGGAGACCGCCGCTAAGAGGTATTGGAGCCGGCCGCGCCCGGCGCTATCCTGTTGAAGAATGGAAGCTTCCGGCTGTTATTACACGATTCTCGGGGTCGAGAGCAGCGCTGACGATGCGGCGATCCGGGTCGCTTATCGAAAGCTGATGCGGCTCTATCACCCCGACGTGAACCGGGCCGAGGAAGCCGCCGCGCAGGCGCAATCGATCAACGAGGCCTATGCGTGCCTGCGCGATCCCGACGAGCGCGCGGCCTATGACCGGCAACGTGCGGCGCCGCGGTCGTCGGCCAGGCCCAATTTCACCGCCGGCCAATGGTCGCCACCGCGCGGCCCCGGCTGGCAGCCGCCACGGCCCAATGCCTATGTCGTCGAGGTCGAGCCGCCGCCGCACAAGATCAGGGTCAGCATCCTGTTTTTGGCGCTGATCGTCACCGCCATTACCTTTGCCGCCACCTCGGCGATCCCGCCGATCGAACCCGTCGCGCCGCCGGTGGTCAAGGTCGACACCACGGCGATTCCTTCAGGCGAGGCGCGTTAGGGCGTTACGGTCCGGGTCGTGCGGATCAGAACCTGAGGCGAGAGCATCTGGCCCTTCATCGGTCCGGCGCCCTTGTCGGGATCGACCGGCGAAGCGAAGATCGCTTTCACCACCTCCATCCCCTCGACCACCTTGCCGAACGGCGCGAAATCCTCGCCAAAGGGAATGGCGCCCAGGGTGATGAAGAATTCGCTGCGCCCGGTGCCGGGGCCGGCATTGGCGAGCAGGATGGTTCCGGGCTCATGCTTGATGCCGGTCTTGCTGGACGGCTCGTGCGCGATCGGCGGGAACAGCAGGCGGGCGTCCTTGGTGATTCCGGCCTGGATCAGCCCATTGCCCTCGCCATAAGGCATCGCCCGGTAGAAGCTGATTCCATCATAGCGCCGGGCATCGACGTAGCGGAGGAAATTGGCGACCGTCAGCGGCGCCCGGCCACGGTCGAGCGCGAGCAGGATCGGCCCCTTGGCGGTATCGAGCCGGACATGGACGATGTCCGCCTTGGCCTCCGCCGTGGCAGCAGCCGGCGCCGTGGGGGTCTGTGCTGCGGCCGAAACCGGGACAAGAAGCGCCAAGGCGCTGAAAGCAAGAACGATTCGGTTGATCATGGCCTCTAGTCTAGCTGCTTCCGCAGGGGAGCAAAGAGGCCTATAGGCGCCTGAATCATGAGCACCGCTGTCCAAACCCACGACCTTCCGGCCGACTGGCGCGACCTGTTCGCGCTGACCAAGCCGCGCGTCATGACGCTGGTGGTGTTCACCGGCCTGTGCGGGCTGCTTGCGGCCCCGGGCTCGATGCACCCGGTATTGGCGTTCACCGCCGTCCTGTGCATCGCGGTCGGCGCGGGCGGGGCGGGCGCGCTCAACATGTGGTACGAGGCGGACATCGACGCCAAGATGAAGCGCACCGCCAAGCGGCCGCTTCCGGGCGGGCGCCTGAAGCCCGAGACCGCCTTCCAGTTCGCGGTCGGCCTGTGCCTTGGCAGCGTGGTGCTGATGGACCTTGCCGCCAATCACCTGGCTGCCGGCATCCTTGCTTTCAGCATCTTCTTCTATGCAGTGATCTACACCGCCTGGCTGAAGCGCCGCACGCCGCAGAACATCGTGATCGGCGGCGCCGCCGGGGCCTTTCCGCCGCTGATCGGCTGGGTCGCGGCGACGGGCAAGGTCGAACTCCTGCCGGTGCTGCTGTTCCTCAACATCTTCCTGTGGACGCCGCCGCACTTCTGGGCGCTCAGCCTGTTCGTGAAGACCGATTACGCCAATGCCGGCGTGCCGATGCTTCCGGTGGTCGCTGGGTTCGAGACGACTCGGCGGCAGATCGCACTCTACACCCTTCCCATGGTGGCGGTGGCCGTCGCGCCCTGGCCGCTAGGCCTTACCGGCGCCTTCTACGGCGTGGTCGCAAGCGTTCTGAGCGCGGTCTTCCTGGTGCTGAGCCTGCGGGTGCTCGCCAACAAGGCGACCGAGCCGGCCGGCATGGGCCCGGAAAAGGCGCTGTTCAAATTCTCCATCCTTTACCAATTCGCCGTGTTCGGAGCCCTCGTCGTGGATCGTTTCCTGTGAGCCCGGAAGACGAGGTCGTGCGCGCCCGGCAGCGCAAGGCGGCGCGGGTCACCGCGATCCTGCTGTTCGCGTTCATCGCGCTGACCTTTGCGGTGACCATCGCCAAGATGACGGTGAACCGGTGACCACCGCGACCGTGGCCAAGGACGATCTCGCCGCCAGGAACCGCAAGGTCGCGGGCCGCGCGGTGCTGTTCGTGCTGTTCATGGTCGGCCTCGCCTATGCGTCCGTGCCGCTGTACCGGATCTTCTGCCAGGTGACGGGCTTCGGCGGGACCACGATGCGGGCCGATGCCGCCCCGGGCGCGCAGGCCGCGCTGGCCCCGGTCGGCGTGCGTTTCGACGGCAACGTCAATTCGGCCCTGCCGTGGACGTTCAAGCCCGAAACCAACAAGACGAAGGTCGTCCCGGGTGCCCGGATCGTCACCTATTACACCGCCAAGAACCTGACCGCGCGCGAAAGCACGGGCACCGCCAGCTTCAACGTGACCCCGGCCATCGCCGGGCAATATTTCAGCAAGCTGGAGTGCTTCTGCTTCACCGAGCAGACGCTCCACGGTGGGCAAAAGGTCGAAATGCCGGTGGTGTTCTTCGTCGATCCGAAGATCCGCACCGACCCCGCGACGCGCCACATCGAGGAGATCACGCTTTCCTACACCTTTTACCCGGTGGAAAAGCGCGCAGAGGCCCGCTAGAGCGCGGTCCATCATCAGTTAAGCGACAAGCTTTCGAGGACCCATGGCCGCGACCCGCAACCATCCGTATCACATCCTTCCGCCCAGCCTCTGGCCGCTGATCGGAAGCTTTTCGGCGCTCGCGCTGGCCGCCGGCGGCGTGCTGTGGATGCACGACAACCCCTACGGCAAGTTCGTCCTGCTGGCCGGCCTGTCGGGCGTCCTGCTGACCATGTTCAGCTGGTGGCGCGACGTGGTGCATGAAAGCCATGCGGGCGACCACACCCCGATCGTGCAGCTTCACCTGCGCTACGGGATGATCCTGTTCATCGCCTCGGAAGTGATGTTCTTCCTTGCCTGGTTCTGGGCCTTCTTCGACAATGCCCTGTTCCCCAGCGCGGTGGAAAGCGTCGGCGGCGTCTGGCCGCCCAAGGACATGCCGGTCATCAACCCGCTCGGCTTCCCGCTGCTCAACACCCTGATCCTGCTGTGCTCGGGCACCACGGTAACCTGGGCCCACCATTCGCTGATCAACGGCGATCGCCAGGGGCTGAAGAACGGCCTGCTCGCGACGATCGTGCTGGGCGTCATCTTCAGCGCCATCCAGGCCTATGAATATGCCCACGCGCCGTTCGGCTTCGTCAGCGCCAGCGGCGGCAACGTCTATGGCTCGACCTTCATGATGGCGACCGGCTTCCACGGCGCGCACGTGCTGATCGGCACCATCTTCCTGATCGTCTGCTACGTCCGCGCGGTGAAGGGCGACTTCACCCCGCAGAAGCATTTCGGCTTCGAGGCGGCCGCCTGGTACTGGCACTTCGTCGACGTCGTCTGGCTGTTCCTGTTCGTCTCCATCTACCTGTGGGGTGGCTGGGGCGCCGAGTGGCACGGCTGACCAGCCCTGGCGGCTCGGCGGGCCAGTGGCTCGCCGGGACCTGCCCCGCTTGCGAGAAGGGCCGGCTATTTGCCGGCCCTGTTCGTTTTGCGGAGCGCTGCAACCAGTGCGGCCTCGATTTCTCGCAATTCAACGTCGGCGACGGACCGGCGGCGTTCCTGATCCTGATCGTCGGCGCGGTGCTGGTGGTCGGTGCGCTGGTGGTCGATGCCTCGTTCGAGCCGGCCTGGTGGGTGCACCTCGTCTGGCTGCCGGTCGGCGCCGCCCTGACGGTGGGCGGGCTTCGGCTGGCGAAGGCGTGGCTGCTCGGCGCCGAATATCGCAACGCCGCCCACGAAGGACGGCCGGTCCGGTGAAGCGCCCTCCCATCTTCGCTACCCTGATTGTCTTGCTCGCGGTCGCGACGATGGTCGGACTGGGGATCTGGCAACTCGGCCGTGCGGACGAAAAGGAAGCCGCCATCGCGCGGATTGCTGCCAACGTCCGGGCCGCCCCGGCCGCGGTGACCCGCGATCTCGACCTGCAGGCCAATCTGTTTCGCCCGGTGCGGGTCGACTGCGCGGGCAGTTCCCCGACGCGGCTGGCGGGCGCGGGCAAGTTCGGCTTTCGCGTGATTGCCGATTGCGCGGCCGGTCTGTCGGCGCCGCTTCCGGTGCAGCTTGGCACGGTGCGCCAGCCTTCACCGACCTCGGCCTGGGCTGGCGGGCCGGTGCTCGGCTATCTCGCGCAGGCACCCGACAGCCGGTCACTGCTTCGCCAGTTGTTCGATCGCAGTCCCGCGGGGACGATGGTGGTCGCCAACCCGCCGCTAGCCGGCCTTGCCGCCAATCCTCCGGCCGACCTCGAGGGCATTCCCAACAATCACCGCAGCTATGCTGTGCAATGGTTCGCCTTCGCCGCCATCGCGCTGGTCATCTACGTGCTGGCCCTGCGGAGGCGCGCGGCGTGACGCAGATCGCAACCCTCGCCAACGGCCTGACCGTCATCACCCGGCCGATGCCGGGGCTTGAGACCGCCAGCATCGCGCTGTTCGCCGACGTCGGCTCGCGTCACGAGGAGGAGAGGCTGAACGGCCTCGCCCACCTGTTCGAGCACATGGTCTTCAAGGGCGCGGGCGGGCGCTCGGCACGGCAAATCTCCGAAGCGATCGAGGATGTTGGCGGCGAACTCAACGCCTGCACCGAGCGCGACCAGACCAGCTTCACCGCCGCGGTGCTGAGCGACCATGTCGGCCTGGCCGTCGAGTTGATCGGCGACCTCGTCTGCCGGCCGGCCTTCGAAGCGGCCGAACTGGAACGCGAGGCGGAGGTCGTTCTGCAGGAACTGGCCGAGGCCGAGGATACGCCGTCCGACATCATCTTCGACCATCTGTGGAGCCAGGCCTTTTCCGGCCAGGCGCTCGGCCGCTCGATCCTCGGCAGCGAGGAAAGCGTCCGGGCGATCCGGGAAGCCGACCTGTTCGCCTGGCGCGACCGTCATTATCGCGGGGCCTCGATGGTGCTGAGCGCTGCGGGTGCAGTGGAGCATGACGCGGTGGTCGCGCTCGCCCAGCGGTATCTGGGGGCGCTCGGCGGCGGGTCCGCCCCCGACGCCGCGCCCGCCCGCTTCACCGCAGCGGCGCGGCACGAGAAAGCCAAGGCCGACCAGGCGCAGATCACCCTGGCCTATGCCGGGCCGGGCCAGAAGGCCGATGATTATCTCGCCGCGCGGCTGTTCGCCGATATCGCCGGCGGCGGCGCGTCGTCGCGGCTGTTCCAGGCGGTGCGCGAGGACCGCGGCCTTGCCTACACCGTCAGCGCGGGCCTCCACGGCCATGACGAGGTCGGGCTTCTTCACGTGCATGCCGCAACCGCTCGCGCCCAGGCCCGGGCCGCGCAGGCGCTGATCGAGGACGTGCTGCATCAGACCGCGGCAGGGCTCGAGCAGCGCGAACTGGATCGCGCCCGGATCCAGGTCCGCGCCGGACAGGCAATGGCGCTCGAGACTCCGTGGGGCCAGGCCGCGCAGGCGGCGCGGCAGTGGCTGGTGCATGGCCGGTTGATCGGACGCGAGGAACTGGGGCAGCGGCTTGCGGCGCTGACGGTCGAGCAGGTCCGCGCGGCGGGCGCCCGGATGCTGGCCGGGGCGCCGGCACGGGCGACCTTCGGCGTGGCGGCGGCGAAAGCGGCATGAGTGACCTTCTGACCATCATCGCCGAGCCGTGGGCCGACTGGGGCCTGATCGACTGCGGCAACGGCGCCAAATATGAGCGCTACGGCCACATCCGCGTGGTCCGGCCCGAGCCGCAGGCGATGTGGGCGCCGGCGCGCGACGATTGGGACCCGGATGCGACCTTCGTGCCCGGCAGCGACGAGGACGGCGGCGGGCGCTGGGTCCAGCACCGCCCGGTCCCGCGCAGCTGGCCGCTCAGCCGCGACGGCGTCCGCTTCGAAGCCAGCCTGACCCCTTTCCGCCACCTCGCCTTCTTCCCCGACATGGCCCCGCAATGGGACTGGATGCGGGCCCGCTCCGAGGGCGCGGAGATCATGAACCTGTTCGGCTATACCGGCGTCGGCACTCTGCTGTTGAGCGAGGCGGGGGCCAAGCTGACCCACGTCGACGCGTCCAAGAAGAGCGTCGAGCAGGGCAAGAACAACGCCCACCTTTCCGAACTCGACGAGCGGCCGGTCCGCTGGATGATCGACGACGCCGCCAAGTTCACCGCGCGCGAAGTGCGGCGGGGGCGGCGCTATGATGGGATCCTGCTCGATCCGCCCAAATTCGGGCGCGGCCCGACCGGCGAGGTGTGGCGGCTGGAAGAGCATCTGCCCGGCCTGATCGAGGATTGCGGCCGCCTGCTCGACGAGAACAGCCGGTTCCTGGTGCTGACCGTCTATGCCGTGCGGATGAGCGCCATCAGCCTGGGCGAACTGCTGCGGCAGACGCTTGGCCACCT
The DNA here is from genome assembly GCF_011927725.1 of Sphingomonas kaistensis. Classification (NCBI taxonomy): domain Bacteria; kingdom Pseudomonadati; phylum Pseudomonadota; class Alphaproteobacteria; order Sphingomonadales; family Sphingomonadaceae; genus Sphingomonas; species Sphingomonas kaistensis. The sequence goes on along the minus strand of NZ_JAATJC010000001.1, from coordinate 490,740 downwards.
CGGCGGCCGGATCGAGGTCGGCGAGATGGCGATGCGCGAGGAGGCCCGGGGCCTGCTCCTGCCGACCGCGCTGTTCGCGCGCTGGGTGCGGGACTAGGCCACAGGCCCGGAGGGCCGGCGATCAGGTCCGCGCCGCCCGCAGCGCCGCTCCGGCGACGAACGGCGCTCCGACGACCAGGAACAGGCTGACGGCGGCTTCGAGCTGCAACGCACCGGCGCGCGGGTCGCCGGCGGCGGAAGCGGCGAAGATCAGCAAGGGAATGGCGAGCGGCAGAAGCAGCAGCGCGCCCAAGGCCGAAGCCTGTCGCAGCCCGGCGGTCATGCTGGCGACGGCGACGGCGAGGGCGGCGAGCCCGGGGGTCCCGATCGCCAGCGTCAGCAGCGTCCGCGCCAGTGCTTCCCCCGACATGCCGAGCAGGGCGGAGGCGGGAAAAGCCGCGATCAGCAGCGGCGGTCCTAAGCCGAGCCAGTGGGCGACCATCCGCGCGAAGGCGACTTCCTCCATCCGCAGCCCGGCAAGCGCCAATTGGTCGAGGTGGCCCGAAGCGCGGTCGGGCTCGACCAGCCGCTCGATCGGGAGCAGGGCGGCGGTCAGCGCGGCGACCCACAGCAGGCCCGGGCCGACCCGTCCGAGCAGCTTCGCGTCGGGCCCCACCGCGAACGGCATCATCGCCGCGACCAGCAGGAAGAACAGGATCGGAAGCAGCGCATTGCCGGTGAGCGTGCGGCGCAGGTCGCGGCGGATCAGCCGGCCGATCACCGCGCCAGCTCCAGCGTCTGCCACCGGGCCCCGCCGAGCGGCTGGTGCGATGCGGCAAGGATCGCCCCGCCGTCCGCTAGGTGACGTGCGACCAGCGCCGCGAGGAGGTCGAGCGACCCGGCGTCGAGGCCGTTGGCCGGCTCGTCGAGCAGCCACAAGGGCGCGCCGCTGAGGCTCACCCGGGCCAGCGAGGCGCGCCGCAGCTGGCCGGTCGAGAGCAGCCTGACCGGGACCTCGGCCAGCGCGTCGAGCCCGGCCGCCGTGAGGGCCGCGGGGACAGCGCCGCCGGCCGGCGCCCAGAAGGCCAGCGCCGCGGCGAGCGGCAGTTCGGGATCGAGCGCGGGGCGTTCGTCGGCGAGCGCGCAGCGGGCGGCCTCGACCCTTCCGCCAAGCGGCCGGAGCAGCCCGGCGGCGAGGCGCAGGAGGCTCGATTTGCCGGTGCCGTTGGGCCCGGTCACCAGCATCGCGTCGCCCGCCTGCAGGACGAGGTCCAGGCCGTCGAACAACAGCCGCCCGCCGCGCCAGCAGGCGACATTGTGCAAGGCGAGCAGGCTCAACCCGCGGCTTCCTCGAAAGCGTTCATGTCCTCGTCGCTGAGCCCGAAATGATGCCCGATCTCGTGGATCAGGATATGGGCGACGAGGTGTTCGAGCGTTTCCTCGCTTTCGCTCCATTCAAGCAGGATCGGTGAGCGGTAAAGGAACACCTGGTCGGGGAAGCGGCCGGATTCATCGACGTTGCGCTCGGTCAGGGGACGGCCGACGTAGAGGCCGGTCAGCTCGTAGGGATCGTCCATCCCCATCTCGCGCAGCGTGTCGTCGTCGGCATATTCCTCGACCCGCAGGACGACCTCGCGCGCGGTGGCCAGGAACGGTTCGGGCAGGCGATCCAGCGCCGCACGGGCAAGCGCTTCGATTTCGCCGAGGCTGGGGGCAGGACCGAAGGCACGCATCGCCACCGTGTAGCGCGTGGGCGCGCAGGCCCCAAGCCGGGTTGTTCCTTTGGCTGCAAGCCCCTAAGAGCCCGCCCAGTCCAGGCACAACCAAGTGCGGAGCGGTGGCCGAGTGGTCGAAGGCGCTCGCCTGGAAAGTGAGTATACGGCAAAACCGTATCGAGGGTTCGAATCCCTCCCGCTCCGCCATTTTCCCCGAATAGACGATGTCGGTCCTCAGCATCAGGACCGCTCTCCGGCGCCGCCTGCCGCCTGCTTGACTTAATATAAGAAAAACCTAAATAAGCGACTTCTTACGGAGAGTCGCATGGATCCGGAGCTTCTCGCTCAATTCGGTGCTCAGGCCGCGAAGGCCGTGAGGCTGCTCAAGTCGATGGCCAACGAATGCCGGCTGCTGGTGCTCTGTCACCTGGCGGCCGAGGGCGAGCTGTCGGTCGGGCAGCTGCAGGATCGCGTCGGGCTGGGTCAATCGGCCCTGTCGCAACACCTCGCCAAGCTGCGCGAGGAGAGGCTCGTCGCCACCCGCAAGGAATCGCAGACCGTTTTCTACAGCGTCTGCGACCCCAAGGCGCAGCAGGTTCTGGCGCTTCTCCACGATCTTTTCTGCCCCGAGCTTGGGGCGTCCACGACCAGCAGGAGCTAGTCGGATGACCACCGCTTCGATCAGCGATCGCCACCTCGACCACGCCGTCGCGCAAGTCGCGGACGTGCTTCACGGCAAGCGTCGCGCACCGCAGGTGAAGGCCTTCTTCGACGAGTCGACCTTCACCGTCAGCTATGTCGTCAGCGACCCCGCGACCAGGCGCGCGGCGATCATCGACAGCGTCTGGAACTTCGACCAGGCCTCGGGCCGCACCAGCTTCGACAGCGCCGACAGGATCGTCGCCTATGTCGAGGCGCAGGGCCTGTCGGTCGACTGGATCCTGGAGACGCACGCCCATGCCGACCATCTGTCGGCGGCGCCCTACCTCCAGCAGAAGCTGGGTGGGAGGATGGCGATCGGGCACGAGATCGTGACGGTGCAGGGCGTCTTCGGGAAGATCTTCAACGAGGGCACCGGCTTCGCCCGCGACGGGTCGCAGTTCGACAGCCTGCTCGAGGATGGCGACGTGCTCGCCGTCGGCGGCATCCCGCTGATCGCGCTGCACGTTCCCGGGCACACTCCGGCCGACATGGCCTATGTCGTCGGCGACGCGCTGTTCACCGGCGATACGATGTTCATGCCGGACTATGGCTCGGCCCGCGCCGACTTTCCGGGCGGTGACGCGCGCCAGCTCTATCGCTCGGTCCGCCGGCTGATGAAGCTGCCGGATGAAACCCGCGTATTCCTGTGCCACGATTACAAGGCGCCAAACCGCGACGAGTTTGTGTGGGAAACCACCATGCTCGCCGAGCGCACCGCCAACGTTCACATCCACGAGGGCGTGAGCGAGGACGATTTTGTCGCCATGCGCACCCAGCGCGACGCGACGCTGTCGATGCCCAGGCTCATCCTGCCCTCGCTGCAGGTGAACATGCGCGGCGGGCACCTGCCCGAGCCCGAGGACAATGGCGTGCGCTACCTCAAGCAACCGATCGACCTGCTATGAGCGACCTGTTCGCCCATGCGCAGCCGCTTCACGGCCTCGTCGGCGGCGTAATGATCGGCCTTGCGGCGGCGCTGATGCTGCTCGGGGCCGGCAGGATCGCCGGTGTGTCGGGCATCACGGCGCGCGCCACCGGGCTTGCCGACAGTGGCATGTCGCGCAGCAGCGCCTGGATGTTCCTGATCGGCTTGCCCCTTGGAGCCCTCCTTGCCGCAGCCCTCACCGGAGCGGGACAAGCCGAGTTCGGTTCTTGGCCAATGCTGGTCGTTGCCGGTCTGCTGGTCGGCATCGGCACTCGGATGGGGAGCGGCTGCACCAGCGGTCACGGCGTGTGCGGCGTCAGTCGGCTGTCCCAGCGCTCGATGATCGCCACCGCCACCTTCATGGCGGCGGGGATCGCCACCGTCGCCTTCACCAATCTCGCGGGAGCTGTGTGATGCATGTCGCTCGACGCTTCCTCCCGCCGCTCCTGTCCGGCGCCCTGTTCGGCGGTGGCCTGAGCATCGGCGGGATGACTGACCCGGCGCGGGTGCGCGGCTTCCTCAACCTGTTCGGCGCGTGGGATCCGACGCTTGCCTTCGTCATGGGCGGCGCCGTCATCGTCATGGCAATCGCCTGGCGCCTGCAGGCGAGGATGGCCCGGCCTTTGTTCGGTGAGCGCTTCGCCCTGCCGGACCGGACCGACCTCGATGGCAAGCTGATTGCCGGCTCCTCTCTATTCGGCATCGGCTGGGGCATCGCCGGCCTGTGCCCCGGGCCAGCCGTCGCTTCTCTCGCGCTGGCGCCCGCCGCCGTCCTTCCGTTCCTGGCCGCCATGCTGGTCGGCATGGCCGCCGCCCGTCTGATTCCCGAGGGCCGCCGGGCGCTTGCACCGCAAGGATCCTGAATCATGAAGCTCGCCGTTCTCACCCCCAATGTCACCGCCCTGGCCCAGCCCTCGGCCAACGACATCGCCGAGCTCGCCCGCCGCGGCTACCGCTCGATCATCGGTAATCGCCCCGAAGGCGAAAGCGATGACCAGCCCGCCTGGACCGAGCTGGAAGCGGCGGCGGCCGCGCACGGGCTCGAGGCCCGGCACATCCCGGTCGTCATAGGCCAGATCACCGACCAGCAGGTCGAAGAGTTCAGGCGCTCGCTGGAAACGCTGCCGAAGCCGATCGCCGTCTTCTGTCGCAGCGGCACCCGCGCCGCGCTGCTGTGGGCCCTGGCCAACCAGGCCAACCTCACCGTCGACGAGCGGATCGGGATCGCCGGCAAGGAAGGCTTCGATCTCGAGCCCTTCCGCCAGCGCCTGTCGCGGGAGGATGGCAGGGCCGATGCCGACGGTTCGAGCGGCTGATGCTCGACACCCTCCACTATGCCCTGGGCCTCCTGTCCGGCAGCCTGGTCGGCTTCACCCTCGGGCTCGTCGGTGGGGGGGGCTCGATCCTCGCCGTCCCCTTGATGGTGTATCTGGTCGGCGTTCAAAATCCCCATGTCGCCATCGGCACCAGCGCCTTCGCAGTGGCCGTCAACGCCGCGATGGGCCTCGCCAACCATGCCCGGGCCGGCACGGTGAAATGGCGCTGCGGCCTGATGTACGCCGGTGCGGGCGTCATCGGCGCTTTCTTCGGATCGACCGCCGGCAAGGCGTTCGACGGGCAGAAGCTACTGTTCCTGTTCGCGATCGTGATGATCGTCGTCGGAATCCTGATGCTTCGCCGCCGCAAGCATGAGGGCGATGCGGACGCCCTGTGCCAGCGCTCCAATGCCGGCAAGGTGCTGGGCGCCGGCCTCGGCACCGGTGGCTTTTCCGGATTCTTCGGGATCGGCGGCGGCTTCCTCATCGTGCCCGGCCTGATCGCCTCGACCGGCATGCCGATGATCAACGCGGTCGGCACCAGCCTCGTCGCGGTGACGGCGTTCGGGCTCACCACGGCCGCAAACTATGCCTTTTCGGGCCTTGTCGACTGGGTGCTTGCAGGCGTCTTCATCGCCGGCGGCGTGATCGGAAGCCTTGCGGGCACACGCGTCGCCAGGCGTCTGTCGAGCTCTGGCCACCTGACCGGCATCTTCGCCGTCCTCATCTTCGTGGTCGCGGCCTACATGCTGTGGAAGAGCGCGGGGACGATCTTCTAAGCCCCGGATTGCCGCTGCGCTGCCGGCTCCTTCCCGCCTCCTAAGCCGGCGATGGCTCGTGCTGTTCGAGGGCGTCGGTGAAGCGGCGGCGCCACCACAGGACGTCCTGCTCGCAGATCACGGTGAACATCGCCTGCCAGCGGCGAATCCGTTCGGCCTGGGGCATGGCCAGCGCGGTGCGGATGGCGTCGGACATCTCCTCGGCGCTATAGGGATTGATCAATAGCGCCTCGGTCAGCTGGGCCGCCGCGCCGGCGAAGCGGGACAGGATCAGCACGCCGGGATCGGCCGGGTCCTGCGCGGCGACGAATTCCTTGGCGACGAGGTTCATCCCGTCGCGGATCGGGGTGACCAGCGCGATCCGAGCGGCGCGATAGACCCCGGCCAGCACGGCCCGCGAATAGCCCTGGTTGACGTAGCGGATCGGCACCCAGTCGAGATCGGCATGGGCCCCGTTGATCCGGCCGGACAGCCCTTCCAGCGTGCTTCGGATCCGCTGGTAGCTTTCCACCGTAGCGCGCGAAGGCGGCGCGATCTGCAGCAGGAAGACTTCCTTCCGCTCCTCGGGATTCTCGATCAAGAAGCGCTCGTAGCCGAGGAAGCGTTCCTCCAGGCCCTTGGAATAATCCAGCCGGTCGACCCCGACGATCATCGCCCGGCCGTTGGCGCTTTCGTGCATCTGGCGCATCGTGCGCTGCGCTTCCTCGCCCTTGGCGAGCGTCGCGAACTCGTCGCTGTCGATCCCGATCGGGCAGGTGATCAGGCGGATCTGGCGCCCTTCGAGGCGGAGGATGCCATCGGCATAATTGCCGCCGCTTTCCAGCACCACGAAATCGACAAAGGACTGCAGCCACTCCTCGGTGTGGAAGCCGATCACGTCATAAGCGAACATGGTGGCGACCAGCTCGGTCGCCTCGGGCAGCGTCAGGAGGAGGCGGCGGGGCGGCCAGGGGGTATGGAGGAAGAACCCCACCCGGTTGCGGCAGCCGCGCTTGCGCAGCTCCTGGCCCAGCGGGATCATGTGATAATCCTGCACCCACACCATGTCGTCGGGCTCGATCAGCGGCACCACCGTCTCGGCGAAGCGCTCATTGGCGCGCTGGTAGCCGCCGGCATAGCCGCGTTCATATTCGGCGAGGTCGACGCGATAATGGAACAGCGGCCACAAGGTGCGATTGGCGTAGCCGTTGTAATATTCCTCGACGTCCTGCTCCTCGAGGTCGACGGTGGCGGTGGTCACCCCGTCGTCCCGGTGAAAGCTAATCTGGCCGGTGAATTCGTCCGTCACCTCGCCCGACCAGCCGAACCACAGCCCGCCGCTTTCGCGCAGCGCCGAGGTCAGCGCCACCGACAGCCCGCCCTGCGCGCCGGCCGCGCCCCCGGTTGCGGCGGACACGCGATTGGAGATGACGATCAGTCGGCTCATCGGATGGAGCTCCATGGCTTGCTGAGCAGGACGGCGCAGTTGATGGTCCCGACCAGCGAATAGGTTTGCGGGTAATTGCCCCACAACTCGCCGGTTTGCGGGTCGATGTCTTCCGACAAAAGGCCGGCGCCGGTCCGGCGCGACAGCATTTCCTCGAACAGCGCGCGGGCGTCGGCCTCGCGTCCGGTCGCCTGGAGCGCCTCGATCAGCCAGAAGGTGCAGACGTTGAAGGCGGTTTCCGGCAGCCCGAAATCGTCCTCGGTGGCGTAGCGCAGCATGTGCGAGCCGCGCCGGAGCCCCTGTTCGACCGCTTTCAGCGTGCCCGTGAAGCGCGGGTCGTCGGGGGTGAAGAAGCGCAGGTCGAGCAGCTGGATCAGGCTTGCATCGAGGTCGTCGCCCTCGAAGGTGGCGGAGATGCGCTGGGTGTCCTCGCGCCAGGCGGCCTCCTCGATCCGCGCCCGGACGGCGGTCGCGCGCCCGGACCAGTGGCCGGCCCGCTCGTCGAGGCCGAGCGCGGCGGCGGCATGGGCCAGCCGGTCGCAGGCCGCCCAGCACATGGCGGCGGAATAGGTGTGGACGTGGCGCCGCGTGCGAAGCTCCCACAGGCCGGCATCGGGCTGGTCGAACAGTTCGAATGCCCGGTCGCCGACCCGTTCCAGCGAAGCGAAATCCTCGGCCGTCGCCATGCGGAGCAGGCGGTGGTCGAAAAAGGCCTGCACGTTGGACAGGACGATCTGCCCGTAGGCGTCGTGCTGCACCTGTTCATAGGCCTGGTTGCCGACCCGCACCGGTCCCATGCCGCGATAGCCGGGGAGACCATTCTCGATCCGCTCTTCCAGCCGAGCCTCGCCGCTCAGCCCGTAAAGCGGCTGGATATGTCCCCCGCGCGCATCGTCGACGATGTTGCGCAAGTAGCCGAGATAGCCTTCGAGCACGTCCAGCGCGCCCAGCCGGTTGAGCGCCTGCACAGTGTAATAAGCGTCGCGGATCCAGCAATGGCGATAGTCCCAGTTGCGCTGCGATCCGGCATGTTCGGGGATGGAGGTGGTCAGCGCAGCGACGATCGCGCCCGATTCCTCATGCTGGCACAGCTTGAGGGTGATGGCGGCGCGGATCACCGCTTCCTGCCATTCGACCGGGGTCGCCAGGCCGCGGACCCATTCCTGCCATTCCCCGGCGGTGCTGGCGAGCATCTCGCTGGTCGAGCGCGACAGGTCGTCGGTGAAAGGCTCGTCGGGGCCGAGGAAGAAGGTCAGCGGGCGCTCGAGCCGGAACAGCCGTTCCTCGCGCACCAGGGTCACCGGCGCGTCGGTGGTCAGGCGCATCGGCAGGGTGGGCAGTGCGAAGCGGATATGGTTGGACCCGCCGGGCAGCGGCTCGGCAGACTCGCCCCAATTCTGGGTCGGGCGCAGCCGCATCCTGATCCGCGGACTGCCGCTGACCGGCCGCACCAGGCGCACGAACGCAGCCGGGCGGTAGGTCCGCCCGAGCCGCCGGAAGCGGGGGCAGAAGTCGGTGATCTCGATCGCGTTGCCGGCGGCGTCGGTCTTGCGGGTGACCAGGATCGGGGTGTTGCGGACGTAGGACTGCTCGACGCTGGATTCCCCGTCGAGGTCGATCGCCCACATGCCGCGCTCCGCCTGTTCGCCGCCGAGCAGGCTGGAGAACAAGGGATCGCCATCGACCCGGGGCACGCAGGCCCAGACCATCGCGCCCGCGCGGTCGACCAGCGCGCTGACCTGGCAATTGCCGATCGGCCAGAGATCGAGCGAACTCATGACATTTCCTCGCATGCATCGTTCAGCCAGCGGTGGACCTCGGCTACGTCGCGCAGCCGGTGGGTCGCGGCCGTGTCGCGTTCTTCCCCGACCAGGATACCGGACCCGCCAAGGTCGCGCACCACGGCAAAGCCATGCTCGTCGGTCAGGTCGTCGCCGATGAAGACCGGGCGGTGCCCGGCATGATCGGGCCGCTGCATCAGGGTCTGGATCGCGGTCCCCTTGTCGCCGTCGGCCGGCTTGATCTCGAACACCATCTTGCCCGGCTGGACCTCCATCCCCGTGCTGAGCGCGACACGCGTGACGGCGGCGCGGCAGGCGTCTTCGGCGCCGGGTGCCTCGCGGTAATGGAGGGCCGCGCCCAACGGCTTCTCCTCGAGCAGCACGCCGGCATGCTCGGCCTGCAACCCGCGCAGGTGGCGAAGTCCTTCCTCAAGGGCGGCGGAGCGGGGCGCCGTTTTCGTGCCGAGTTCGAGCCCGTGGCTTCCGGCCACCGCGACCTCCAGCGGCGCGATCCAGCGGCGGACGTCGGCCGCCGCCCGGCCGCTGACCAGGGTCAGGCGCCCGGCCAGCGCCGCCTGCAGCCGCTCCAGCAGCGGCAGCAGCCCGGGCGCGATCGTGATCGCGTCGGGCCGGTCGGCGATCGGGACAAGGGTGCCGTCGAAATCGAGGAACAGGGCAGCGTCCCGCAGCAAGGTCGGCGGCGGCGTGGGTAGGGGCATGGTCCTCGCGGTGCGTCGTGAAAGGGGGAACAGGCACGCGGCCGGCGCCGGCGTCGCAAAGGATGAACGACAACCCGCCGTGGCTGTTCCGAACGAACCGACCGCGACGCGGAGCGGATCCGGCGTCAGAACGGGAAGAAAGCGTGGATGGCGATCACCGCCACGACCCAGGTCAGCAGGTTCAGCGGGATGCCGAGCCGCACGAAATCCATGTAGGTGTAGTTGCCCATCCGATAGACCAGCACGTTGGTCTGGTAGCCGAACGGCGTCGCAAAGGCCGCGCTTCCGGCGATCATCACGGCGACCAGGAAGGGCCGTGGGCTGACGCTCATCGCCTCCGCCACCGACACCGCGAGGGGTGTGAACAGCACCGCCACCGTGGCGTTGGACAGGATCTCGGTCGCGAACAGGGTCGCTCCGTAGAGCAGGATCAGGGCCAGCAGCGGGCTCAAGCCGTCGAGCGAGCCGATCATCACCTCCGTCGCCGACTGGGCGAGGCCGGTTTCCTCCAGCGCGATGCCGAGCACCACCATGCCGGCGATCAGCATCAGCACGTCGGGACGAAGCCCCTGGTAGGCCTCGTCCGCCGTAATCACCCGCAACAGGATCAGGAGGATCGCGCCGGCAAAGGCCGAGGCGGCGATCGGGGCCGCGCCCCAGGCGGCAACCGCCACCACGCTGACGAACACGAGGAGCGCCGCCGCGGCCTTGGCCCGCTGCAGGGGCCGCCGCTCGGCAAAGGCCGCCGCAACGCCGATCTGGCCTCCGGCAAGGCCCGGCTCGTCCATCCGCCCGGTTGCACGGTCGTCGGCATCCTCGGAGTCGGCGCCGCGAACCAGCAAGCGGCTGAACAACAGCAGATAGACACCGCCGGCGAGCGCGACGCAGACGCCGACGGGGGTGATCTCGAACATGGTGAAGCGCGGCTGCCCGGCCAGCGACGCCATGTCGTTGACCAGCAGGTTGGTCGAGGTGCCGATCAGGGTGCACCCCCCTCCCAGCACAGCGGCGTAGGACAAGGGGATCAGGAAGCGCTTTGCGGAAAAGCCGAGCGACTGCGCGACGTCGCGCACCACCGGGGCCGCAAGCACCACGATGGGTGTGTTGTTGAGAAAGGCCGAGGCGCTGCCGCACAGCGCGATCATCAGCCACAGGCCGGCCCGGCCGATCCGCTGGCACAAGGCCCGCAGGCGGTCGATCGCGGCATCGAGCAGCCCCGACAATTCCATCGCGTAGGCGATCACGAAGAGGGAGGCGAGGGCGATGATCGCCGGGCTGGCGAAAGCCGCCTGGACCTCCACCGGCCGGACCACGCCGGCCGCCAGAAGCACCGCTGCGCCGGTCAGCGCGACGACGTCGGAGCGCGTCCGGTCCATGATCAGCGCGGCCACCACCGCAACGAGCACGAAAAGCGTCAGGGCCTGGGCCGCCGTCATCCGTTGATCGTCACTTCTCCCTGGGCCCGAGGCGGCTCTGTTACACAGGTGCGCTGGGCATGCTACGGATGCCACGATGCTTCGTTCCGCCCGATTGTCGCCGATCCTGTTCGCGTCGCTTGCACTGGCGGCCTGCGGATCGCCCCAGAACAGCCCGGAAAATGATCAGGCCGCAACGCCGATAATTCGGCCGGCGGAGTCCGGCGAGGCCTCGCTTCCGACGGTCGACCGGCCGCTCGAACGGCGCGACCTGCTGCTTGCCGTCGCGGAGGCCGGCAGCAATCATGCGCTCGGACTCGACGACAAGGCCGAGCAACAGAAGCTAGACGGCCGCACCTTTACCCTCCGCATCCGGCTGTGCGGCGATGCTGCCAATCTCGCCCAATCGTTCGACGAGGCGAGAAGGGTCCTCAAGGTCGAGGTCAAACCCGACCTGGCGATGGACAGCGCGATCGTCCGGCAGGTGAGCCCGCAGGCCGTGGCGGTGGAGGGCTTCTGGATCCCGCATCCTTATTTCCTCCAACCCGGCTGCCCGCGCGCGGCCGCGCAAGCTCCGGCGGAAGGCCAGCCGCCGGCGCCGCCTGTGCGGCAGATGGTCGGGATCGCCCAGCTGTTCGGGCCCGAGGACCGACGCGCCGACCAGCGCGGCTCGCGCCCCTACAGCATCACCGAGGAGCTGGCGGAAGGCGAGGCGCCCGAGGCGATCGACCTCATCCTCCAGGGCCGCCTCGAACGCGCCGGGTCGGGAAAGGCGATCACCTGCGTCGATTCGCCCGCTGGCGACCAGCCGGCCTGCCTGATCTCCGCCCGGTTCGACCGGGTCAGGATGGAAACGCTGTCCGGCCGGTCGCTCGGCGAGTGGAGCCGGAGCTGATCGCCTAGTCCTGCGCGCAGATCTCGCGGAAGCCGGCGGCCATGAAGCGGGCCATGCGGTCCTTTACCGCGTGGAAGTCGTCCGACCGGCACAGGCCACCCGATAGCTTGTCGATGCGGCCGGTGCGGGCGAGGGTCAGCATCAGCGCGCCGGTGACGAAGTGATAGCCCCAGAAGATGTCGGAGCGGGAACAGTTCGGCAGCGCCCGCTGCAGCAGGTCGATCAGCCGCAGGACGACGGGATCGAAATGCTGGTCCATCAGGTCGGCGCCCCATTCCGGGGTGTTGGCGACCTGCGCGCCGAGCTTGGCATAATTGCGCCACCCCTCGCCGCCGCTGATGTAGGTGTCGAGGTCGGTATCCAGAAACGCGTGAAGCGCGCCTTCCACCGTGACCTTGTCGCCGACCGAGGCCTCGTAATCGTCGAGCGCCTTCATTCGCCGATCGCTGGTGACCACCGCGCGGCGGGCGAAGACGGCGTCGAACAGCGCCTTCTTGTCGCTGAAATAATAGTTGAGCAGCGTGTGGTGGACCCCGACCTGCTTGGCGACGTCCTTCAAGGTGACGCCGTGCAGCCCGTGCTTGGAAAACAGCTCTTCGGCGGCGTCGTAGATGGCTTCCATCGTCTCGGCGCGTTGCTCGGCCTTGCGGGAGCGGCGAACGGGTTTGACTGCCTCGGTCACGCCCCTGTCCTGTGCTGCGCCGCAGCATTGGTCAAGCCGCCTGAGCCGCTTCAAAAGATATTCACACGCGAGTGAGCGTGCATTGACTTAGGCAGTCGGCTGCTGTCCATTATCGCCCGAAGGCAGTGGAGGCGTCGGCGGCTTATGAGCGTTCAGGCGGAGCAGATAGGCACAGGCGCGGCACCGGCCCGGCGCCGAAGCCCGAGCGTGATCCTGATCACCCTCACCTTTGTATACGTGCTGAACTTCCTCGACCGGCAGCTGCTGGCGATCCTCGCCAAGCCGATCCAGGACGAATTGCAGATCACCGACGGGCAATTGGGGCTTCTGGGCGGGCTCTATTTCGCGATGTTCTATTGCTTCATCGCCATCCCGGTCAGCTGGGTTGCCGACCGCACCAACCGGGTCGCGGTGCTGAGCCTAGCCTGCGGGATCTGGAGCGCGGCGACGATCGCCTGCGGGCTGGCGCGGACCTATCCGCAGCTGGCGCTGGCGCGAATGACGGTCGGGTTCGGCGAGGCTGGCGGCGTTCCGCCCTCCTATGCGCTGATCACCGATACCTTCCCGCCGGGCCGCCGCGGCATGGCGTTCGGAATCTACAATCTGGGACCGCCGATCGGGGCCGCGCTGGGAATCGCGCTGGGCGCGTCGATCGCCGCCGCCTTCAACTGGCGCGATGCCTTTATCGGGATCGGGGTGGTCGGGATCGTCACCGCGCTGGCGCTGCCGTTCTTGGTGCCCGAACCGGCCAAGGGCGCGAGCGACGGGCGGGTCGGTGAGCCGATGGGCCATGCGCCCTTCTGGGGTACGGTGAAGTCCTTCTTCGCCAATCCGGTGCTGAGCCTCGCCGCCTTCGGCAGCGGCGCGACCCAGTTCGTGACTTATGGCCTGGGCAATTTCGCGGTGCTGTTCCTGATGCGGGAAAAGGGCATGACCCTGTCCGAAGTCGCGATCTGGTATGCGCTGGTGATTGTGGTCGGCATGGGCGGCGGGATGCTGGCGTCGGGTCGGATCATCGACAAGGTGACGCGGGCCAGCCGCCGCGGCTTCGCGATCCTGCCCGCCGCCTCGCTGGCAATCGCCATGCCCTTCTATCTCGCCTTCGTGTGGGCGCCGTCGTGGCCGCTTGCGCTGGCGCTGCTGACGGTGGTCATGTTCTTCAACTATTTCTACCTGTCCTGCTCGGTCACGCTTGTGCAGGAGGAAAGCGCCCCCAACCGGCGCGTGCTGGCGGGGGCCCTGCTGCTGCTGGTGATGAACTTTATCGGCCTCGGGCTCGGGCCGACCTGGGTGGGCGCGGCGAGCGACTGGTTCGCGGCGCGCGGGTCCACCAACAGCCTGCAGCTTGCGCTGTACACGCTGACACCCTTCTACGTGATCGCCATCGCCTTGTTCCTGCGCCTCGCACGAACTCTTGGGCGGCAAGAGGAAGCCCGGGCATGAGCAAGCTGCTGTTTTCCCTCGCGATGATCGCCGCGAGTCCTGCCGCGGCGCAGGTCGTGAACGCCCCGGCCGGGACCGTGCGCGGCACGACCTCGGGCAGCCTTAGCGTGTTCAAGGGCATTCCCTATGCCAAGCCGCCGGTCGGCGACCTGCGCTGGCGCCCGCCCGCGGCGCTCGAGCGGTGGAGCGGCGAGCGTGCCACGACCGCCTTCGGACCGGCCTGCGTGCAGCCGTCGGGCGGTGCGCCCAACATCTACAATGGCGTCACCTTGCCGATGAGCGAGGATTGCCTGTCGCTCAACATCTGGACCCCGGCCAAGGCCCGCAACGCGCCGGTGATGGTGTGGATTCACGGCGGATCGCTGCTGACCGGAAGCAGCCGCGAGGCGCTGTACGACGGGCAGCGGCTGGCCGAGCGCGGCATCGTGGTAGTCTCGATCAATTATCGCCTCGGCGTGCTCGGGTGGCTCGCCCATCCCGACCTCGGCAAGGAGAATGCGACCGGCCGGTCGGGCAATTACGGGCTGATGGACCAGATCGCGGCCCTGCGCTGGGTGCGGAAAAACATCGCGGCGTTCGGCGGCGATCCGGCCAAGGTGACGATTGCGGGCGAATCCGCGGGCGGCCTCAGCGCGCTCTACCTGATGACCTCGCCGCAGGCGCGCGGACTGTTTCGCGGGGCGATCGCGCAAAGCTCCTACATGATCTCCATGCCCGAGCTGAAGCGCGCGCGCTTCGGGCTTCCGGCGTGGGAGGTCGGCGGCCAGTTGCTCGGCCAGGCGCTAAAGGCCCCATCCATCGCGCAGATGCGCAAACTGGACCCGGCGGCGCTGACCATCGCGGCGACCGCGGGCGGGTTCTTTCCGTTCGGCGTGGTCGATGGCGAGGTCCTGCCGCAGCAGATGGTCGACGCCTTCGACCGCGGACAACAGGCGCGGGTGCCGGTGCTGGCCGGCTTCAACCAGGGCGAAATCCGCTCGCTGCGGATGCTGGCTCCGAAGAACGCCGCCAGTCCGGCCGACTATGAGCGCGAGATCACGGGCCGCTATCGCGACCTCGCGCCCGCCTTCCTCCGGCTCTACCCGAGCGCCGACCATGCCGAAAGCACGATCGCCGCGACCCGCGACAGCCTGTACGGCTGGACCTCCGAGCGGCTTGCGCGCAAGCAGACCGCAGTCGGTCAGCGCGCTTATCTCTACCTGTTCGATCATGGCTATCCGGCTGCGGACGAGGCCGGGTTGCATGCCTTTCACGCGTCCGAGCTGCCCTACACCTGGGGCACCTTCGACGGGACGCCGCCGCGCTGGCCCAAGGTGCCGGCAACGGCGGCAGAGCGGCGCTTGTCGGACACCATGATCGACTATTGGACCAGCTTCGTGCGCACCGGCCGGCCGGTAGCCCAAGGGGCGCCCGCCTGGCCGGCTTATGGCACGGCGCAGAATTACCTGTGGTTCGCGCAAACACCGACGATCGAGCGCGACCTGTTCCCGGGCATGTTCGAGTTCAACGAGACGGTGATGTGCCGCCGCCGCGCGGCAGGCAAGGACGGCTGGAACTGGAACGTCGGTGTGCTTGCGCCGGAGATCGCGCCGCCCGCCGCCGGCTGCTGAGTTCAGGCCGCGCTGGCGTAGTCGGCGCGCAGGCGCTGCTTGTCGATCTTGCCGGTGGTGGCGAGCGGCATGGCAGCGACCTCGATCACCCGGTCCGGGATCCACCAGTCGGCGACCCGGCCCTTGAGCAGGGCGAGCAGCTCCGCCACCTCGCCGCCGGCCGAGCGTTCGACCACCATCAGCGGACGTTCGCCCCAGCGCGGATCGCTCCGGCCGATCACCGCGACGTGCCGGATCGACGGATGGTCCCCGACGATCGCCTCGATCTCGGCGGGATTGATCCACTCGCCGCCCGATTTGATCAAATCCTTGGAGCGACCGCAGATGATGAGGTTGCCGCTCTCGTCGATCAGGGCGAGGTCACCGGTGTCGAAATAGCCCTCGTCGTCCAACGCGTCGCTGTCGGCGCCGAGGTAGCGGTCTAGGACGCTTGCACCGCGGACCTTGAGGTGGCCCTGTTGCCCGCGCTGGTCGGCCAGCGTCGCGCCATGCTCGTCGGTCAGCTTGAGGTCGAGGCCGATGGCGGGTCGTCCGGAGGTCCCTGCGGTGGCCGCTTCGCCGGGCGGCGACATGGTCCCGATCGGCGATAGCTCGGTCATTCCCCAGCTGGTCTGGACCCGCGCGCCAAGCCCTTGCTCGAGCCGGCGGAGCAGCGCTTCGGGGCAATTGGAGCCGCCGATCAGCACGCGCTCCAGCTTCGGTAAACTAGTCCCGCTGCGCTCGAGATGGTCGAGCAAGCCGAGCCATACGGTCTGCACGCCGACCGCGACCGTGACCTCTTCCTCGGACATCAGCCGGGCGAGGCTGGCGCCGTCGAGCTGGCGGCCGGGGAGCACCAGCTTGGCCCCCACCGCAGGCGCTGCGAAGGGCAGGCCCCAGCCATTGGCGTGGAACATCGGCACCGCGAGCAGCAGGGTGTCGCTGGCGGTCAGGCCGACCACGTCGGCACCGAGCGCGCGCAGGGTGTGGAGGTAATTGGAGCGGTGGGTGTAGGGAACGCCCTTCGGCGCCCCGGTCGTCCCCGACGTGTAGCAGAGGCCGGCCATCGTCTGCTCGTCGAACCGGCCCCAGGCATAGGGGCTGCCGGACTGTTCCAGCAGTTCGTCGAGCGAGCCGGCGCCGCTTTTATCGAGGATGATCAGGTGGCGGAGCCCGGCGCACAGCGCCATCAGCTCCTCGCCAAGCGGCAGGAGGTCAGCGGCAACGGCGAGAACCCTGTCGTCGGCTTCGGTCACCATGGCCGCAAGCTGGGCGGCGGTCAGGCGCGGGTTGAGCGTGTGGCAGACCGCGCCCATTCCCATCACCGCGAAGTAGAGCTCGAAATGGTGGCGGCTGTTCCAGGCCAGCGACGCCACCCGGCTTCCCTCGCCGACGCCAAGGCCGGCAAGCGCCCCCGACAGCCGATTGGCGTGTTTCTGCACCTCGGCATAGGTGGTGCGCTCGGCCGCGCCGTCGGGGCGGGCCGACACGATGTGCCGCGTGCCGAACCATTTGGCGGCATGCGTCAGGAAGCGATCTACCGTCAGCGGATAGTCTTGCATGGTGCTCGCCCGGAGGATGACCGGGATGCGCCGCGAAGGGCGTGCGCATCCCGGAAGAGGGTGCGGCTTAGAAGGACTTCTGCACTTTCAGGCCATATTGCCGCGGCGATCCCGCGAAATAGAGCCCGCTGTTCAGCGCCGCCGGAAAATGCTGATCCGTGAGATTGGTCGAGTAAGCGGTCAGCGTCAGGGTGCCGCTGCGAAGCGCGACCTGGGCGTTGACGATGTTGCGCTCCGGGATCCGGTCGCCGCGGGCAGGATTCTGGAACAGGGTCGCCCACTGCTTGCCGATGTGTCCGAAATTCACCCGCGGAGTCAGCACCGTGTCGCCGCCGAGCGCAAAGTCGTAGCTTGCATTGGCGTTGAAGGTGAAGTTCGGCGCATAGGTCTGGTCGTTGCCTTGGAGGTTGCGGCACAGCGTGGTTTCCGGGCCGCTCTCGGGGAGGCATGGCGACAGGCTGAGCGTCCCGCGCTGGTCGAGCGCGAAGAAGCGGCCGATCTTGCTGTTCAGCACGTTCATGCCGAGGCCGAGGCTGAGCGCGCCGAAGCGGGCCTCGATCTCGCCCTCGATGCCGGTGATCTTGGTCGTGCCCGGCACGTTCACTTCCAGCCCGAACACCGGCAGAGTCGGGTTGCCGATGATGACCTGGAAGTCCTTGTAGCTGTTGTGGAAGGCCGCAACGGTGGTGCGGATCCGGCGATTGGCGAAATAGCCCTTCCAGCCGAGCTCGTAGGAGGTCACGGTCTCGGGGCCGAACGGTGCCGGCGTGCCGAGGCCCACCGGAACGTTGAGGCCGCCCGGCTTGAAGCCGGTGGCGATGAAGCCATAAACATAATGGTCGCGGCTCGCTTCCCAGCCGAGCGACGCCTTGTAGGAAAAGTCGTCCGACTTGGTGAGCTGCTCGGCGACCAGCGGCACGCCGAACTGCAGGATGTCGACGTCGTTGCGGCTGCGGCTGGCGGTGTAGCGACCGCCCAGTTCGACCTTGAGCTGCGGGGTCAGCGCGAAGCCGATCTGACCGAAGGCTGCGAGTGAGCGGTTGGGGTTGATGCCCTGCAGGCGATATTCGCTGGCCGCGCCTGGGGCCGAACTGTTGTCGCTGACGAACTGGAACGGAGCCTTGAAGTCATACTTGTTCCAGGCCCCGAAGGCCCCGATCAGGTAGGTGAAGCGGCTGGTGTCGGGCGAGATCAGCGTCACTTCCTGGCTGAACTGGCGCTCGTCGACGCTGTCGAAGAAGGTCCGGTCGGCGGTGACGGGCGTGAGTGCGGCGGTGCCGTCGAGGTCGGCACGATATTTGGTGTTGCCCTTGGAATAGCCGCTGACCGAGCGCAGCTGCATCCCGCCGGCGAACTCGTAATTCACCCGCAGGATAGTGCGGTAGAATTTGTCGCGGGCTTCCTGCGGCGAATTGAGGCTGATGTCGTAGAGGTCGCGATAGGTCGGGTTGGGCGTCGACGAGCCGATCGGGAAATTCTTGTAATAATCGCGGAACGGGGTGGCCGGATAACCGCCCATGTCGAGGTAGACGAGGTCGGTCTTGGACAGGATCGTCAACTGGCTCGACGGCTTCCACAACAGACTGAGGCGGCCGGCGATGTGACGCTGGTCGCCATTGTTGCCGGTGTAGGGCGCGCCGCCCGGGCCGGTGATGTCGTAGAAGCCGTCGCGGCGCAGCCCGTAGACGGCGACGCGCGCGGCAAAGGTGTCACTGACCGGCAGGTTGACCGCGCCTTCGAAGCCGGCCTGCGAATAATTGCCGACATTGGCGCTGACGTAGCCGCGATTGCCGCCGCCGATGATCGGGTCGTTCGAGTTGACGAACACCGCGCCGCCGGTCGCATTCTGGCCGACGATCGTGCCCTGCGGCCCGCGCAGGACCTGGACGTTGGCGACGTCGTAATAGGGTTCGAGCTGGAAATAGCCGGGGAAGGTCGGTGCGCCATCGCGATAGGTGATGACGCCGGTCGCGGTCTGGGTGTTGTGCTCGCCCTTGCCGATACCGCGGACGTTAAAGTCGATCCCCTGGCCGAAGTTGTTGACCACGATGCTGGGGGTGCCGAACTGCAGTGCATCGACGTTGCTGATGCCCTTTTCGGCAAGGTCGGTGCCGGACAGGACCGAGCCCGACAGCGGCGTGCGCTGGAGATTCTCGCTGCGGCGGCGGGCGGTGACGATGATCTCGCCCTGCGTCGGTGCAGGCGCTTCCGCCTGCTCGGTCGAGGCTCCGGGATCAGCCGGCGGCGGCGTCTGCGCCGAGGCGGTGCCAGTCCAGGCGATTGCGACCATCGACGCGCCGATCAGGCGATTGCGGATCCCCATTGTCCCCTCCTCCAAAGGTAGCGCCAGACGGCGCCATGGGGAGGAAGGTGCCGCAACTTTCGCAAGCTTGCAACACTAATTCTCTCACGAGTGAATGTCTGCGTCGAAGCGGCTTTAGCGCTAGCGCCCGAACAGCTTGTCGAGCTCGCCGCTGACCAGCGGGTGGTAGAGCGACCGGGCGCGTGGATAGGTGCGCTGCGCGATCGGGCGGCCCCAGCTCTGGTCCTTGTTGAGTGCGAGGTAGAGCGGCCGGACGAACTTGCGGCGACCTTGGGCGGCGAGAAACGCTTCGAGCGAGGGCACGGCCGGATCGTAGCGGTTGGCGACCGCCAGGCTGAGCCAGGCGAACTTCACCTCCATATTGCCGACCCCGTCCAGCCCGAACGCGCGGTCGAGGGCGTCGAGGCGGGCGCGGCCCTGTTTGCGCGGCAGGCGATTGAGGAAGCGCAGCCGCTCGTCGGTGGTCCAGCGGGCCCAGGCGGCGGTCGGAAGGGTGCCGCCGGCATGGGCCGCGACGGCGGCGTCGACCTCGGCAAAGGCCTGGGCGTCGGCCGGGACGGCGTTGGCGGGGAGGCCGGGCTCATAGACCCAGCGGTCGAGCTGGAGCAGCTGCTCGAGCGCGGCATCGCCGCGGACCAGGTCGCGGCGAACGGCGGCGAGGAATTGCGCGCTGGTGACCGGCTGGAACGCGTGCTCGTCGAACCATTTGCGCAGGAACGGGTCGAAGCGATCGCGCCCGACGTTGGACTCGATCATGCGCAGGAAGGCGGCGCCCTTTTCATAAGCGATGTCGGTCAGCCCGTCGTCGGGGCTGCGGCCACGCAAATCGATCGCCAGCCTTGTGTCGGCGGTTGGCAGGTTCTTCAGCTCGCCGTTGAGGCTGTCGATCCCGAGCGCGATCTGCTGGTCGGCGACTCGCTTGCCGTAAATCGCCTCGACGACTCGGCTGGTGGCGTAGGTGGTGGTGCCCTCGTTGAGCCAGAAGTCGGCCCAGGTCGCGTTGGTGGCAAGATTGCCCGACCAGCTGTGCGCCAGTTCGTGCGCGATCAGGCTGACCAGGCTCTTGTCGCCGGCGATGAAGGTCGGGGTGAGGAAAGTGAGGGTCGGGTTCTCCATCCCGCCGAAGGGGAAGGAGGGCGGCAGCACGATCATGTCGTAGCGACCCCAGCGATAGGGACCGAACAACCGCTCGGCGGTCTCGACCATCTTTTCCGTGTCCTCGAGCTCCCGGGCCGCGGCGGGCAACGTGGCGGGCTCGGCCCACACGCCGGTTCGGGCGCCAAGCGACTGGAACTTGAGGTCGCCGATGGCGATCGCGATCAGATAGGGCGCGACCGGCTTGTCCATGCGGAAGTCGAAGGTCTGCGTGCCGCCGGTGCTGACGATGATCTCGTCCGACTTCAGGCCGCTCATCACCGCGGTGAGACCCATCGGAACCGTGATGCGCGCCGCCCATGTCTGGCGGATGCCGGGGCTGTCCTGGGTGGGGATCCAGCTGCGGTTGAGAATCGCCTGGCCCTGGCTGAACAGGAACGGCTGGCGCTTGCCGGCGGTCTGTTCGGGGGTCAGCCACTGCAGGGCGGCGGCATCACGGGCGGTGTAGGCGATGCGGATCTTGCGGGTGCCGGGCGCAAGCTGGATCGTCAGCGGCCGCCCGATCGCATTCTGCGCGGCGCCGAACGCGAAGGCGAGCGGTGCGCCGGTCGCGGCGTCGGTGACGGCGCTGACCTGATAGCCGTCGCTGTCGAGAATGATCTCCCTGGCGGTCGGCCGGCGGTCGATGTCGAGGGTCGCGGTCCCTGCCACCGCCCTGGCGGCGAAATCGAAGCGGAGGTCGAGGTCGACATGCGTGACCCGCGCCTCGAGCGGCCGGGCGAAACTGTGGGGATCGGCGGCGTCGGCGGTGGCGAGAACCGGAGACGTCGCGGGGGCCGAGGAGGTTCCGGAAGGAAGTGTCTGGCAGCCCGAGAGGGCAATGGCGGACGCGAGGAGGAGGGCGAGGCGGGTCATGAATCTCTCTTGCCGAACAGGCAGGCGGGCTGCTGCCGAACGCCTGCGGATGGATCCTGTCTACTTCGCCCAACCTGAATATGGGCCTGTTGCGGCGATGGCCGAGGCCCGCTGCCAAGGCAAGTTCGGTGCTTTGGGCGGCCAACAGCGACTTTCCAGCAACAGCCGAAAACCCCTTTGTAATCATAAATTTACGGAATCTTGCGAATCTCCTCCTGCTCGGCTTAAACAAAGGATGGCAACGTCATGCGTTCATATGCAGCCGACACTCGTGCTACCACGTCCGTCGCAGTAATTTCGCTCCTGCTGGTCCTGCCCGCCTCACCGGCACAGGCGCAGGCCACCCCCGATACGATCATCAGCGTCTGCTCTGGTGTAAGCCTGCCGCGGTCGGTCGTGACCTCGATCATCGACCCGGTCGTGACCGGCATCTATGCGCCAATCGAAACCAATCTCAACGGCACGCTTGCGGTGCTGACCAATCCGCTGCTGGGCATCACCGGACTTCCGGCGCCGCTCAGCGTCGACGTCAACGGACTTCGCACCTCCGCCGCGAGCGGATCAAACATCAGGCTCAGGGCGATCGCCAATGACGGCACCCTCATCGGGCCTGGCGACCCCTGCAATGCGCAGGCCGACAGCTTCATCCTGACTAACCCCAAGGGCGTGTCGATCGGCGGCAATGCGATCACCGGTCTCGGTGCGTCGGGCGAGGAAGCGGTCGCCGGCGAGATCAATTCCATCGCCATCGGCAACCGCGCTGGGACCGATGCCCTTGCGCTGGGTTCGATCGCGCTCGGGACCGACGCCAGTGTCGGCGCCGGCGGGACCGGCTCGATCGCGTTCGGCCGGGGCGCCTCGGTCACCGTTGCCAACAGCGTTGCGCTGGGGGCCGGTTCGATCGCGTCGCGCGGACCCCAGGCGGGGTCGGCCGGCGAAGTGTCGGTCGGCGCGCCGGGAGCGTTCCGCCAGATCACCAACGTCGCCGACGGCACCGCCGCCAGCGATGCCGCAACGGTCGGTCAGCTCCAGGCGATCGCCGCCCAGCTGTCGAACAACGCCGTCCAGTACAGCAACAGCAGCAATACCAGCGTCGTGCTGGCCGGGGCGGGCGGGACCACCGTCAGCAATGTCGCGGCCGGTGCGGTGACGGCATCGTCGAGCGATGCGGTGAACGGGTCGCAGCTGTTCGCCACCAACCAGCTGGTCGCGGGCAACACGACCAATATCACCACGCTCCAGGGTGATGTCAGCCAGCTCCAGACCGACGTCGCGAACAACAGCTCGGCGATCACCAACCTGCAGACGAGTGTCGCCGGGAACACGTCCGCCATCACGACGCTGCAGACCGACGTCAGCAACCTGCAGACCAACGTTGCGGGCAACACCACCGCGATCACCAACCTGCAGTCTGGCCTCGCCACGACCAATGTCGCGGTCAGCAACCTCCAGACCAACGTCGGAGCGATCCAGACCAGCGTCTCGAGCAACACCACGGCGATCAGCAACCTGCAGGCGACGGTGGGCGGAAACACCACCGCCATCACCAGCCTGCAGACGGCCGTCGCCGGAAATACCACGGCGATCACCAATCTCGAAGCCAATGTCGCGGGCAACAGCAGCGCGATCACCAGCCTCCAGACCAACGTAGCGGGCAACACCACCTCGATCGCCAATCTCCAGACCAGTGTCAGTGGAAACACCACCGCGATCACCAATCTGTCGATCGACGTGGCCGGCAACACTGCCGACATCGGCCAGCTCGAGGACGTGATGCTCGACGTTCGTGCCGACCTCGATGCACTCGCGCAGACGGTCGCCGACCTCGATCTCGGCAATGCGGGGCCGGTCCGCTACAGCAATGCGGCGACCCCGACGCAGGACAATGGCGGCACGCCGACCAACGACGTGACTCTGGTCGGGGCAGCGCCGGGACCGGTGCGGGTGCACAATGTCGCGGCCGGCGTAGTCGCCGCGGGATCGACCGATGCGGTCAACGGCGGCCAGCTGGCGGCCACCAACGTCACCGTCGCGGCGGCCCAGCAGACCGCCACCCAGGCCCTGCAGGCAAGTCAGAATGCGGTCGCCTATGACAGTTCGGCCCGGACCAGCGTGACGCTGGGCGGATCGGGGGCGAGCCAGGCGGTACAGCTGCGCAATGTCGCGGCGGGGACGCTCGGGACCGACGCGGTGAACCTCAACCAGGTCCGCGACCTTGCCGACACTGCGCTTCGGTCGGCCAACAACTATACCGACCAGCGCCTCGCCGCGTTCAGTTTCGACCTCGGCGAAGCGCGCAAGGAAGCCCGGGCGGGCGCTGCGGCGGCACTTGCCGCGGCGGGCATGCCGCAGGCGATGGACGCTGGCGCCAACATGCTCGCGGCCGGGGTCGGGACCTACGGCGGCAAGACGGCGATTGCGATCGGCGGGTCGCATCGCACGGAAAACGGCAAGGCCGTGTTCCGGATCGGCGTCACCTACGACAGCAACAGCAAGGTGGGTGCAAGCGGCGGGGCAGGCATCCAGTTCTGACCCGGCGCGGGCGGGGAGGAGGCCGCAAGCCGTCTCCTCGCCCCGCTTCCCCTGCGTCCAAAACCAGGGCCCGCTCGCAATGACGGGGGCGGCAAGCTATATGTCGCAGCCATGGCCACCGACAGCGCCCTCCTGTCCGAACCGCCGCCGCGCCGGCGGGCACGGGCGCTGACCCCGCGCAAGGGGCCGATCGCGCGCACGGTCGGGCTCGACGCGCCCTTCTTCGCCGACAAGAACCGCGCCTTCTGGGTGCTGCAATCGGCCGGCTGGGTCGGCTATTTCATGCTCCGGACGCTGTCGGGCATCGCCAATGCGGTGCCGGCGATGTTCGTCGTCCACACGCTGCTGCTGACCGCCACCGGCTATTCGCTGACCCTGCTGCTGGCGAGCCTGTACCGGCGGCTGATCACCATGCGGGCGATCTATACGGTGATCCTGAGCCTTGCGGCGGTCGGCATCGCCTCGGGCTGCTTCTCGGTGATCGAGACGTGGAGCCATGCCACATTCGTGCGGCCGGGGGCGAACCCGGTTGGGGTGCAATTGCTCGGCCCGATCCTGCTCAACTTCGCGCTGCTGGCGGCCTGGTCGGCGCTTTATTACGGGATCAACTATTACCTGCTGCTGGAAGAGGAGATCGACCAGCGGACCCGGCTGGAAAGCCAGGCGTCGAGCGCGCAGCTGGCGATGCTGCGCTACCAGCTCAATCCGCATTTCCTGTTCAACACGCTGAACAGCATCTCGACCCTGGTGCTGTTGAAGCAGACCGAGCGGGCCAATGCGATGCTTGCGCGCCTGTCGAGCTTCCTGCGCTACACCCTCGCCAACGAACCCACCGCCCAGGTCACGCTGGCGCAGGAGGTGGAGACGCTGAAGCTGTACCTCGAGATCGAGAAGATGCGATTCGAGGATCGGCTTCGCCCGCATTTCCGGATCGAGGCGCAGACCATCGGGGTGCGGTTGCCGAGCCTGCTGCTCCAGCCTTTGGTCGAGAATGCGATCAAATATGCGGTGACGCCGAGTGAAACGGGCGCCGACATCTGGGTCACCGCCATTCCGGAGGGGGACAACGTCCGGATCGAGGTGGCCGACAATGGCGCTGGCGGGCAGGATGCGCTGGTCGCCACCCAGTCGACCGGTGTCGGTCTGGCGAACACCCGCGACCGTCTGGCGCAAGCCTATGGCGAGCGCCACCGTTTCGCGACACGCAAGAACGAACAAGGGGGATTCAGCGTTATCGTCGAGATTCCGCTCGATGCACGGCCGCTCGGGCTGTGACCGGCGGCGAACCCAAAAAAGGACCTGCATGACCATTCGCACCATCCTCGTCGACGATGAGCCGCTGGCCACCCAGGGGCTGATGCTACGGCTTCAGGCGCATGACGATGTCGAGGTGATCGCCACCGCCAGCAACGGCCGCGAGGCGATCCGCGCGATCAAGACCCACAAGCCCGACCTCGTCTTTCTCGACATCCAGATGCCGGGGTTCGACGGATTCTCGGTGATCCAGGGGCTGATGGACGTCGATCCGCCCTTGTTCGTCTTCGTCACCGCTTATTCGGAGCATGCCCTGCGTGCGTTCGAGGTCCAGGCGGTGGATTATCTCGAAAAGCCGGTGCTCGAGGACCGGCTTGCGACAACCATGGAGCGGGTCCGCCAACGGATGGCCGAGCGCGGCGCGCAGCAGCACGCCGAACGGCTGGCCGAGGCGCTGGCCGAACATGCCCCCGAAGCCGCCGAGGAGATTGGCGAGAGCGCTCCGGCCGCAGCGCCCGAATCCGGCCGGTTCGAGAAGATGATCAACATCAAGGACCAGGGGCAGATCTTCCGTGTCGATGTCGACACGATCGAGCGGATCGATGCCGCCGGCGACTACATGTGCATCCAGACCGGAGACAATACCCTGATCCTTCGCGAGACGATGAAGGATTTGGAGAAGCGTCTCGACCCGCGTCGGTTCCAGCGCGTCCACCGGTCGACCATCGTCAACCTCGACCTCGTCCGGCAGGTCAAGCCGCACACCAATGGCGAATGCTTCCTGGTGCTGAACTCGGGCGCGCAGGTGAAGGTCAGCCGCAGCTATCGCGACGTGGTGGCGCGTTTCGTCCACTAGGGGGCGGCACGCTGGTTGCCGCCCGGCCCCTATACGATAGATTGCGGTCATGGCGAACAAGGGCGGGGACTTGCTGACAGAAGCGCTTGGAGGGTTCGACTTCAAGCGCATCCTCGGCATTGCCGATGCCCTGCCGATGCCGCTGGCGCTGATCGACCGCAACGAGCGCTACCTGTTCTGCAACCAGGCGCTGGCCGAATTCCTGGAACGGCCGCGGAGCGACATTCTCGGGCATGGGATCGGCGAGGTGATCGGCAAGGCGGCCTACGAGATCCGCAAGCCGCTGATCGCCGCCGCGCTGAAGGGCGAGCGGCAGTGGTTCGCCGCGCAGTATGATCACCCCAGCCGCGGCACGGTGGCAATCCAGACCCAGTATCTTCCGCAGGTCGAGGCCGACGGGTCGATCTCGGGGATCGTGATCCTGGTCACCGACGTGACCGAGCAACGGGTCGCCGAGCGGGCCTTGCGCGAATCCGAGGCGCGCTTCCGGCGGATCGCCAACAATGCCCCGGTGATCATGTGGGTGACCCGGCTCGACCGGCACCGCGAGTTCGTCAACGACGAATATCTCAGTTTTACCGGGGTCGCCCGCGACCAGGTCAATGCGCACGAATGGCGCGACTTCATCCATCCCGACGATTTCGAGCGAGTGGTGGTGGAAAGCATGGCCGGCGAGGCCAGCCGGCGGCCCTTCAGCCTGGAAGCGCGCTACAAGAGGGCGGACGGGGCCTATCGCTGGCTGAGTTCGGTGTCCTCGCCCCGGTTCGGGCCGGACGGGGAGCTGATCGGGTTCATCGGTGCGGCCTTCGACGTCACGGTGGCCAAGGAGGCCGAGCGCGAGCTTCGCCAGCAGGTCGACGAGCGCACCGCCGAGGTCCGCGAAAGCGAAGTCCGTCTCCGCGCCATCTTCGACAGCGTGCGCGAAGTGGTGGTGCTGCTCGAGCCCGACGGGACTGTGATCCAGCTCAACCGCACCGAAGCGAGCTGGCGCGACAAGCGCGCCGACGAGGCAATCGGCAAGAAATTGTGGGAAGCTCCGACCCTCTCCGCCTACCCGGAGCATAAGGAGGCCGTCAGCGGCGCCATTGCACTGGCGGCGACCGGGGTGCCGGTCACGCGCGACATCATTCTCGAGCGGGCGGGCTCGCCTACGGCTTATCTTGACGTGTCCTTCCGCCCGGTCGCCGACCGTGACGGGTCGGTCATGTACATCCTGTTCGAAGCGCGCGACGTCACCGAGCTCAAGGCCGCGCAGGAGCAGCTTCGCCAGAGCCAGAAGATGGAAGCGCTGGGCCAGCTGACCGGCGGTATCGCGCACGACTTCAACAACCTCCTGACGGTGGTGGTCGGCGGGCTCGACCTGATCGTCCGCCGGGCCGAGGACCCCAAGCTGCAGCGCTACGCCAAGAATGCGCTTGAGGCGGCCGAGCGCGGTGCGCGGCTGACGGCGCAATTGCTGGCGTTCAGCCGCGTCCAGCGGCTCGAGGTGCGACCGACCCTGGTGGCGCCATTGATCGCAAACATGCGCCCATTGCTGCGCAACGTGCTGGGGCCGGGGATCGAGAAACGGATCCAGCTCGACGATGCCGCCATCCCGGTGCTGGCCGATCCGACCCAGCTCGAGCTTGCGGTGCTCAATCTTGCGATCAATGCCCGCGACGCGATGCCCGAAGGCGGTCTGTTGAGCATCACCACGTCGCCGGTGACTGTCAGCGACGATCCCGAGCTGGAGGCGGGCGACTATGTCGAGCTGAGCATCGGCGACACCGGATCGGGCATGCCTGAGGAAGTGGTCGCCCGCGCGTTCGAGCCGTTCTTCACGACCAAGGAAGTGGGCAAGGGCACCGGGCTCGGCCTGTCGATGGTCTATGGCGTCGCGCGCCAGTCGGGCGGCACGGCGCGGATCGAGAGCCGGCCGGGCGAAGGAACCACCGTTCGCCTGTACTTCCGTCATGCCGAGGGTTCGCAGGCGAAGCTGGAAGCGGAAGCGGTCGCCGAGGAAAGCGAGGACCAGGCGGCCGAACCTGCGGCGCGGGTGCTGGTGGTCGACGACGATCCCGACGTCCGCGGCTTCGTCGTCGCGAGCCTTGAGGACCTTGGCTACCAAGTCGCCGAAGCGGCAGATGGCGAGGCGGCGCTGACGGAATACCGGCGCGAAATGCCCGACCTGGTGGTGCTCGATTATCTGATGCCCGGCATGTCGGGGGCCGACGTCGCCCGCGAGATCCGCCAGGCCGCGCCCGAGCAGCGGATCCTGTTCGTGTCAGGCTATAACGAAACCGATGCGATCAGGGCCGCGGCGCCCGGCGCCGCACTGCTTGCCAAGCCGTTCCGGACCGAAGCGCTGGCCGCCTGCGTCCGCAAGGTGCTGAGCGGGGGCTAGCTGGCGAGCTTGCGGGCGTCGAGGCCCATGACCAGCTGGTTGGCGCGGTCGTAGGACAAGGGCTTGCCGAACAGATAGCCTTGGATGGTGTCGCAGCCCAGTTCGCGCATCCGCTCGAAATCCTCGGCCGTCTCGACACCTTCGGCGGTGACCGACATGCGGAAGTCCTTGGCGAGCTGGACGATCGACTTGATGATCGCGACGTTGCCCGGGCGGGTGCCGGCATCGCGCACGAAGCTGCCGTCGATCTTCAGTTTATGGAACACCGCCTTGTTCAAATAGCCGATCGAGGAATAGCCGGTCCCGAAATCGTCCAGCGCGATTCCGACGCCAAGCGCGCGGAGGCGGCCAAGGATGTCGAGGCTGCGGCTCGAGCTGTCGAGGAACACGCCTTCGGTCACTTCCAGCTCGATCCGGTTGCCCGGCAGCTTGTGGCGGGCAAGCGCCTGGCTGACCACGTTGGGCAGGTTGGGCAGGATGATCTGCTTGGGGCTGACGTTCAGCGCGACGGTGATCGGGGCGGGCCAGGTCGCGGCGGCGCGGCAGGCTTCCTCAATGATCAGCTCGCCGAGCGGACCCATCAGGCCGCATTCCTCGGCCACGGGGATGAACACGTTGGGCGGCACGAAGCCGCGGCGCGGGTGGTTCCAGCGGACCAGCGCCTCGAACCCGACCAACTTCTGATTCTTGGCGCTGACCAAGGGCTGGAAGGCGAGGTAGAATTGGCGTGATTCAAGCGCGGCGCGGAGGTCGGCCTCGAGCCGGACCCGGTCTTCCTGCTCGCTCTGCAGTTCGGAACTGAAATAGCGCACCACCCCGCGGCCGGCGTCCTTGGCTTGATACAGCGCGAGGTCGGCCTTGAGGATGAGGTCGTCGACGGTGGCGCCGTCGATCGGGCCGAACGCGCAGCCGACCGATACGCCGATGCGGATTTCGGTGCCGTCGATCGAATAAGGCTCGGCGATGGCGACGATGATCCGGTCGGCAAGCTGCTCGACCTTGCGGCGGCTTTGCCCGTCGGGAATGACGATCGCGAATTCGTCGCCGCCGAGGCGCCCGACATGGCCGTCGGCCGCGACTTCGTCGCACAGCCGCTTGGCGACCGCCTGCAGCACCGCGTCGCCCTTGGGGTGGCCGAAGGTGTCGTTGACCGGCTTGAACCCGTCGAGGTCGAGGAACATGATCGCGCAGGGGACATTGCCCGCGGTGGCGCCGCGCAGCGCATCGCCGAGCAGCTGGCGGACCCGGCCACGGTTGGGCAGGCCCGATAGCACGTCGACATTGGCGAGGTGGGTCAGCCGTTCCTGGGTGTGGCGGACGTCGGTGATGTCGAGCCCGACGCCGCGGAAGCCTTCGAACCGGCCGGCGGTGTCGATGATCGGGTCGCCCGACAGCGAGATCCAGCGATTGCCGCGCGCGGTGCGCAACTCCATCTCGAGGTTGGTGAAGGTCTGCTTGTCGAGCAGGACCTGGCCGAGGTCGGAATGGCCGCCGAGCAGCGACGGCAGCGAATGGCCGAGGATCTGGGTCGACGGCTTGCCGATCAGCGAGCCCATCCGGCTGGAGATGTAGATGACGCGGTTGTCGGCATCGACCTGCCACAGCCAGCCGACACCGCGCTGCTCATATTCCTGCAGCAGCAGCGAGGCGCTTTCGGATTGCGAGCCCATGTCGGCGCTGGTCTTGAGCTGGGCG
The DNA here is from genome assembly GCF_011927725.1 of Sphingomonas kaistensis. Taxonomy (NCBI): domain Bacteria; kingdom Pseudomonadati; phylum Pseudomonadota; class Alphaproteobacteria; order Sphingomonadales; family Sphingomonadaceae; genus Sphingomonas; species Sphingomonas kaistensis. The sequence goes on along the minus strand of NZ_JAATJC010000001.1, from coordinate 460,759 downwards.
GCGGCCCACCGCGCGACGGTGAGGATGCCGATGATCGACACGCCCGGTACGAACAGCATGGCCAGCAATTGCTGGAGCTCGATCGTCGAATGCATGAACAGCAGGGCAATCACCAGACCGGCGGTGAAGGCACTCATCCAAGCCACCGCACAGGCGAACACCACGACCAGGCCGAGCCCGGCGATACCGACCCCGGCGATCAGGGTTCCGGCAATGATCTGCCCGGTCGTCGACAGGGTCGGGAAGAGATAGACCGGAAGGCTCAGCCACAGGCCGGCGCGGAGCACCACGTCGCCGATCATCATGGTCAGCGGCACCGATTGGCCGGCCCGCCCGACGCAGGTCACCGCCTGGCTCTGGCTCCAGCGCATGGCGAGGTAGTTCGCCGCCGCGACGAGGCCCGCCCAGCCGAGCAGCAGCACCGGCGAGATCGAACCCCACAGGGCTGCCGTGAACAGGCAGGCCGCGGCGATGTTGGTGAGCGCGAAGAAGGGGGCGAGCTGGCCGCGGGCGATCAGCTGCACATCCTTCAGCGGAGACGCCGCAGAGCCGCTTTCGCGGGCAAATCCAGCCGATTCGCCGTCGGGAAGCCGAGCGGCGATCATTCGCTTGTAACGGTCGGGGGCTTCGTACATCGGCTCGCTGAGACTCCTGAACGAACAGGAGTTAGGACTTCTGGGTTGAGACGGAGTTAAGAAAGCCGGGCCAGAAGCAGGTTCGGATCGAGCCGCGGACTGCCCTCGGCAGCGCGTTCGGCGCCGCGGATCGCCTCGGCAATGGCCCGGTTGACCGGTGCGGGAAGGCCAAGTGCGGCGGCCCGAGCGACCACGGTGCCTTGCAGCTCGTCGATCTCGGTCAACCGGCCGCGCTGGAGATCTTCCCACATCGAGGAACGCGCGGCGGCGTCGATCCGGACCCCGCGCCTGGCGACGATTCGGAACAGGAAGTCGGGCAGGCGCAGCAGGCGCGGGAATCGAGTGACCGGAATCTTGCCGAGGCTCCACGGGGCGATCCCCTCGGCCCGCAACACCGCCAGCGCCTCGTCCTGCGCGGCGGCGAGGATGCGGCGCCAGCGACGGTCGCCAAGCTGTTCGCGCAGGGTCAGGCCGGACAGGGCGTTCAGTGCATTGTTGAGGTTGTAGACGAGCTTGCCCGCAAGCACCGCGGCCATGTCGTCATGGGCAATGATGTCGAGATGGGGGGCGACGAGGGGCGGCGCATCGGCCGCGATCACCAGCGGACCGGAGGTGCCGCGATGGAACCGGCCGTGGCCCCGGTGCAGCACATTGAAGCTGACCATGCCGGCATGGACCTCGCGGCCCGGAAGCGCGGCGCGCAGCAGGTCGGCATTGCCAAGCCCGTTCTGGAGACTGATCACGGCGGCGTCAGCGGGCGCATGGGCGGCGATCAGTTCGGCCATCCCGGCCGTGTCGCCGCTCTTCACCGTGACCAGCACGAGCCCGGCCCCGGTCAACGCTGCGGCGGGATCGGTGTCGACCCTGATCCGGCCGGGCTCCAGCCGCTCGCTCCACCCTTCGAAGCTGGTGAGGGTAAGGCCACCGGCGGTGATCTCGTCGGCGATGCGCGGGCGGGCCAGCAGGACGACCTCGGCACCGCCAAGGGCGAGCAGGCCACCGATGAAGCAGCCGATGCTTCCGGCCCCGGCGATGACGATCTTTCCGCTCACGCCCCGGTGGTGGCCTTTGGACCACCGGTTGACAAGGCGGTCGCTTGGCCGGAAAGACGCGGGGCAATGCTCCGGACCTGGCATCACTGGCGGAATATCCAGACGGCGGCGCGATGGCGCTGGCGGTAGGCCACCTGCACCTTCCACCAGTTTGACCACACCAGATGCGACCCGCCCTCACCCGGCGGGTTTTTTGTTGTTCCTCGAGGCCAGATCCATGACCCAGACCGCCCACTATACCGCCGTCATTCCGGCCACCCCGCCGGTCGACGCCGGGCCCGTTCCCAATCCCTTGCCGCGCCTGCTGGCGGGCGAGGATCTGAGCGCCGACGACAGCCAGCACCTATTCGAGCGGCTGGTGCTGGGACGGCTCGAGCCGGGCGAGATCGGCGGCATGCTGATCGCGCTCCGAATGAAGGGCGAGACGCCCGAGGAGATGATCGGCGCGGCGCAGGCGCTGCTGGCGGCGGCGACCCCGTTCGAACGGCCGGACGGCCTGTTCGCCGACTGTTGCGGCACTGGGGGAGACGGGTCGGGGACGATCAACGTGTCGACGGCGGCGGGCTTTGTCGCGGCGGCGGGCGGGCTCAAAGTCGCCAAGCATGGCAATCGCTCGGTCTCCAGCCGCTGCGGGTCGGCCGACGTCCTCGAGGCGCTTGGGGCGCGGATCGAGCTCGACCCGGCGCAGGCGCGGCAAGTGCTCGACGAGACCGGCTTCACCTTTCTCTTCGCGCCCGCCTACCATTCGGGAATGAAGCATGCGGCAATCGTGCGCCGGCAACTCAGCGTGCGGACGGTGATGAACCTGCTCGGCCCCTGCGTGAACCCGGCCCGGCCGCCGGTGCAGCTGCTGGGCGTTGCGGACGCCCGGATGCTGCGGCGGATCGCGCAGGTGCTTCAGGCGCTGGGGGTCAGCCATGCGCTGGTGGTGCATGGCGCGGGACTGGACGAGGTGGCGCTGCACGCGGAAACCCGCGCGATCCGGCTGAGGGACGGCGAGCTCGAGGAGCTGGTGCTGACCCCCGAGGATGCCGGCTTTGAACGGATGCCCTTGAAAGCGCTCGAGGGCGGCGATCCGGCCGATAATGCGAAGCGGCTGCGCGATCTGCTGGAGGGCGGCGGAAGCCGGGCGGAGCAGCAGGCGGTAGCGCTGAACGCGGGCGCCTTGCTGTGGACCGCCGGGCTGGCGCCAAGCTTTGCCGGAGGCGCGGGCAAGGCGCTCGACCTGCTCGTCACGGGCGCGGCGGGGCGGACACTGCATGGTTTCGTCGAGGCGACCCGTGGCTGACGTGCTCGGGCAGATCATCGCGCACAAGCGGACGGAGGTGGCGGCCCGGCTGCGCGGCTTCGACCCGACCGGGATTGCGCCGACCACCCGCAGCCTGCGTGCGGCGCTGGGCCGGCCGGGCGCCCGCTTCCTGATGGAAGTGAAGCGCGCTTCGCCCTCGGGCCATCGCTCGCCGCACTCGGTGGAGACGGCGATCGAGGCCTATGCGGGGGTCGCCGACGGGGTGAGCTGCCTGACCGACCAGCGCTTCTTCGGTGGCTCGTTCCATGCGCTGGAGACGGTCCGCGCGCGGTTCGACGGACCGCTGCTGGCCAAGGATTTCGTGGTCGACCCCCGCCAGGTGGCCGAGGCGCGGCGGCATGGCGCGGACGCGGTGCTGTGCATGCTGTCGGTGCTGGGCGACGACGAAGCGCGCGGCGTGATGGCGGAGGCCGAGCGGCTTGGCATGGACGTTCTGGTCGAGGTCCATGACGAGGCGGAGCTTGCCCGCGCGCTTGGCCTAGGCGCGACATTGGTCGGGATCAACAACCGTGACTTGAAGACGCTGACCACCGATCTGGCGGTGACCGAGCGGCTGGCGAAGCTTGTGCCGGACCATGTCACCTTGGTCAGCGAATCGGGAGTGGCGACGCGGGCCGACGTCGAACGGCTTGGCGCCCATGCCGACGCCTTCCTGGTCGGATCGTCGCTGATGGCGGCGGACAACGTGTTCGAGGCGGCCCGCGCATTGGTGTTCGGGCGGGTAAAGGTTTGCGGGCTGACCAGGTTGGAGGACGTCGCAGCGGTGGCTGCAGCCGGCTCGACCCATGCCGGGATCATCGTCGTGCCCGGCACGCCGCGGGCCGTCGCCCGAGAGCAGGCCCGCGCCCTGGCGGAGGCGATCCGCGGCGCGGGGATGAAGCCGACCTACGTGTTCCGCAACGAGGAACCGCGCGATGCCGCGGTGGTCGCACAGGCTCTCGATCTCGCGGTGGTGCAGCTCCACGGCCAGGAAACGCCCTCGGCGGTGGCCGAACTGCGCAACGGCTTCGAGGGCGAGATCTGGACCGCTGGCTTCGAGGAGCGCGGCGGCGACCGCCTCCTGTTCGATTCGCCCGGCGGCGGGACCGGCGCGAGCTGCGACTGGGGCGCGGTCGCCGCGCACCCGGCCAGGGCCAGCGCCTTCCTGGCCGGGGGAATCGGCCCCGACAACGCCCGCGCGGCGCAGGCGACAGGGGTCTATGGCCTCGATGCCAGCTCGCGGCTCGAATCGGCGCCGGGCATCAAGGATCACGACAAGATACGGGCGCTGTTCGACGCGCTGCGACTTCCCGACCGGAGAATTTCTGATGAAGCATGACGGACGTTTCGGCCGGTTCGGGGGATGCTTCGTGCCCGAAATCCTGGTCCCCGCACTCGAGCAATTGGAAGCGGCCTTCCTCGAAGCCGAGGGCGACGCCGCCTTCCAGTCAGAGCTTGAGGAACTGCTTACCACTTATGCCGGGCGGCCGACCCCGCTGACCCGCTGCCGCAACCTCGGCAAGGGCACGCAAGCGCGCATCTATCTCAAGCGCGAGGACCTCCTTCACGGCGGTGCGCACAAGACCAACCAGGTGCTCGGCCAGGCCCTGCTGGCCAAGCGGATGGGCAAGCGCCGGCTGATCGCCGAGACGGGCGCTGGCCAGCATGGCGTTGCGACGGCGCTTGCGGGCGCCCTGTTCGGGCTGGAAACCGAGATCTTCATGGGTGCGGACGATGTCGCCCGGCAGCAGCTGAACGTGTTCCGGATGGAGCTGATGGGGGCCAAGGTGGTGCCGGTCACCGCCGGCGACCGGACGCTCAAGGACGCGGTCAACGAAGCGCTGCGCGACTGGACCGCGACCTTTGCCGACACCCATTATCTGCTCGGCACCGCCGCCGGGCCGCACCCTTTCCCGACCATGGTCCGCCAGTTCCAGCGGGTGATCGGCAAGGAGGCGCGCGCCCAGGTGCTGGAAATCGAGGGCCGCCTGCCCGACGTGGTCACCGCCTGCGTCGGCGGCGGGTCCAACGCGATCGGCATGTTCGCCGACTTCGTCGCCGACGACGGCGTACGGCTGGTCGGCTGCGAGGCGGCGGGCAAGGGACTGCACGGGCACGAGCATGGCGCGACCATCCTCAAGGGCACGCCGGGCATCCTGCACGGGACCGAGACCCTGCTGCTGCAGGACAGCGACGGGCAGATCGCGGACACCTGGTCGATGTCGGCCGGGCTCGACTATCCCGGCGTCGGACCGGAGCATGCGTTTCTCAAGGAGAGCGAGCGGGCGGAATATGTCGGGATCACCGACGCCGATGCGCTGGCGGCGTTCCAGGCGCTATCGCGATCGGAGGGGATCATCCCCGCCTTCGAAAGCGCCCATGCGATCGCCTTTGCCCTGGCCGAAGCGGAGCGGGCGGAGAAGGACACGATCATCCTGGTTAACCTGTCGGGCCGGGGGGACAAGGACATGGCCAGCGCGGTCAAGCTGCTGAAGCCGGAGGCCGCGCAATGAGCCGCTACGCGCAGATGTTCGAACGACTGAAGCAGCGTAATGAAGGGGCGTTCGGTGTTTTCCTGATGCTGGGCGATCCCGACAAGGAAACCAGCGCGCGCCTGCTCGATCGCGTGGTCGAGGCTGGCGCGGACATGGTCGAGGTCGGCATCCCCTACAGCGACCCGGTCGCCGATGGTCCGGTGATCCAGGCCGCGTCCGAGCGGGCGCTGGCGGCAGGGATGCGGGTCGACGACAGTTTCGACCTGATCCGCGGGCTTCGCGAACGGAATCCGGCGGTGCCGATCGGCATCCTCACCTATGCCAACATCCTCCACGCCCGCGGGCGGGAGAAGTTCATGGCCGACGCTGCCGAAGCGGGGGCGGATTCGATCCTCGTGGCCGACGTGCCGAGCCTTGAGGCGATCCCCTACAGCGAGGCGGCCAGAGCGGCGGGGCTGGAACTGGTGATGATCGCCGCGCCCAACACGCCTCCGCCGGTGCTGCAGCGAATCGCGGCGCTGTCGGGCGGCTACACCTATTGCGTGGCCCGGGCCGGGGTGACCGGGACCAGCACCACGCTTGCACTTGATCATGACGCCCTGTTCGCCGGCCTCGCCGAGGCGGGAGCACCGCCGCCGGTGCTCGGCTTCGGCATCTCGACGCCGGAGCAGGTCCGCCAGGCACTGGCCAGCGGCGCGGTGGGAGTGATCGCCGGATCGGCGCTGGTGAAGTGCGGCGCGGACGCCGACGCGCTCGGCGAACTTGTCACCGCCCTCAAGGGCGCTACTGGCCTCCTGAACCAGTAAGGGGAAAGCAATGCCCGTATCGCTTGCAGGCCGCACCGCTATCGTCACCGGAGCCGGTGGGGGCCTTGGCCGCACCCACGCGCTGCTGCTGGCGCGGGCCGGGGCGACGGTGATCGTCAACGACGTGCCCCAGAATATCGCCCAGGCCGAAGCGGTGATGGACGAAATCCGCTCCGCGGGCGGGCAGGCCTCGGCGTTCGGTGCAAGCGTCACCAACGAGGACGCGGTGGCCGAAATGGTGGCCAAGGCGGGCGCGGTCGACATCCTCGTCAACAATGCCGGTATCCTGCGCGACAAGAGCTTCGCCAAAATGACCCTGGACGAATTCCGGCTGGTGATGGACGTCCATCTGATGGGCAGCGTCATCTGCACCAAGGCGGTGTGGGACGGGATGCGGGAGCGCAATTACGGCCGGATCGTCATGACGACGTCGAGCTCGGGCCTGTACGGCAATTTCGGCCAGACCAATTATGGCGCGGCGAAGATGGCGCTGGTCGGCTTCATGCAGACCCTCGCCATCGAGGGCGCCAAGAACAACATCCGCGTGAATGCGCTGGCGCCGACCGCGCGCACCGCGATGACCGAGAATCTGCTGCCCCCGCAGGCGCTGGAGCTGCTCGGCCCCGAATATGTCAGCCCCGCGCTGCTCGCGCTGGTGGACGAGGAAGCGCCGACCCGGACCATTCTGGCGGCTGGCGCGCAGGGCGTCGAGCAGGCGCACATCACGCTGACCAAGGGCATTTCGATTAAGGGACTGGACGACCTGGAGGCCGCGTCGGTCATCCTGCAGCGGCTGGACGAGATCGGCGAGCTGTCCACCGCCACCGTGCCCGCGAGCGGGATGGAGCAGGGCCAGGTCGAGCTCGGCAAGGCACTCGGCTGAAACTGCGCAGCCGCCCCTCGGGCCCGCTGGCCGGCGCCTTTCCCGTCCCGGGCGACAAGTCGCTGTCGCACCGCGCGCTGATCTTCGGCGCGCTGGCGGAGGGGGAGACGGTGATCGCCGGGCTGCTGGAAAGCGCCGACGTGCTGGCTACCGCCGACGCGCTGCGGGCGTTCGGGGTCAGGGTGGAGCAGTTCGGGCCGGGGCGCTGGCGGGTGATCGGGGGCAAGTGGCGCTCGCCCGATGCGCCAATCGATTGCGGCAACAGCGGGACCGCGGTGCGGCTGCTGATGGGCGCGGCGGCAGGACAGGGCGTGCGCGCGACCTTTACCGGCGATGCGTCGCTGTCGAAGCGGCCGATGCGGCGGGTGACCGGGCCGCTCGAGGCGATGGGGGTGCGGATCGAGGGCGGCGACCGGCTGCCGCTGACGGTCGAGGGACCGGTGACGCGGGGTATCGCGCACCTCAATGTGCCAGCGAGTGCGCAGGTGAAATCGGCGGTGCTGCTGGCGGGGTTGGGAACTGACCAGTCGGTCGAGGTGGGTGAGCCGGTGCCGAGCCGTGATCATACCGAGATCATGCTGGCCGAGTTCGGGGTCGACGTTGCGCGCGAGGGGCAGATCGCCCGGCTGGGCGCGAAGCGGACTTTGGAAGCGCGGCTGGTCGAGGTCAGCGGCGATCCCTCGTCGGCTGCGTTCGCGCTGGGCGCGGCGGCGATTGTGCCGGGGTCAGAGGTGAGCGTGAAGGACGTACTGCTCAATCCGCACCGCTCGGGGTTCGTCATGGCGCTGCAGCGGATCGGGGCGGACCTGGCGATGTCCAACATCCGCGGGCGCGGCGGCGAGACGATCGGCGACGTGCGGGTGCGGTTCGGACCGCTGTTCGGGGCCGAGTTCACGGCCGAGGAAATCCCTTCGATGGTGGACGAGATCCCGATGCTGGCGGTAGTCGCCGCCGGGGCGCGGGGCGAGACTCGGATCGAAGGCCTCGACGAGCTTCGCCACAAGGAAAGCGACCGGCTGGCGCTGATGGCCGAGGGGCTGAGCGCCTGCGGCGTCGATGCGCGGGCCGAGGGCGATGCGCTGGTGATCCAGGGCGGTCAGATCCGCGGCGGCGGCCAGGTGCGGACCGAGGGCGATCACCGCATCGCGATGAGCCACCTGGTGCTGGGGCTCGCCGCACAGGCGCCGATCACGGTCGATGAGGCCGAGATGATCGGGACCAGCTTCCCGACGTTCCGCGACGCGATGCGGGCCCTCGGCGCGAAGATCGAAGAGGTGGCGACGTGAGTTGGAACAGCTTCGGGCGGCTTTTCCGCTTCACCAGCTGGGGCGAGAGCCACGGGCCGGCGATCGGCGTCGTGGTGGACGGCTGCCCACCGGGCCTCGCGCTCGATGAAGCGCATGTGCAGGGCTTCCTCGACCAGCGTCGGCCGGGAACGGGCAAGAACGTGTCGCCGCGGCAGGAGCCCGACCGGGTGCGGATCCTGTCGGGGCTGTACGAGGGGCGGACGACCGGCACGCCGATCGCGATGATGATCGAGAATGTCGACCAGCGCTCAAAGGATTACGCCGGCCTGCCGCCGCGGCCGGGGCACGCAGACGCCGCCTATGACGCGAAATACGGCTTCCGCGATCCGCGCGGGGGTGGCCGGGCAAGCGCGCGCGAAACCGCGATGCGGGTCGCGGCAGGCGCCATCGCGCGACTGATCATTCCCGAGGTGACGGTGACCGCCTCCGTGGCCGAGCTCGGCGGCGAGGCGGATCCAGAGCGGTGGGAAAGTCTGCTCGACGAGGCGCGCGGCAACCAGGACAGCCTTGGCGCGGTGATCGAGTGCGTCGCCGAGGGCGCGTCGCCCGGCTGGGGGGCGCCCATCTACGCCAAGCTCGATGCCGACCTTGCGGCGGCGGTGATGGGGATCAACGCGGTGAAGGGCGTCGAGATTGGGGAGGGCTTTGCGGCCGGCCGGGCGAGCGGGCGGGCGAGCCTTCCGCTGATGCAGGCCAGCGGCATCGACGGCGGAATCGCGACCGGTCATCCGATCCGCCTCCGCGCTGCGTTCAAGCCGACCAGCAGCATCGGCATCGGCGGGCGGCACGATCCATGTGTCGGGATCAGGGGCGCGCCGGTGGTCGAAGCAATGGTCGCGCTGGTCTTGGCCGATCACAAGCTGCTGCACCGGGGACAGTGCGGCTGACGCCCTAGTGGCATTTGAAGCGGTCGAACGGCTCCAGGCAGTCGCGGCAGCGCCATTGGCTCTTGCACGGGGTCGAGCCGAAGCGGCTGACTTCTTCGACATCCGCTGAGCCGCATTGCGGACAGTGGACTTCGCCCGAGGGCAGGGGCGGGGCGATGCCGTAGCGGCGGAGCTTCTCGTGGCCCTCCGGCGTGATCCAGTCGGTGGTCCAGGGCGGGCTGATCACGGTCTCGATCGTCGTCCCGCGATAGCCGGCCGCGTCGAGCGCGGCGCGGATGCTCTGCTCGATGAACAAGGTCGCGGGGCATCCCGAGTAGGTCGGGGTAATGACCACCCTCTCTTCCGAGACGTCGCGGACGATGCCGAGTTCGACCACCGAGACGGCCGGGATCTCGGGATCGGGGACTTGCGCCAGGACGTCCCAGATCGGCTGCATCACACCCGCTCGATCACCATCGCAATGCCTTGCCCGACGCCGATGCACATGGTCGCCAGCGCATAGCGGCCGCCGGCCTGTTCAAGCTGCAACGCGGCGGTTCCGGCGAGGCGCGCACCGCTCATACCGAGCGGATGGCCGAGCGCGATGGCACCGCCATTGGGGTTCACGCGGGCGTCATCGTCGGGGAGGCCGAGCTGGCGCAGGACGGCGATGCCCTGCGCCGCAAAGGCTTCGTTGAGTTCGATCACGTCCATCTGGTCGAGCGTCAGGCCAAGGCGGGCGAGCAGCTTGGTGGTCGCCGGGGCCGGGCCGATGCCCATGATGCGCGGCGGCACGCCGGCGACGGCGCAGCCCAGCACGCGGGCCTTGGGCGTGAGGCCGAAGCGCTTCGCCGTTTCTTCAGATGCGATCAGAAGCGCGGCGGCGCCGTCGTTGACGCCCGAGGCATTGCCGGCGGTGACGGTGCCGTCCTTGCGGACGATGGGCTTCAACGCGGCCAGTTTGTCGAGCGGGGTCAGGCGCGGATGTTCGTCCCTGTCGACCGTCGTCACCTCGCCCTTGCGGCCGGGAATATCGACGCCGACGATCTCGGCGGCAAAGCGGCCGTTGCCCTGCGCGGCGGCGGTCTTTTCCTGGCTGCGCAGCGCGAACAGGTCCTGGTCCTCGCGGCTGATCGAGAACTCGTCGGCGACGTTCTCGGCGGTCGAGGGCATGGTGTCGTCGCCATAGGCATCGCGCATCTTCGGATTGACGAAGCGCCAGCCGATGGTGGTGTCGTAGATCTCGGCGTTGCGGTCGAACGCCGAGGTCGCCTTGGCCATCACGAACGGCGCTCGGCTCATGCTTTCGGAGCCGCCGGCGATGAGCAGGTCGCCCTCGTCAGAGCGGATCGCTCGGGCAGCCATCGCCACCGCGTCGAGGCCCGACCCGCACAGGCGATTGAGGGTCACGCCGCCGCTGTCGTGCGGAAGGCCCGCCAGCAGCCCGGCCATCCGCGCGAGATTGCGATTATCCTCGCCCGCCTGGTTGGCGCAGCCGAGGATGATGTCGTCCAGCGCCGCCCAGTCGACGCCCGGATTGCGGTCCTTGAGCGCGCGGACGGGGATGGCGGCGAGGTCGTCGGCACGGACCGAGGACAAGGCGCCGCCATAGCGGCCGATTGGAGTGCGGACGTAATCGCAGATGAAGGCGTCGGTCATTCCGCGCTGATCACCCCGCGGCGGATCTGGTCGAGCTCGATGCTCTCGAACAGGGCCTTGAAGTTGCCCTCGCCGAAGCCCTCGTTCCCCTTGCGCTGGATGAGCTCGTAGAAGATCGGGCCGATCACTTCCTGGGTGAAAATCTGCAGCAGCAGGCCCTGTCCCTCCGTCGGCGCGCCGTCGAGGAGGATGCGGCGCTTCTTCAATTCTTCCATCGGCTCGCCATGCTCCGGCACGCGGGCGTCGAGCAGGTCGTAATAGGTGTCGGGCGTATCCTGGAACGGGATGCCGCGCGACTTCAGGATGTCGACGCTGGAATAAATGTCGGTAGTGCCGAGCGCGATGTGCTGGATGCCTTCGCCGTTATACTTGCGGAGGAACTCCTCGATCTGGCTCTTGTCGTCCTGGCTCTCGTTCAGCGGAATGCGGATCTTTCCGCAGGGGCTGGTCATGGCCTTGGAGAACAGGCCGGTGACCTTGCCCTCGATGTCGAAATAGCGAATCTCGCGGAAGTTGAAGAGCTTCTCGTAGAATTCGGCCCAATGGTTCATCCGCCCGCGGCGGACGTTGTGGGTCAGGTGGTCGAGATAGGTGAGGTGGCTGGCCGACGCCTGCATCGCCTCTTCGTGGCCGGGCAGATAGTCGAACAGGTCGGCATAGGCGTCGCCGTGATCGCCGTACTGGTCGATCAGATAGAGCAGCGAGCCGCCGATGCCCTCGATCGCGGGCCAGCCGAGGCCCTTGGCGGTGACGTCGGTGGCGCCGAGTTCCAGCGCGCGGGCGTGGGCGGCGGCGGCGTCCTTGACCCGAAAGGCCATGGCGACCGCCGAGGGGCCATGCTCCTTCGAGAAGTCGGCGGCATGGCTTTCGTCATGCGCGTTGATCAGGAAGTTGATGTCGCCCTGGCGGTGCAGGGTAATGTCCTGCGTGCGATGCCTGGCCACGGCCGGGAAGCCCAGCTTGGCGAACAGGTCGCGCAACAGCTGGGGTTCGGGGGCGGCATATTCGACGAACTCGAAGCCGTCGGTGCCCATCGGGTTCTCGAGGCCGAGCGGCCCCTTTTCGAGCGTGGCGGTAGCCATTGGGGGGATCTCCTTGTCACCGGTCCCTTGCGCCGGGCATGGTCCCTTTTCAAGCTTTGCAAGGGGTGACGGGCATGTGGGAAGAACGGGACGGCGCGCTGCATCGGAGCTTCCGCTTCGCCGATTTCAGCGAGGCGTTCGGCTTCCTGACGCGGGTCGCGCTGCATGCCGAGAAGGTCGATCACCATCCCGAGTTCACCAGCGTCTGGAACCGGGTCGACTTCCGCCTGACCAGCCACGACGCGGGCGGGGTAACCGACCGAGATCGCGCGCTGGCGGAGGTAATCGACCGACTTGCGGCTCAGTAGTAGCGACCGCTGATCTGCCGATTCTTGCGGGCGCCGAGTGCAGCACCGATCAGGGCGCCGACCGGCATTGCAAAGGGCAGCGGAATGGCGATCAGGGCGCCAACGGCCGCATATTTGGTAAGGCGCTTGCCTTCGTCGGTCATAGTCGTTGTTCCTTTCAGTCGAACATCGCGGTGGCGAGCGGCTCGCTCGGCCCGAACCAGATCACGTGCTGGGTGTGGTCCGAACGATCGTTGCCGGTGGAGGGGTGCGCAAACACGGTCAGCCCACGGCGGTTGAGCGGGAGCCAGCAGGCGGCCTCGCCGAAGCGATTGGGCGCCACCGTCAACTGGACCGATCCGCGCGGATGCGGCCCGACCGGAACGGTGTGGAAGTGGCCGACCGAGGCACCGAACTGCTCCGCCACCTCGGCCGCGACCGTGCGGGCGAGATCGACCTCTTGCGGATCGAAATAGAGGTGGACGTGGAAGTCGCTCGGGATCGCCATGGGGCCGAGATGGGGAGCGAGGAGGCGGTTCGAAAGGGTCGGCTTCCATTCAGGTTCGAACGCGCATAAGCTCCGCCCATGACCGCGCACGTCGCCATCGCCGCTCCTTATTATCGCCACGAGGTGGGGATCGGCTGACGCGCGTCTGACAGGACCAGCTTTCCGCCACCCCGCCCGGCCACCGCCAGGCGGGTTTTTTTGTGTTCGTTTCTCGAGGACCGTCCAACATGCTCAAGCAATTCCATCGTGCCGAGGCCAACCCGCAGCTGCCGGGCTGGCAGGCCTATGTGGTGGACCAGGGCTGGGACCGGTTCAGCGCCGAGGATCACGAGACGTGGGACATCCTGCACGACCGCCAGACCGCGCTGCTGCAGGGGCGGATCGTGTCGCGGTTCATGGACGGGCTCGGCAGGATCGGGCTCGGTGACGGCGGGATTCCCGAACTCGGACGCCTGAACGACAGGCTGCAGCCGCTGACCGGGTGGCGCTGCGTGGCGGTGGCCGGGCTGGTACCCGACGAGGCGTTCTTCGCGATGCTGGGTGAGCGGGTGTTCCCGATCGGCAATTTCATCCGCACCCGCGCCGAGCTCGACTATCTCGAGGAGCCCGACTGCTTCCACGACATCTACGGCCATGTGCCGATGCTGGCCGACCGGGCGGTGGCCGACGCGATGCGGACGTTCGGCGAAATGGGCGTGAGGGCGATTGCGGCGGGTGAGGGCGACAAGGTCGCACGGATGTACTGGCACACGATCGAGTTCGGGCTGGTCCGGGAGGAGGGCGAGACCCGCATCCTTGGCGCGGGGTTGGCGTCGAGCTTCGGGGAAGCCGCCAAGAGCCTCGAGGATCCGGCGATCGAGCGGCGGCGGTTCACGCCGGCAACGGCGGTGGCGACGCCCTACCGGCACGATGCGATGCAGCCGCTTTACCTGGTCGCCGACGGCATGGACGAGGTGGTCGAGGCGCTGGAAGGGCCGCTGCCCTAGGCTGGCGCGGGGGCGGTGCTTCTGCTTAGCATTGGCGTATGAGCATCTGGCATTCCCCCGACTTCGACGCCGCTAATTTCACCCGCCTGGGCGGGGCGACCATGCCCGGGCACCTCGGCATGGTGTTCACCGCGCGCGGCGAGGACTGGGTCGAGGCGACCATGCCGGTCGATCATCGCACCCACCAGCCGTTCGGACGGCTTCACGGCGGCGCCAGCGTCGCGCTGGCCGAGACGGTGGCGAGCATGGCCGGGGCGATGACGGTCGACCCGGCACACAAGGTGGTGGTCGGACTGGAGATCAACGCCAACCACATCCGCCCGGTGCGCGACGGTCTGGTCACCGCTCGGGCGAGCGCTGAGGCGATCGGGCGGACCACGCAGATCTGGACGATCCGAATCACCGACGAGCGCGGCAAGCTGGTCTGCCTGTCGCGGATCACGCTGGCGGTAATCCCGACCCAGCAGGCCTAGGGGGTCGGCAGGCCGCGGCTGCCAAGGAAGCGCAGCGTCTGTCGCACCACGTCGCGGGTGGCCGGGCGGGACACGCCGAACCCCATGTGATTGCAGCCAAGCTCGACCGCCTCGTCGCTCTCTTCCGGCTGGCCGCGGGCCGAGGCCGGGGCGACGATGCCGTCGCGGCGCGACCAGAGGGCGAGGGCGGGAACCGGCGGCTTGTCGCAGATGCGCGGAAGCGGCGGATTGTCGACCTTGTGGCCGGCGACCAGTTCGTAGAGCCGCCAGACGTTGTTGGCGCGCAGGTCGCCCGAAAAGGGCGAGCCGAGGGTCACCACCGCGCTGACGAGGTCGGGGCGGTGCCGGGCGAGTTCGCGCGCGAACAGGCCGCCGAGGCTCCAGCCGATCACCAGCACCTTTCCGTCGTCGCCAGCAACTTCGACCAGCCGCCGTTCGAGCCGCTCAAGCGTATCGACACGGGCCCCGCGGTTGAGGCCGAGCGCCCAGGGGTGGGTACGGAACCCTGCCTCGGCAAAGGCGCGGCGAAGCTCCAGGGTGGTTCGGTCAGTGGCGACGAAACCGGGGATCACCAGCGCGGGGGGTCCGTCGACCGGTCCCCGGGGTCCGAGATGGCCGAAGCCGTTGAGGAGCCGCGGCGCAAGGCTCAGCGCCTCGGTCAGGCGGCGATAGCCCGGAGGGGCGAGATGATCGCGCCCGTTCAGAGCCACTCCCCGCCCATCAGGCCCTGCAGCGCCTTGGGCAGGCGCACCCGGCCGTCCTCGGTCTGGTGGTTCTCCAGCAGGGGCACGAGGATCCGCGGGCTCGCCAGCGCGGTGTTGTTGAGGGTGTGGGCGACGCGAACCTTGCCCTCGGCATCGCGGTAGCGGAGGTTCGCGCGGCGGGCCTGCCAGTCGTGCAGGGTCGAGCAGCTGTGCGTTTCGCGATATTTGCCGAGGCTCGGCACCCAGCTCTCGATATCATTCATCCGGAATTTGCCGAGGCCCATGTCGCCGGTCGAAGTCTCGATCACCTGATAGGGGATTTCGAGGTCGGCCAGCAGCGCTTCGGCGAGGCCGAGCAGCTTGGCGTGCCAGTCGGCGGACACCGCCTCGTCGGCTTCGCAGATGACGAACTGTTCGACCTTGGCGAACTGGTGGACCCGCAGCAGGCCGCGAACGTCACGGCCCGCGCTGCCTGCCTCGCGGCGGAAACAGGGCGAATAGCCGGCATAGAGCACCGGGCCCTTCGAGAGGTCGAGAATCTCGCCCGAATGAAGCGAGGTCAGCGCCACCTCGGCGGTGCCCGCCAGCCACAGGTCGTCGTTGGGAAGCTGGTAGGTTTCCTCCTTGTGGCCGGGGAACTGGCCCTGGCGGACGAACGCCTCCTCGCGGACCAGCGCGGGGACGGTGATCGGAGTGAAGCCGGCGGCGGCGATCTTGCCCAGCGCCCAGGCCATCAGATTGGCCTCGAGCAGGGCGAGGCGGCCCTTGAGGCAATATTGGCGGCTGCCCGAGACCTGGACGATGCGGCCAAGGTCGGCCCAGTCGTTCATCTCGCACAGCTCGACATGGTCGCGCGGCGTGAAGCCGAAGTCGGGCAGCTTGCCCTCGGTGCGCATGACGACGTTGCTGTTCTCGTCCGGCCCGACCGGAGCGCCCTCCCACGGAATGTTGGGCAGGCGGAGCAGGGCGTCACGAAGCTCGGCTTCCTTGTCGGCGATCCCAGCTTCGAGCTCGGACGCTTTCGCCCCGGCTTCCTTGGCACGGCGGCCCAGTTCGGCCTTTTCCTCCGGCGCGGCGGTCTTGAAGCCGGCCGAAATGGCGTTGCGCTCGGCCCTCAGGCGGTCGATGTCGGTCTTGTTGGCGCGGACCTCCGCCTCAAGCGCGAGGATGGCGTCGAGGTCCACCGCTACGTTCTTTTGGCTAGCAGCGCGGGCGACGAGGTCGCGGTTCTGGCGGAGGAAAGCGAGGTCCAGCATGGGGTGGCGGATGCGCGATTGCGTCCCGCGACGCAACCTCTGCGACCTCCCGAGGCTTGACCGGCACTCGCCTTGCGTCTTTGCAGTCGGGCGACAAACAAGGGGATCACATGCCTTCCGGACTTGCCGCGCTGCTCGACGATGTGGCGACCATTGCCAAGCTTGCCGCTGCCAGTGTCGACGATGTCGGCGCCGCCGCCGGGCGCGCCGGGATGAAGGCGGCCGGGGTGGTGATCGACGATACGGCGGTCACCCCGCGCTACGTCACCGGGCTCAGCCCCGCCCGCGAACTGCCGATCATTCTGAAGATCGCACGTGGATCGCTTTTCAATAAGCTCGTCATCCTGCTCCCCGCCGCGCTGCTGCTCGCGGCGTTCGCGCCATGGGCGGTCACGCCCCTGCTGATGATCGGCGGCGCCTTCCTTGCCTATGAAGCGACCCACAAGATCTGGGAAAAGGTTAGTGGGCACAGCCATACGGCCGAGGAACTGATCGATGTCTCCGATCCCGGCGAGCTGGAGGACCGGCAGGTCAAGGGCGCGGTCCGGACGGACTTCATCCTGTCCGCCGAGATCATGGCCATCGCCCTTGCGGAAGTGGAAGCCAACAGCATCGGGACGCAGGCCGGAATCCTTGCAGTGGTGGCGATCGCCATCACGATCGGCGTTTACGGTGTCGTCGGGCTGATCGTGAAGCTGGACGATATCGGGCTGCACCTGGCCGAGCGCGGGCCAAGCTTCGCGCAGAGCTTCGGCCGCGCGCTGGTTCGGGGAGTCCCCAAGCTGCTGGCCGCGCTGGCGGTGATCGGAACCGCGGCGATGCTGTGGGTCGGCGGGCAGATCCTGCTTCACGGGCTCGAGGACCTGAACATCGCCGCGGCGATCCCGCACTTCGTCCATGACGCGTCCCACAGCATTGCCGAGGGCATCGGGTTCGCGGTGCCGGTTTGGGAATGGGTGCTGAACGCGCTTGGCGGCGCGGTCGCGGGCATCGTGGTCGGCGGCGTCATCGTCGCGCTGCTGGGCCTCCTGCCAAGCCGCAAGGCCCCCGAAGTCGAGGCGGGCGCGCACTGAGCGCCCTATTGGTCTTCGTCGGTGGCGGCAGCGGGGCGATGCTCCGCTGGTGGCTCGGCGGGCTGGTGGCGAGCCCGTGGGGAACACTGGCGGTAAACCTGATCGGTTGCCTGGCGATGGGGCTGCTCGCCGGGGTGCTCGGTCGGAGCGGCGGAGCCGAGCAGGCGCGGCTGCTGCTGGGAGTGGGGTTGCTCGGCGGGTTCACCACCATGAGCGCGTTTGCGCTGGACACGGTGCTGCTGTGGACCCGCGCGCCCGGCACCGCGCTGCTTTATGCCGGCCTGACGATTGCCGGATCGCTGGCCGGGCTTGCGCTGGGCCTGGCGCTGACCCGCTAGAGGCGGAAATTCAGCCGAACGCCGAGGTTGTCGATGCCGGGGTTCTGCTTGCCCGCCAGCTGGGCGTGGCTGAAGTGGACCCAGCTCGCCTCCACCCCGACACTGTCGCTGAGTCGGGCGCCGATCGCAACCTCGGGCGCGAACAGCACCCGGCTGCCGAGCGCGAGGCGATCGGGGAGGTCGACCTTCGACGCCGACCCGTCGTGCACCGCGAGCCCGACCCCCGGCCGGACGTAGAGGCGGTCACCGAACCGCGCCGACAGGCCGGCAGCGAGGAAGTTGGTGCCGCCGTCGGTGTTGAGCTGGCCGAAGACATAGGGCTGCAGCGGCGTGCCGGCGATGCGCCCGCCACGGATGCCCGCACTGACGTCCGCACCGCCTTCGCGGTCGGAGTTGAGGCTGAGCGGCGTCTTGACGCCATGGGCGTGGAGGCCGGCGAAGACCTCGGCGGCGGAGGCAGCGGAGGGGACGCACAGGACGGCGGCAAGCAGCAATGCGGATCTGATCATCGCCCCTCATAGGTCTGAAAGCGCTTGGACGCCAAGCACTTGAGACGCCCGGCATGGGGAACTGCATTGCCGATGGAGGCTTCAGCATTCATGATGCCCCTGCCTAAATGGAGTGCCTCGATGCGTCGTCTCCTCCCCTTTGCCCTTGTCGCAGCGCTGGGCGGCCTGGGCCTCGCCGGCTGCGCCACCGCGCCAGGCATGACGACGACCCCGCGGGTCGCGCCCGCCTTCATCGCGATGGCGGCGTCGACCGACCTGTTCGAGGTGGAAAGCAGCCGGCTGGCCCTCCAGCGCAGCCGCGACCCCGGGATCCGGATGCATGCCGAACTGATGATCCGCGACCACACCAACACCAGCGCGCAGCTGCGCGCGGCCGCGGCAAGCGCGGGTTTCGGTGTGCCGACGCAGATGCTGCCGATGCACCTCGACATGCTGAGCGCCCTTTCGCGCTCACCAACTTTCGATGCCACCTATCGCGCCCAGCAGGTCACCAGCCACCGGCAGGCGCTGGCACTGATGGATCGATATGCGCGCCGCGGCGACGTGCCGCAGATGCGCGGGGTGGCGGCGGCCACGGTGCCGGTGGTCCGCGGGCACCTCGATCACATCGTTCGGAGGTAGCTCAGGCCCTTGCCTGCCAGGCCCGCACGGCATCGTCGGGGCTGAGCAGCATCCAAATGTTGAGCGTCAGATTGTCGCGGATGATCGCTAGCGAAATGAGCTCGAGCACCAGCACGATCATCACGCTGGCCCAGACCGGCACCCGCGCCGCAACCAGGAAGCCGGCGATCATCATCGCAATGTCGCTGACCGAATTGAGCACCGAATCGCCGCGATAGCCGAGCGCGATGGTCGCCTCGCGGTAGCGGTTGATGATCACCGGGGAGTTTTCGACGATTTCCCACGCCGCCTCGACCAGCGTCGCGGCGAGCAGCTTCTGCCCTGGCTGCCACCGCTTCGCGACGAGATGGAGGAGGCCATAGAAGAGGAAGCCGTGAACGACGTGGCTTGCACTGTACCAGTCGAGCAGCATCTGGCTCTGCTTCGCGCCGACCGGGCCCCACAGTTCGATCAGCCCGCCCTTGTAGGTGAGCGGACGGCCCATCAGCCACAGGATGGCGGCGGCGGCGAGGACGACGAGGGCAGTGGCGACGAACGGCCGGGCTTTCTTGCTCACGCGCATTCCACGGTCAGATGGGCAATCCTCTTGTCGTCGCCGAGGCGGCGGCGGATCTCGCTGGCGGGCGCGCCGGTGGCGGAGACGATGGCGGCGTAGCGGCCGGGCCCGACAGCCCACAAGTGCCAGTCGTGGACGATGACGTCACCCGGTCCTTCGATCCGGCGCTTGAGATCGTCGCACAGATGCTGGTCGGGGACCTTGTCGAGAAGCACCGCGGCGGTTTCCGCGACGAGGCCGCGGCTCCAGTTGAGGATCACGAGAGCACCGACCACCCCGACCGCGGCATCGAGCCAGCCGACCCCATACCACCAGCCCGCGGCGAGGGCGGCGATCGCCAGGACGCTGGTCAGCGCGTCGGCAAGGACATGGAGATAGGCCGCGCGGAGGTTGTGGTCGCTTCCGTGGGAGTGGCCGTGATCGTGGGCATGGTCGTGGTCGTGGCTGTGACCGTGACCCAGCAGCGCAGCGCTGGCGAGATTCACGATCAGGCCGATCACCGCCACGATCAGCGCGTCGCCGTAGGCCACCGTGCGCGGCTCGAACAGGCGGACGCCGCTTTCGTAGAGGATGCCGAGCGCCACTGCGGCGAGGCCGAGGGCGGAGGCGAAGCCGGCGAGGCTGCCGACCTTGCCGGTGCCCCAGCTGTACCGCTCGTCGCCATTGTTGCGACGGGCAAAGCTGTAGGCGAGTGCGCTGACCCCGAGCGCAAGGGTGTGGGTCGCCATGTGCCAGCCGTCGGCGACCAGCGCCATCGAACCGGCCAGGGTCCCGGTGACGATCTCCGCCACCATCATGACGGCGCTAAGTACCACTACCCAGCGGGTGCGCCGGGCGTTGCGGTCGTGGGCGTGCCCGAGGAAGTCGTGCGCATGGGTCGGCATTGCCCCTCGTGGCTAGGGCAGCGCCGGACTCTTGCCAAGGCGGAGATGCAGGGCCCAAGAAGCGTCCATGCTGCGTGCTTACGGTCCCGATTGCGATGGTTCGGTCATCACCGCCGAAGGCAGCATCCCCGCCACTGCGACCTGGATCGACCTCGAGGAGCCGACCCGCGAGGAGGAGGAGATGGTCGAGCGATCGCTGGGCTTCGCAGTGCCGACCCGAGACGACATGGTCGAGATCGAGCCGTCGAGCCGCCTCTACGAGCGCGACGGGGCGCTGGTGATGACGGTGAGCGTATTGTTCGGGGTGCAGGAAGGCCATCCGCAAAGCGAGCCGATCAGCTTTCTCCTCAAGGGCGGCAAGCTGGTGACGGTACGCTATGTAACGCCCAAGCCGTGGCTTGCCTTCAGCCGCGAGGCGCGGAGCGAGATCGCGCTGGTGAGGGACGCGACGACCGCGCTGACCCGGCTACTCGATGCGGTGGTCGACCGGTTGGCCGACGAGCTGGAGGTGGCAGGGGCCGAGATCGAGCGGCTCTCCCACGATACTTTCCGCAGCAACGATTATGAGCGGATCTCGACCAAGCAGCTGGAAGCGGTGTTGCGGCGGATCGGACAAGTCCAGAATTTGATCGCCAAGATCCGGATCACCGCGGTCAGTACCGCGCGGGCGCTGGGCTTCCTGGCGGCGTCCGACCGATTGCATGGTCCGGAGTGCGAGCGGACCCGCGACCTCATTTCCAGTCTCAGCACCGACGTCGCGGCACTGATCGACCACAGCGCCTTCCTGTCGGGGCAGCTGACCTTCCTGCTCGACGCCAGCCTTGGCCTCATCAGCATCGAGCAGAATGCGGCCATGAAGCTGTTCAGCTGGATGGCGGTCGTGTTCCTGCCGCCGACGCTGATCGCCGGCATCTTCGGCATGAATTTCGTCCACATGCCCGAACTGGACGAAGTGTGGGGCTATCCGATGAGCCTGGGGTTGATGCTGGTCAGCGCGGTGTTGCCGCTGTGGATCCTGAAGCGGCGGGGCTGGATCTAGGCGCGGAGCAGGAAGGCCGAGCCGGAGGACATCGCCGCAGCATCGGCGACGACCGGCTGGCTGGAGGCGGCGAGGCGGCGTGCAAGCGCTATCCGGGCCATGCTGAGATCACCCAGCGGAAGGCCCGAACGACCGGCTTCGGCGCGCTCGAAAGCGGCGAGGCGGCGGTCGAAGGTCGGGCTTGTGAACGACATGGCTTTTCCCCGCGCAGGTCACGGCCTGACGCCGGAACCCCCGCATCAACCGCCCGGGCACACGGATGTTCCCACCCAGGTGATTCTTTTCACGGCACAATGGCGACACGGTCATTGCCCGCTCGCAACAATCGCGCTCCGGGGTCGTTACGGCGGCATGAAGGGTCGGAAACGCTCGTGGCTAGTGCAGGCTGGCGACCGCTTGTCGGAAGCGGTGGCGCGGCTGTTCGCGCACCCGATCATGCACATCGTGGTGATCATCTTCTGCTGTGCCTGGTTCGCGGTGGGACTGCCGACCGATCTTCTGACCGCCGCGCTGTCGATCCTTGCCATCACCCTCGCGCAGATGGTGCTCAACGGCCAGTATGACCGGGAGGCCGAAGCACACCGCCGCGATGTCGCGATGCATGCAAAACTCGACGAGCTGATCCACGCGACCAAGCGCGCCCGCGACGAGATGGCCGGGATCGAGGAAGAGCTGGACGAGAAGGAAATCCGCGAGCTTCGCGAGGAAGCCAAGGAATTGGTCGAGGCGGCAGCCAAGCGGACCAACGACATCGCCGATGGCGAACGGGCCAAGCGCGCGATCGAGCAGGTCGGCGACGGCCGCTAGCCCCTTTGCCGGTGCGGGAAAGGCTTGCTAAGGGCCGCGGCAATCCCATTCTTCGAAACAAGCGAGTTTGCCATGATCCCGACCGGCCAGGACAGCCTCGGCACCCGTTCGACCCTGAATGTCGGCGGCAAGGCCTATGCCTATTACGACCTGAACAAGGCGGGCTCTGCGCTTGGCGACGTCAGCCGGCTGCCCTTCTCGATGAAGGTGCTGCTCGAGAACCTGCTCCGCTTCGAGGACGGCGTCACGGTCACCCGCGACGATCTTCAGGCGATGGTCGACTGGCAGAAGGAAAAGCGGATCAGCCGCGAAATCCAGTATCGCCCGGCGCGTGTCCTGATGCAGGATTTCACCGGCGTTCCCGCCGTGGTCGACCTCGCCGCCATGCGCGATGCGATGAAGCAGCTCGGCGGCGACCCGCAGAAGATCAATCCGCTGGTCCCGGTGCACCTGGTCATCGATCACTCGGTGATGGTCGACGAATTCGGCACCCCCAAGGCGGCCGATGCCAATGTCGGCTATGAATATGCCCGCAACCGCGAGCGCTATGAGTTCCTCAAGTGGGGCAGCCAGGCGTTCGACAACTTCAAGGTCGTGCCGCCGGGCACCGGCATCTGCCACCAGGTGAACCTTGAATATATCTGCCAGACGGTGTGGACCTCGGCCGACCAGAGCGGCGACGAGGTGGCCTATCCCGACACGCTCGTCGGCACCGACAGCCACACCACCATGGTCAACGGCCTCGGCGTGCTCGGCTGGGGCGTCGGCGGGATCGAGGCCGAAGCCGCGATGCTCGGCCAGCCGGTGTCGATGCTTATCCCCGAAGTGGTCGGCTTCCGCGTCACCGGCAGCCTCAAGGAAGGCATCACCGCCACCGACCTCGTGCTGACCGTCACCCAAATGCTCCGCGCCAAGGGCGTGGTCGGGCGCTTTGTCGAATTCTATGGGCCGGGCCTCGACGCCATGACCCTCGCCGACCGGGCCACCATCGCCAACATGGCGCCGGAATATGGCGCGACCTGCGGCTTCTTCCCGATCGACAATCGCACCCTCGACTATCTTCGCCTGTCGGGCCGCGACGACGATCGCATCGCGCTGGTCGAAGCCTATGCCAGGGCGCAGGGCATGTGGCGCGACGCCGACGCGCCCGAGCCCCTGTTCACCGACACGCTCGAGCTCGATCTCGGCAGCGTGGTGCCGAGCCTGGCCGGGCCGAAGCGCCCGCAGGACCGGGTCATCCTCAGCGAGGTCGACGACCAGTTCAACGCCGAGCTGGCCGAGACCTACAAGAAGGCCAACGATCCGCGCGTCGCGGTCGAGGGCGAAGCCCATGACCTCGGCAACGGTGACGTCGTCATCGCCGCCATCACCAGCTGCACCAACACCTCGAACCCGAGCGTGCTGATCGCCGCCGGCCTGGTCGCCCGCAAGGCGCGTGCGCTCGGCCTCACCCGCAAGCCGTGGGTCAAGACCAGCCTTGCGCCGGGAAGCCAGGTGGTGAGCGACTATCTCGCCGCCGCCGGCCTGCAGGAAGACCTTGATTCGATCGGCTTCAACACCGTCGGCTACGGCTGCACGACCTGCATCGGCAATTCGGGCCCGCTGCCCGAGCCGATCAGCGCGGCGATCAACGCCAACGACCTCGTCGCCGTGTCGGTCCTGTCGGGCAACCGCAACTTCGAAGGCCGGGTCAGCCCTGACTGCCGCGCCAACTATCTCGCAAGCCCGCCGCTGGTGGTCGCCTATGCGCTTGCCGGCACCGTCCGCAGCGACATCACCGCCGAGCCGCTCGGGACCGCGCAGAACGGCAATCCGGTCTATCTCAAGGACATCTGGCCGACCAACGACGAGATTCGCGCGCTGATCGACGCCCACGTTCACTCCGACCTGTTCCGCAAGCGCTATGCCGACGTCTATCGGGGCGACGAGCGCTGGCAGGGCATTTCGGTGACCGGCGGCGACACCTACGCCTGGCCGGCGGCGTCGACCTACATCGCCAACCCGCCCTATTTCGAGGGCATGAGCATGACCGCCAAGGGCATCGAGGACATCACCGACGCCCGCACGCTGGCGGTGTTCGGCGATTCGATCACCACCGATCACATCAGCCCGGCGGGCTCGATCAAGGCCGAGAGCCCGGCCGGCAAGTGGCTGATGGAACGCCAGGTGCCGAAGAGCGAATTCAACAGCTACGGCGCGCGCCGCGGCAACCATGACGTGATGATGCGCGGCACGTTCGCCAACATCCGCATCCGCAACAAGATGCTGACGGGCGTCGAGGGCGGCTACACCCGCAACCTCCTGACCGGCGAGCAGGAAGCGATCTACGACGCGGCCATGGCCTATAAGGAAGCGGGCGTTCCGCTGGTGATCCTTGCGGGCAAGGAATATGGTACCGGCTCGTCGCGCGACTGGGCGGCCAAGGGAACGGTACTGCTCGGCGTTCGCGCGGTCATCGCCGAAAGCTTCGAGCGCATCCACCGGTCGAACCTCGTCGGCATGGGCGTGCTTCCGCTGCAGTTCGCCGACGGGGACAGCGCCGCAAGCCTGGGCCTCGACGGGTCGGAAAGCTTCACCATCCGCAACGTCGCCGGCATCCAGCCGCGCCAGGACGTCGAGGTCGAGGTGACCGAAGCCGACGGCCACACCCGCACGATCGTCGCGCGGTGCCGCATCGATACCTATAACGAGCTCGAATATTTCCACGCCGGCGGCATCCTGCCGTACGTGCTGCGCAAGCTCGCCGCCTGATGGAGCGCCTTTTCGTGGATATCGCAGGGTGGGCCGCCGCCCTGCTGATCCTTGGCGGCTATGCGCTGCTGACGGCGGGGAAGGTCGATGCGAAGTCGCCGCTGTACCAGGCGATGAACGTGCTCGGCGCGATCGGCTTCATCATCAACTCGGGCTACTTCAAGGCGTGGCCGTCGGCGGTGCTGAATGTGATCTGGGCGGGAATCGGGATTGTCGCGCTAATCCGCATCGCCTCGAACCGGAAGAAGGCGGAAGCCTAAGCCTCGGCAAGCGCGGCTTGCAGCCACGCCGGGAGCGCCACGCCCGCGAGATCGTCGACCCGGCGATGCTCCACCGCCAGGCCAAGGTCCGGGTAAAAGGCCTTGGTACGCGGGCCGGGCTCGCTGGCGGGGACGATGACCAGCCGGCGATTGACCTTCTGCCGCCAGTTCATCCGGGCGGTATTCTCTTGGCCGACGTAGCAACCCTTGGTGAAGCTGACGCCGTTCAGTTCGGCGGCATTGCATTCGAGCCAGAGAAGGTCGCCGAGCTCGCCGCGGCCTTCGCACACGCCAAGCGACAGGCGATGGGCGAGCCAGCCGGTCGCGGTCCCGTCCGCCGGCGCGATCCAGCGGCGGCCGAGAGCGGCAAGGCGCGGATCGGTCACACCCTCGTCGCCCTCTGCCGACCAATGCACCGCGAGCGCGGGCTCGGGCGCGATCTCGATCGGGCGCCGCAGCCGATACATGCGTAGCCGCTTGGCGAGCTCCTCCGCCGCGTCCGCCTCGCAATCGATCAGCAGGTCCTCGCCGTCCGCCCACACCAGGAAATCGAACAGGCATTTGCCCTGCGCGCTGAGCAGGCCCGCCCACACCGGCAGCGCGCCGCTCACGTCGTTGGTGACGAGGCCCTGGAGGAAGCCGCGCACGTCCTCTCCGGACAGGCGGATGAGGGCGCGGTTCTCAAGGGTAGTGGCAGGCATGACCCTTAGCTAAGAAGCCGCCCATGCAAACGCAAAGCCTGACCATCCGCCGCCCCGACGATTGGCACCTGCACCTGCGCGACGGAGCGATGCTGGAGGCGGTCGCGCCCTATAGCGCGCGGCAGTTCGCGCGGGCGATCATCATGCCGAACCTGGTGCCGCCGGTGACAACGGTCGACGCGGCGTGCGCTTATCGTGACAGGATCCGGCGGGCGGCCGGGCCGGGGTTCGAGCCGCTGATGACCTGCTACCTTACCGATAGCATCGATCCCGACGAGCTGGAGCGCGGGCATCGCGAAGGCGCGTGGGTCGCCGCCAAGCTCTATCCCGCCGGCGCCACCACCAACAGCCA
This sequence comes from Sphingomonas kaistensis, assembly GCF_011927725.1. Classification (NCBI taxonomy): domain Bacteria; kingdom Pseudomonadati; phylum Pseudomonadota; class Alphaproteobacteria; order Sphingomonadales; family Sphingomonadaceae; genus Sphingomonas; species Sphingomonas kaistensis. The sequence continues at coordinate 434,581 of NZ_JAATJC010000001.1, read as the reverse complement.
CAGCGGCGTCACTGACGTCCGCCACATCTATCCGGCGCTCGAGCGGATGGAGAAGATCGGCATGGTGCTGTGCGTCCACGGCGAGGTCACGGACCCCGCCATCGACATCTTCGACCGCGAGGCGGTGTTCCTGGAGCGCGTGCTGACCCCGGTGCTGCGCGACTTTCCCGGGCTCAGGATCGTGCTCGAGCATATCACCACCGCCGACAGCGCCGACTTCGTCCGCGACGCCGAACCCAATCTCGCCGCGACGATCACGCCGCAGCACTTGCACCTCAACCGCAATGCCCTGTTCGACGGCGGTCTGCGTCCCCACGCTTATTGCCTGCCGGTGGTGAAGCGCGAGCGGCACCGGCTGGCCGTCCGCGCCGCGGCCGTCTCGGGCAGCCCGAAATTCTTTCTCGGCACCGACAGCGCGCCGCACCTGAAGGAAGCCAAGGAAAGCGACTGCGGCTGTGCCGGTATCTGGAACGCGCCCCACGCGCTCGAAAGCTACGCGACCGTGTTCGACGAGGAAGGCGCGCTGGATCGATTCGAAGGCTTCGCGTCCGAGCATGGCCCGCGCTTCTACGGGCTGCCGTTGAACGAAGGCACCGTCACGCTGGAGCGGGCGGACGTTGCCGTTCCGGAGCGGATCGCCGCCGCTGGTTCATCGCTGGTGCCCTTCCATGCCGGCCAGACGCTCGGCTGGAAGCTCGCCGCGGCCTAGCTGGCGGTGCCGCGTCCGTCGGGGCCGAGCACCGCGTGGAAATGGTTCTCGATCGCCTGGTAGCAGTCGCAGCTGACCCGCAGCAGGCCGGGCCGGTCGATCACCTGGATGGCGCCGCGGCGATAAGCGATCAGCCCTTGCTCCTGAAGCACCCGGGCGACCGCGTTGACCGTGGTCCGCTGGACGCCGAGCAGCCCGGCGAGGCTTTCCTGGGTCAGCTCCAGCCGGTCGCTTGCGGCCCGGTCCTGGGCATGCAGCAACCAGCGCGCGGCGCGGGCCTCGATCGGGTGAAAGGCGTTGCACGCCACCGACTGCATGACCTGCGCCAGCAGCGCGTCGGAATAACGGCAGAACAGGTTGCGGATGTGCCCGCTTTCCAGCTTGGCCTTTTCGAGCGCCGGCATCGGGATCAGCGCTGCCGAGCCCGGCAGCTGGACCACCGCCTGGGTAAAGGCCGGCGCCGCGCCGCAGCTGATGATCCCGCCGACCGCCCCTTCGCGGCCGATCGCGGCGACCTCGACCGAGCGCCCGCCCGACAGCTCGCGCCGCAGCGACACCATCAGGCCGTCGAACGGGAACAGGCTCTGCTTGGTGACCGAACCGGTTTCAAGAACCGTGTCGCCGACGCCAAGACGCACCACCTCGATGTCGGTGCCCAGCAGCGCGCGTTCTTCCTCGGACAGGGTGGCGAGCAGGCGATTGCCCGCAAATGCGGCATCCAGGCTTGTCTCAGCCGACATGTGGCGCGGTAGATCCATTTACCCCGTAACTCCTACAGGCCCGAAGAGCCTGCCCCGGCGAAAGCATTACGCTAGTGTTCCGACAGGAAGCAATAGCTGAAATTATAAGGACTTAGGCCAGCTTCTAAGTCGACTTGCCGACAGTTGTCCGGCTAACATTCTGTTTCTCCGTCGAGCTTATTCATCGGATGTGGCTTGCGAGGTTGAACCGGCCAGCATGCTCCGCTAAGCGCACCGCAGCCGAGGCATCCGGAGACGTGGGTGAGTGGCTGAAACCAGCGGTTTGCTAAACCGCCGTAGGGGGAATTCCCTTACCGAGGGTTCGAATCCCTCCGTCTCCGCCATGGCCGTTATTGTCCGAGTTTGCCAATGTCCAAACCCGCCCTCCTTCAAGAGGGCGGGGCGGCCGGCAAGGTCCGCTTACGTCCATTGTTGTTCGCCACAAGCCACGTTACAGTGTGGGGAAGAAAGTGGGGAGAGCAAATGGCCAAGCTCACGGCAACGGGCGTCAGAGCAGCATTGAGCAAGCCTGGTCGGCATAGCGATGGCAATGGCCTGATTCTAGCAGTTGGCACTCGTGGCAACGGATCTTGGATGGTCCGCGTCCAAAAGGACGGTAAGCGGCGCGACATCGGCTTGGGTGCGGCAAGCAAAGTGACGCTCTCCGAAGCTCGAACCCGAGCAGCAGCGGCCCGTGCACAGGTCGAGGCTGGGCTTGATCCTGTCACCCAGCGACGCAAGGCGGCCGGTATTCCCACCTTTCGCGAAGCCGCCGCTCATGTTCATGCCGAAAACAAAAAGGGCTGGAAGAACGGCAAGCATCAAAGCCAATGGCTCCGAACGCTGGAGGTGTATGCCTTCCCCACACTAGGGGACAGGCTGGTGAGCAGTATCGAAGGCCCGGCCGTCCGCGAGGTGCTAGCGGAAATCTGGACAGACAAGCCCGAGACCGCCCGGCGCGTTCGCCAGCGGATCGGTGCTGTACTCGACTGGGCCTACTCAAAAGGTCATCGGGACAGCGAAGCTCCTATGCGCTCCCTGTCGAAGGGCCTTCCGCGTCAGCCGAAGAAGGATGGTCATCACGCAGCCATGCCCTTCGCTGACGTACCAGCCTTCCTTGCTCGGTTGCGAAAAAAAGAGACTTGGGGACGGTTGGCGCTCGAGGCTGCAATCCTCACGGCAGCTCGCTCAGGAGAGATACGCGGTGCCGGATGGAGCGAGGTTGATTTAGACAAAGCTCTCTGGACCGTACCGGCCGACCGCATGAAAGCTGGTAAGGAGCATGTGGTACCCCTGTCTCCGGCCGCTCTAAGCGTCTTCCGGCGCGCTTACGAGTTGCGAACCGAGGGGTGTCAGTACGTCTTTCATGGGGCCAAGCGCGACAAACCGATGAGCGACATGACGCTTATGAAGGTTCTTCGCGACATGGGAGAAGCTGTCACCGCGCACGGCTTCCGCTCCAGCTTCCGCGATTGGGTGTCGGAGGAAACGCAATTTCCGAGCGATCTAGCGGAAGCTGCTCTCGCTCATGCCATCCCGAATAAGGTCGAAGCGGCTTACCGGCGCGGCAACTTGCTCGATAAGCGGCGCGGCCTCATGGACGCTTGGTCTGCATACTGCAGCGGTACTGGCGCCAGTGTGGTGCGGCTGGCGCACGTCAAGTGAGGGAGCGGAACCCTTTTGTCCGCATAGCTCGGCGAAGCGACGACCAACCAGACGTTATTGGCTTAGTCAGCGATGACGAAAGAAGGCGGCTACACGAGCTGCTGGATCGCATTTTGGACCAGCGCGAGAATCTGGATAGTTGGCGAGCTGAACCTTCTACCCTCAGCGACCTGCTACCTGGCCCTGGCGACCCCGGTAAGGTGCTTCTGCGGGCGATGGCCGATCAAGGAGCACGGTTGGCGTTCGATGCAGCTGTAAATTTAGCCGTGGACGCGCTGGGAAGCGCGCGAACGCAATCATTACCACCCGCTACCGAAGAGCCGGAAGGCATTCGTCGAGCGCTCTGGCTACGGCTGCATCGCGTGAGCAAGTTGATAGACGGTCGTGCCGGCTTGTTCGGCCGGAGTGATTTCCCGCTGCTTCGTGTCTTGGAGGAGTTGGAGAATCTTTCTTACGGGGAAGTTGGCGAAGTTTTCAGAGCGCCACCGTTGAAGCCGAGTCAAAGGCACAACAGGGGCAAGCTTGCAAAGCTCAGGCTGAAAGCGCTGGCATGGGAAAAGTGGCTGCGAAGCGAGCAATCACTTTCAGCACTTCACTCCCACATGGCAGTTGCAGCCGCTTTCAAGACCGACTGGGATGCCATCAGAAAATGGCGAGCGTCGTGCGTTCAGATCCTAGGGCCAAGCTTGGTAAAATGGTCGTTAGAGCAAGCCGCAAAGGGAAATCAGCCGGGATACGCTCTACTGGGCGATTGGAAATCTGCCTTGGAATATGATGGTGAGAGCTACCAACAGGCTTTGCGTGACGAGCCCCCTACCAGGATCGCTTAGCGGATAAGCTTTCCGGAACGCTCAGCGGCACAGGTTTCCGTTTTGTTCCGCTTTCATTCGTGGTCAGTTGCCATCGTTCGAACCATGATGTGGAGAGCGAATGTGGAACGACTACTTGTCTCTATCCCGGATGCCGGAACGATGCTCGGCCTGGGAAGGTCAAAGATATACGAACTTCTCACTGAAGGCCGGCTGGAGTCCGTGACCATCGGCCGGCGCAGGTTGATCCGGTTGGATAGTGTCCGCCTTCTGGCCCGTGGCGAGGCAGCTTAGTAATGGCTCGCCGCAAGAGAAAAGCCCTCCGCACGAGTGCAACCGCGCGAAGGGCTAAGGTTGTCGTCTCTGGTAAGCCGACGCGACCTCATAAGCCATTTGATGAGCGGCTGGCAAACGCCCGCGCCTTCCTAGCGAAGGGTCACAGATTGAGGCCTTGGACACGAGGTAATAGCGCTTCGGCGCATAGCCGCGAGTAGTCCTAAGAGGGGAGCGGATGGAGTGTCGCTCCCCTTTCATCGTCAGCAATCTTGAAACTTGCGACGGGAGGTCCCCCGTGACGTTGATGATACAGCGAGAAAACAGCGTTTTCTGCCTCTCTGGCACGGACGCTGCTAATCTATATGAGAGTAGCGGTCCTTACCCACCTGCATCCCGGCCGAACACTTGGGGGGGTGCTCGCAACAGCGCCAGCAGACAGAGCGACAGGATCAGCCTTGAGAAGGCAGTCAAGGTAGTCGAGGCGGCACAGCGAGCCATAACGATTGGCCGGCCTTTCAATCGTCATCTCACGGTCCACTGGGAAAAGGCGGGACTGACTGATGCTGAGGCAGCAAGCGCTACCGGCCGGATTCTGAAGCTGGTCAGTGATTGGCTCCGCAAACATGGTGGCACTTCCTACACCTGGGTGCGGGAGAATGGGGACGGCAAGGGCAGCCATACTCACATCCTTTTGCATGTGCCTCGTGGTCTCAGCCTGAGCCTTACGAGGCGATGGTATCGCCTTGTGACCGGGTGTGAGGCCCGCGACGCCAAGGGCGCTGTGGTGACAAGGAGAATCGGAGGCACTGCTAGTTGCGCGTTCTTCGGCAGCGATTGGTATCTCGCGAATCTGGCCTACGTCGTGGGGTACGTCATCAAGGGGGTGGAAGCACGGGACGGGATTGCACTTGGGCTTGAGCGGTACGGAGTGGGCGGCACAATCACGGGCAAGCGGCTCTCGATCAGCGGCAGCCTGAGCTGACTGGACGCGAATGGCGGAATGTCTGCAGTGAGTGCTCAGCGGGGCAAGTATCGAGCATAATTCAAGGGTCTGCTTTCACCCTCTGCGGACACTCAGGCCGGCTGATCCGTAGCACTCCAGCAATCTCTGGAGACTAGCCATGCTCGAATTTGCCATGTCCGCGCCACCGCGACCCCCGTCCGGCCGGAGAGTTGCCGGTGCCAAGCTGGCGTTAAAGCCCGTGGACGTCTGGGGCATCCGCGTACGCCTTCAGGTGGCGCTAAAAGCTCGGGACCTGGCGCTCTTCGACTTGGCTCTGGATAGCAAGCTGCGTGGCTGCGACCTTATGTCGCTCACGGTTTCAGATCTTCTTTCGTCTACAGGAGTGCGCTCCCGCGTCATGATCCTTCAACGGAAGACCGGCCGCCCCGTGCAGTTCGAAGTGACCGAGCAGACGCGGCGCTCGCTGACGGCTTGGCTCAACCAGAATAACATGGCGCGGGAGGAGTGGTTGTTCCCCAGCCGGAGCAAGCGAGGCTCGCACCTCAGCACGCGCCAGTATGCCCGGCTGGTGGACAGGTGGGTTGCTCTCATTGGTCTCGATCCGACCTCATACGGCACGCACAGCATGCGCCGCACCAAGGTTTCACTCCTATACAAAAAGACCGGCAACCTTCGTGCCTGCCAGCTACTCCTGGGGCACACCAAGCTTGAAAGCACCGTTCGCTACCTTGGCGTTGAAGTGGACGACGCCTTAGAGCTTTCGGAGGCCTTGGAGTTGTAGAGCGGCCGGACAGCCCTTCCGCGTGCGCCCGCGCGAGGAAAAATCTGTATTAGCGTTCCTGCGCCGGTTCCCCACCGCTCTCCAGCCGTATGGCGCCAGGGATTTGAGTACCCCCCGGCAAACGTCTGCAATGGGTGGAGAGCAGACATTGGCTTCTGCCGCGCGCCTCTCGTCCTAAAGCCGACTGGCGATCACGGCACCGCTGTTCTCCAACTGCCAGATAGATCGCGTTTGCAGCGGCATTCACAGCCGGCCAGCGGTCATGCTCCTGCTCGACCTTGTAAAGCATCTCGACAGATTGCCTCACGTTAATATCCCGTTTACTATTCTAGCTGTTCGAGTCGTCAGGGGACGGCAACGGAGATTAGCAAATGCGCAAATTCGCCTTCGCAGCCACTGCTCTTGCGGCATCACTCGTTGCTACTTCTGCAGAAGCAGCCACAAACATCACGTTGACCAACGTCACTGGTGCCGAATACGCAACAGCAGGCGTGTTTGTGACCGGAGATTTGAGCTTTACAGGTAGCACCAACGATGGCGGAGGCCTCGATAGCGTTCTGCTTCAGATCTACGATGACTTCCAGCTCAAGTTCAGCCAGTCTTTTTCCTTGGAGATCGGTGCGACAAGCACGTTTACCTTCGAAGCGTTCTATCCTGGACTTGTCGGCACGAGCGTACCGGGTATTGGCATTTACGTCGTGGACGGCGGCTCTAGTGTCATCATTCGCGACCCATTCCTGCTTCCGAGATATGCGGACCCTTCGGCCTGTACGACGAACTGCGGGCCAACGGGTGCGGTTCCTGAACCAGGGACATGGGCGATGATGCTCCTAGGTTTTGGAGCAATCGGTGCTGCAATGCGCCGGCGTCGGACTGGCGCACGGTTACTTCAGCTCGGCTAATTTCAGGGGAGGAGAGAAAGGGAAAAGGCGCGCTTCCGTCCTCTTCCCTTTCTCTCTGTGAACCGGCTCTAACTGCTATCCTGCTTCATCTCGCCACGCCTGCAGCATTTCAAAAGAGACAGCGCGGCGCGCGACGGTGACACGCAATAGCTCGCTACCGATCGGATAGCCGAGCCGGCCAGCAAAAATGTAGGGTCGGGCACGAAGCCGACCATAGACCGCAACGATAGGGCTGATGTCTGCTTCGGGTCGAAAGCGGACGTCATCCGCTCTGCGCTTTGAAAAGCTACTGCACCCGTTGCTGCATGCGGCTGACGAGGAAGACACTTAGGGCACCAGTGACTCCGCCCGTGATGAAACCGCCCCACCTACTCGGAACGCCAAGTGTAGTTGCCAAGAAGGCCACAGTGATACCGATTGCTACGGCGACGAGAATCATCTTGCCCATACCAGAGCTTATCAACTCGCGCTGAACGTCCGCAATGGGTCGAAGGCGGACATTAGCGACTTAGCTCGGAAATGTCGGCTTACGGGTGCAGGCGCCCCAGTTCGGAATGACGGGCATGGGCGCAAAGCAGGTGCCGCCTGCCCAATGGCTTGTCATGGCCAAGAGCAAAACGACAGGCCTCTAAGGATAAAAGAAGGAGTGGCGTTTCGTTAGGGAGTCGTTCGACTAACGACTGGATCTTCCTGCCAGCAGGCCGTCCAGTGCTTTGTTGAGCCGGTTCCCGCATTCCGCGAAAGCATCAGCCACGGCTTCCAACTCCCCGATCGTCCATTGATCGCCATGCCGTAAAAGTGCCTGCTCGCCATCGTGAGCTGTTCCGGGCTTAGCATGGACGAGGTTGTTTCTCGCGCCGACGAGAGCACGAAATTCCATTGCCGCTTTTTCCAAGTCACTCTGCTTCGCAGAGTGCTCGAGACCTTGCACAAGATGCACCAGCGTATCAGCGACGCGCCCTGCGGTGCGATCAGCCAGGTCTTCCATGCTGCCGGGTTCAATCCGTTCACAGCACCAAACAGCGTTCCACTCCAAGCCTGCGAAGCAATAGACTGCCAAGCCGACAGCCGACGCATATTCAGCGCGTACTGGCACACCAAGCCGCTCGTTGTTCATGTAAAGCAGCTCGACACGTGCAGAGCCTTATGAGCCGATGCTGAGACCAAACAGTCGAAGATCAAGGCCTGCGGCGCAACTCGTCGCGGATCTCCGCGAGAAGCTCGACCTCGGTCGGCCCGGTGACCTCGTCCGCCCGCCTCATCACTTTGTTGGCCGAACGGACCAGCATGAAGATGATGAACGCGAGGATCAGGAAGTTGATCAGGACTGTGACGAACTGACCCCACCCCAGCACGGCTATGCCGGCGGCCTTCAGATCCGTATAGCTGCTCGGATTGCCCTTGAAGCCGTCCGGGATCGGTCCGAGCACGGTGAAGTAGTTAGCAAAATCCAGGCCTCCGAAGATCGAGCCCACCACGGGCATTATGATGTCGTCGGTGAGGCTGGCAACAATGGTCGCAAAGGCCGCACCGATGATCACGGCCACAGCCAGATCAAGCACATTGCCCTTTGCTATGAATGTCTTGAACTCAGAAAACATGCCGCCCCCCATAACCTGAAATAACGACAGTAACCCATCTGTGGGATTTCGCACTCTTTATTCGGTTGCTAGCGATCAACTCGCAAGAATGCTCTTCAAACCGGCAATTCGCTCGCAGACGATGCACATCTGTGCATTCAGACCGTCCAGCTGCTCGAGGGAGAATGCTGTTTGTGACGCTCTCAAAGAGGCGATGCCGCTCTCCGAGGCATATATAACCGACGTACCATCTGTAGTTCTTTCCACTCCCACAAAGTGGTGGGAGATCAGGTTGCGGGTTCGGCAGAGCTGTTCTGCCAGATTGCCAATCTCAGCCACCTCGCGGGCCGCTTCAGGGTTGCGTCGCGACTTGAGGCTGACGAGGGCACGCCACTCTGCCAAGCGCTCATTGAAAGAGCCCCGAACTCGTGCGGTCGTCATTCCGCTGTCTCCGTCGGACAGGCGCAGCCGCTTGATGTCGTCGATAACGGCGCGCTCCAGCATGCTCCAGTTCAGCAACAGGTAGCCGAGCGCTTTCATGAGAGGGTCGGTATCGGAGTGAGCGTCGGTCGCTGTATTCACGCGGTCTGATCCTTCGGCAGGCAAGCGAAGAGTACATCAGCTCCATAGGCAGCGCAGCCTCCATCGTCGGAGCAGGTCGGACTGCCGTAGCTGCCGTTGACTTTAACACATGTTAGGCGCTCCCTCTTCGGAAGAAGGAGACCAACAATGGCCGTAGCCAAGACTCTCGAGATTATTTCAAGCTCTACCGAGAGCATCGAAGCAGCCGTGCGCGAAGGCATCGCCAAGGCCGGCGAGACTATCCACGACATTCAGGAGGCTTGGGTGCAGAGCACCAAAGCCTTGGTAAACGACAACAAGGTTGTCGAATGGCGAGTGACCCTGAAGATCACTTTCATCGTCAAATAGCCCTCACGGCCATTCATCTTGCCAGGCATCCACAAACACGGGGCTGGCGCCTTGCCAGTTTACCGACGAGGAGAAATCACTTGGACGTCAATCAGATGCTACAGCAGACTGGCGCTGTGGAAGCCCTCTCGCGTGAACTCGGCGTCGACGCGTCGACCGCTCAGGCAGGCGCCGCCGCACTCTTGCCGTCGATCCTCTCCGGATTCCAAAACCCAGTAGCAGCAAGCGCCGCCCCAGCTGCTTCTCAAGCACCCTCGGCACTTGGTGGATTGGGAGGGCTGTTCGGAACGATCGGTGGATTGGGCGGGGGCGCGCTCCTCGACAACGTCACTTCGACACAGCCCACCGAGGTGAACAAGGGCAACGAGATCCTTGGACAGCTGTTCGGGTCGAAGGACGGTAGCCGGGCCGTGGCGGCAAGCGCCGCGGCTCAATCGGGCGTGGAACCGTCATTGTTGAAGAAGATGCTGCCCGTTCTTGCCATGGTCGCTGCTGGCTATGTCATGAAACAGGCGAGCCAGGGCGGAGGTGGATTGGGCGGAGCACTTGGGAGTGTCCTGGGTGGTCAGGCTTCTGGCGCCGGGAGTTCGGCATCGTCGCAGAACGCACAGGGTGGCGGGTCGGCCGACATTCTTGGCAGTCTGATTGGAGCCGCCGGCAAGTTCTTGGGACGGTGAATCAAGATTCTGGGAGACATACACCATGAGCATTTTCGGTAAGATCAAGGACGCGATTTTCGGCAAGAAGTCGGCGCCAGCGCCGGCACCGTCACCTACCAGCGGCGGAACGCTACAGCCGCCTCCTAGCTCAGGCGCGGCTACAACTTCTCCCACAAGCCAGACCAGCCAACCCCAACCCCAAAGCCAAGTTGACGTTGAGCAGGTCCTGACCGGAATCGCATCGTCGAAGGGCAACCCCGATCTGAATTGGCGGACGTCAATCGTCGACCTGATGAAGCTACTCGACATGGACTCCAGCCTTGCAAATCGGAAGGAGCTCGCAACCGAACTCGGCTACACGGGTGAGAAGGACGGCAGTGCCGAGATGAACCTGTGGCTCCACAAGGAAGTGATGCGGCAGCTGGCCGCTCATGGCGGCAAGGTGCCCGCCAATCTCACCGACTGACACGCGGCGTCCTCCAAGTGCCAGAAGAGGGAGACTCGACCGACTGGGTCAAGCGAGCAGATCGCGACCCTGTGTCAGTCGCTGCCTCTCTGGCGCTCGCTGGGCGGCACCTACCAGTTCTGATTACCGACGTTTCGGAAGATGGCTGCCGAATCACGTGCGACGAGATCCTGCCAATCGGATCCGCTGTCTCGATCAGGGTGAATCTCGTAACCGTTGCTGCAACCATTAGATGGTCCTTTGCCGGCAGCGCTGGACTACGGTTCGTTAGCTAGCAAATTCGAGAGAACGCCGCTTGCAAGCCGGGGGCGGTGCCGGGAACGACTGAGATGCGTTGGAAGCGGTCAATCATTGACCACGCGGCCAGCTGCCAAGCTATGAACTATTGAGTACGGCAAAGCTCCTCGGCGCCAGAGGTGATCGCGACCTCGGACCACTCCTCAGACGCCTCGCGGCGACCGTCTCCGTCGTTGCGGCGCATGCTAGCTCCACTCCGCCGAATGCCGTTCTCCTGAATACCCTTCGATTGCACCGGACCTAATGAAAGCTTTGACCCAATTGCCACGTCGTGCGGGCTTACCTTCTTTTCAATGAGTAATCCTTGATGCGGCCGCTTTCCCGTGACCATCCCGGTGCCAGCAATGTTCACTAGATATTGGCTGTCTTGGATCCTGCCGTTCCCGCATGCGACTCTGAGGAGGCCAGCATCGAAATGACCATCAGCGTCACTATCGCGACTGGATTCTAGTTCGAAGTAGCGAGTCATGCCGTTGCTATAGGTGCCAGTCACAGTGAAGTTCGGCGGCGCAGCAATCCAATCTTTCGTGTTGCTTTTGGTCGTGTTCACGATCGATTGCTGCTGCCGTGCCGAGGACGGCGCCTGTGTCTGGGCGCTGGATGCCACAGACGCGAACGCTAGCCCTCCCAATGCAACCGTCCGCGGAAGACCCAATGCACCCCGAAATCCTGCGCCAGAATGCTTCATCGTGCGTCTCCAGTTTCGAGGATTACGCGTATACGTCTGATGCTGACCCGTCAGCAGCATGCTAAGATAACCACGGCTATACTTCTCTTACGGCAGCGTAACAACTCGTGGCCTCCTCCTCGACGGAATGGCGAACGGATGCTTTCTGCAAAATTCGCAACGACTTGGAAGAAGACATCAGCAGTCGTAGCGCAAAGTCCGGAGGTCAGGGTCGTCGGCCCGGTCGCTTGCTTGGCCTGAACAAAGAGCCGCCCCTCCGCGTTTGGGGCTGCTGCAGAGCTATGGTGCTGCGTGTTGCTCCGCGCGTTCGACCACTTGAGCTCTACCGTTGCTGACAGCGGCGTCAGCTGTGGCGCTTGGAGGATCGGATGGTCTGGCACATTGCGAGGGCGGAAGCGCTGGCGGACCCGCTGGCAGCTCGCCTCAAGATCATGGAAAGGCTCAGGCGCCTAGCCGAGCTGGACGATCCTGAGGGCACCGTCGTGCAGATCCTGATCGATGCAATCATGCTGGTAGAATCGTACCGAGGGGCGCGGCATCAGATTACATTCCTTCCCGAACTCACACGAAGTATCGACGAGCTACTTCGCGAGTTCGAAATCCTGGAAAGAGCGGAGAAAATGGCGACCGAGTGAGACGCTGAAGTTCGAGATATTCGATATTCGCCAAGGTAGGTCTGATCGGTGTGGACCCGGGCCTGCACCAAGGGCAAGCTTTCCCTCATAAGCAGGCCTAGCGGTATCGGCGGCCCTCCAATATGGCTGATTAGGCCGAACGAGCATCCAGAATAGGTGGAAAGCCGGTATTTACGTCGAACTAACTTGAGGTCGACAAAAGGTGCAGCCTCGCCACCGACAACGAGGCTCCGCATGCAATTTCCCGATGACGAAAATGGCGATGTACTGCGGGGAATGGCAGGATCCGGCTTTGACTTCGGCTCGCCGCATGACGTAGATTTCTACGCCGTCTTCCCGGTGGGAGCGGACGCGGACCTGGTCGCCCGGCAGTTGATCGAAGCCGATGCCGGGGAAAGCGTGCTCTCCGGGATGTCGACCACCCAGTTGCCAGACGGCGCGACCGAGTTGAAGGTATCGCGCAAGATGCTGATCACCCATCACGCTATCGGCGCCTTCGAGCACCGCCCGGGCGATCTTTGTGCGGCACACGGCGGCCGGCTCGACGGCTGGGGCGTGATGCAGGACGCCCTGTCGGAGGAGCCTTCTCAGACAACGGGTGGCGAGAAGCCGCCGAACCGCATGGATGTTCCCGGGGAAGCGTTCGACGAGGCGGAGGGCAGCTTCGTCGCTGGCATCCGCAAACATGGCTGGATGCAAACGCACGCGCTCGACGAGGACGACAAACCCGGCTTCTGCTTCACGACCGGCTTTCAGGCCACCACAGAGCATCCCGAGATCCTAGTTTTCAAGGTCGACCAGAAGATCGCGAACGGCCGCCTTCAAGGAAGACGATGAAGCCCATGCCATGCTCGATACCCTCAATGCTTCCATGCGCACCGTCGAGATAAGCCTGCTCAGGCAGAAGTGGAGCCTCAAGCGGAACGCTGACAGTCGAGAAGAAACCAGCTCCTGAGTTCTCAAACTTAGTCACTTGCGTGGCTTCAGCCTGCCACCGCAATTGGTCCGCGAACGCTGGATGGTCCTGAGCCGTCGCTTCGAGGACTGCTCGCTCAATCGGCCAAAGAGGTCTCACGCGGCAAGCGTAACGCGCCTGCGCCATTGTCCGCAATGAGGTCGAAAGCGGACATTAGCTACTTAGCTGGGCAGGCCCCGTTTTTGCGGCTAACTCGCGCGAGGGATAGCCGACGCGTGGCGCGCTAGTCGCCGTTGCAAACGCCGCAGAGTGACGCCTCGTCCATAATGAGGCCCTCCCCGAAGCCGAACGGCTGACCGCAATGTATGCACTCAGTCACTGGCGCTGCCCGGAAACGGGCCTCGGGTCTCCTCTCACATTCGCGTTTCGACTCGTGCCAAGCGCGCTTCTCTTCCTCAGTGAACGAAATAGGAGCCTCCAGCTCATACCCTGATGGCAATGGATGAAGGTCTGGTTTCCGCCTGCGTGCCGCTGTTGCGGATGGGCAGCTCTCGGCCACTTGCCGACATGCAGGAAGGCGAATGCCCGACGGCAACCAATGGTGGAAAGCGGAACGGCAGCTTGCGGGTAGTAGCCCGCACAAAGCTGACGATCGTTTAGGTTCGTCGTCGCGGCAGCATTGCGCCCGTTTCGGACGTCCAGAGCATCCGAGCAGGCACCCGGAAGCGGTCATTCATTCAGCTGCCGCCCTTAAGTCCGCTTCCGACCCATTGCGGACATTCGCGCATCGTCTGCTGAGCTCCCATCACGGAAAGCTAGCGCAGGACCGCGCTTACCTTAGCGCACGGATTGGTAGGTGCGATCCGGCTTGGGTGTCGGAAAACCCAGTATGGCGCGTTGTTGATGCCAATCAGCCGGCAATGGCGAATAGAGCAGCTTACGCTCGGTGAGGTCGGGAGGCTGCCGGCCGTCGAGGATTGCGGATTTGATGTCCGGTGCCAGATAATTCAATCGTAGCAGCCGGGAGAATTTGCTCGCCGTCAGCTTATAGTTTGCGGCGTGCCTGTCGAGATCGCGAGTTGGATCAGCCAAGAAGTCGACATCTGCGTTGGCAGCTTTCCTTAACAAATCGACAAGTCGTTTATTGAGGTGCTCTCCCGGGTGATGTTCGAAAGGAAGCTTGAGTTTGACCCGATGCGGTCCAAGAATTGCGTCGGTACGAAGCAAGTGGAGATTGTGCTCGGAGCGTGAGATCTCAGGCATCGAATGAAATAGGCCAATGCCGTTCCAGCGAAGGTAAGCGTCAAGAACACGTAGGCTGATCCAAATCCGAACTTCGGATTTCGCCACTTCCACGCGGCTGACAAGGCCTTCAAACTTCTTGCGCAGATCAATGCCCTTAGCTGCGAGTATTCGTTCGGCAGCAAGTGGCCCGTTGCGTTGCATCTCATAAGCCAAATGCGGATCGGCGTAGGCACGGCAGACGGCGGTCCGAAGCTTTTCGCAGTCGCGTAGGAAGGCGACCAGCGCTCCGCTTACGACTTGCTCAATTTCCTCACCACGAATCCGAACGCGATCGACGCGCTGGCCCTTTCGCAATTGCCTGCTGACGCTTTCGTAATAGCGCTGGGGCCATCGCTTCGTCCCGCGTATTCGAGGGGCGAGAATGCGGTCAGTCTCATCGAAGATGAGGCCTGCCAGAAGATGTATGCTGGGATCGACCTTGCCGCTTTTCTTGGTACGCGTGGCGAGCACGGCTTGGAAATGCTGCCACCTCTCGAGCGAGATGTACGCCTCGTGATCCGCCTTTATCAGCTCGCCATCAACGTATTGATAGCCAGCATAGATAGGATTTCGGAACATCTTCTGAGCCGAGCCACCATACCAGAGGCCGTTCCGCCGTTTGGTCTTAAAGCGAAAGCTTGAAACAAGCTTTCCTTTGCCTTCGTCATCGAGTGCTCTCAGCAAGCTACTGACGCTTGGATAGTCGTCGAACCGATCGAAGGCCGCGCGAACTAATTCGGCCTCCTTGGGAATGATCTCGAGCCGACCTTTTTTTGAGAGGTACCCGATTGGGGCCAAGCCACCGATATAGAGTCCGCTTCTCCGCATCGTGTTTTTCTTGTCGCGGATGCGATCTCCCATCATCTCGCGCTCAAATTGCGCGAAGGTTAGGAGGATGTTGAGGACCATACGGCCCATGCTGTCTGAGGTGTCGAACGACTGGGTGACGCTTACGAAAGAAATATCGAAGTGCTGAAACGCGTCCATAAGCCGGACGAAATCGGCTAGCGACCGAGTAAGACGGTCAATTTTGTAAAAGACGATTGCGTCAATGCGCCCCTCCCGGGCGTCCGTGAGCAGCCGGTGAAGTGCAGGCCGCTCGAGATTGCCCCCAGAAAAGCCTTCGTCATCGTAATGCTGCGATAGTTCTACCCAACCCTTGTGTGCTTGGCACTTAATATAGGCGGCACAGACCGCTCGCTGCCCCGCCAGCGACGTCATCTCCTGACCAGTTGGGCTCTCGGTGCTCTTGCGCGTGTAGATCGCGCAGCGGACCGCCGTCATCGTCTCGGTAGGATTGGGCATTGAGGCCTCCCTCGATTGCCCCTTTTTAGCCTATTTTGAAGGAGAGCGATAAGGATTGGCTTTCGGCCCAGATCCTCGCGGCGGTGGATAGATCACACATGAAGATCGGTCAGAAACGGATCTAATTTTGGCATCGAAGATATTGTAGGCGACGTTGCCTCACCGTAGATTGGCGCCGCTCCCGCTCGGTAAGCCGCAAGGCATTTGGGAGTGAACCGGGTTGAGCGCTTGCCAAGCGCTCCCCGGTTTCCGCCGCCGCTGTCAATTCGTAGTGCCTTCCCTTTAAAGGGTTGGCGATTCGGTTCTCGTCGGCACGCCGGGTCGCATATCGCGCATCTTTCACACATTGCGGACATTCGGCCTTAAAGCCCGCAAGCCCTCGCCACTCTCCTGCCATCGTCATAGCGCGGCATGTAGCGCACGCCTGGTCCCCTAAGCATCCGGCAATCTCTGTTGACCTTGCCGGCATGAGCGATGCCGAGAGTTCTACCGTAGCGATCCTTACCGAAAGTCTCGATCCGCACCGGGCCAACGCGCAGAGCCAAACGCATCGCTTCCTTAGCGGCTCGAGCTTGCCGATCGCTGCATACGTGGTCGCCGAACTGCTGGCGGCATGGCCTTGAGCGTTGATAATCTGCCGCGTCGATGCCGAGGTGGCGGACCTCGCCTAGGTTGCGGCAGCGGATGCCGCCTCCGTCAATGACAGTGGCAGCAGGAAGCGATGATAATCAGCAAAGCCACGAGGGTGGGACGGAGCAAACATTGGTTGGCGACCCTGTCGGGAGCTTTTGCCGAGTCTCAACCAGGGTCGCCAATCGTAGGTTGGAGGGGCGAATCCTACAGTGCAAGCGCCGAATATAGGCCGCGATCGATAACGATGGATCGGCTGATGTAACGCCGGTCTGCTTCTCGGTTTGCTAGACCGCCGATGAGGTCAGCAGATAATTTCGACCTTCCTCGTCGGGTATCAAAGTCCAGTCATAGGGCAGGCCGGCGAGTGCTTCAGCAATCCCGTCCTTCACCTGGCTGTCGAGCACCTCGATGAGGATCGTCGGGCGATCTCATTCGAGTGTTTTGCGGAAGCCCCGCAAGGCAGTTGGCAGGTGTCGCTCCACATCCATGCTTCCTAAGTCGATGCCGCTTCAGGTCGTGTTTCGCCTTAGTGCGTCACTCGACAAACAACTTGCATGTACCGGTCGAAAACCAAGCTGCCTTCTCTGAAGGGCCCAATCGAGGGGAATATCCTGCTTCAATAGGACCCCTCTCGTAAGATCTGGAGGCTGGCTCCCATCGGTGATTGCCGCGAGGATGTCGGGCGCCAGATAATTCAAGCGTACCAGCCTTGAAAAGAGCACCGGCTTTTCCCAAGAGACCAAGCTAGCTCAGTCAGCGATCGATCGCGATGCTGATAAATAAGTCGCTGGGCTTCACGAGCATCGTTCAGCAATTCGGTGAGCTTCATGTCGGGCTTTAGTGCCTCAACGCATGGGGTAATTGGCAACCAAGTTTCCCGCCGTTGACGATAGAGGTGGACAGGTACCTCCAGAGTGTGAAGTTGCTTGGCACGGAGAAGCTCAAGATCGCTCATCCGGAACATGCCAACACCGTCCCAGCGAAGAAACGCTGCGAGGGCATCGATACGCAGCAATACCCGGATGCGATCAAAGCCAATCTCTATCCGTGACATAAGCAGCCTGTACGTGAGTGCTCGCCAGCTGATCTTGAGATCGCGAAGCCTTACAGAGGCAGCGGTTCCCTGCGCTGCCAGTGTATTTACCTCTGAGCCAAGCCCGCTGCTGCTCAGCAGTAGCTCCCGCAGGGATGCCGGCGAACTGCAAAGTTCCTGCAAGGCATTCAACACCATGCCTTCGATCTGGTTGGCGTTCACTCGAAGAGTTTTGAGCGCTCGGCGGACAGCCCATGCGGAGGGCGCTGACTCGTAGTAGCCGTGGTTGCCGCGATCGTTGAAGCTCTGGCGCGCGTTCATACGGCGTCCGTATGCATCCCAAAGTAGCCCGGCGCGCGGCCTCTGCCCGGCCAATCGCTTGACGCTGCTGAGGCTCACCGCGCCTAGCTGCGGAAGTCGGGTTGCAGCCCCGCCCCCTGCCAGTAGGCCGAAAATCCGAGATCGCGGCACAGATCCTCGAAACCTGCTAACGCGCGCAGCTCGCTGGCGCAGGGCAGGAACAACAGCTGCGTGATGCGCCGATACTGATCGGAGATGCGCGCATCATCCGCATTGCTCCACAACGGCGTCACCTGGCTGCCGCGGCCGAGGTAATAAGAATAAGCGAGGTCCAGCACGCGGGGAGCCTCGCCAAGCGCCAGCAGCGCCATGAGGGCGGCCACCGCCATCACCGGCGCACGAACGACCAGCCCGGCGGCACGCTCAACAAGGGCGCACCTTTTCTCGTCGTCAGCGCTCCCGCCGCACAGCGCGGCCAGGTCGCCCAGCAACGTGACCATGACCGGGGGCAGCGCCGGCCGAACATATTCGTCCTGCACGAAGCACCGGGCCTGCTCGGCGCGCCCTGTGAACAACAGAGTCCAGAAGCGCGCCGACCATATGGCCGGGTGCTGGGGCCAAAGCTGCAGCGCACGGGTCGCGACCCGCTCCATTTCCTCGAGCTCGCCGAAGTTCCAGCAATGGTACATGCGCTTGTAGTAGAAGGTCGCCGCCAGCGGATCTTCGTCGATCAGCGCAGCAATCAGCGGCCGTGCCGCACTCGGCCGGCCAGTCGCCATTTCCAGCACCGCCAGATCATGGCGAGCCGGCATGTGGCCCGGATCGTGATCGAGCACCTCTTCAAGCCGCTTGCGCACCGCAAGCCAGTTGCCGAACATCGGCATCACCCCGGCCCGGGCGACTAGCGCATCACTTTGCCAAGGGTCGATCGCCAGCGCCCGCCTAGCCGCAGCCTCGCAGGCAGTCAGCAAATCACTGCAAGCATTCGGGGGGGAATATTCCACCGCCTTGCGCAGCAGCACCGCCTTCATGCCCCACCCCCGCGCCGAACCGCGCTCGTCCTGCAAGCAACGGTCGAGGCGCGCGATCACGTCGAGGTCAGGGCCAGGGAGCCCGGCGCGCCAGCAGCCGAAGGCGTCGTCGACTGCCTCGGGCAGGCCGCTGGCGGCGTCCACCGGGGTGGAGGCTCCGGAACTCCGCCGAAGAACATAGCCGGTTCGCGGAATGGTTTCGAGCGAGATGGCCAAACTGCCAACGGCGCGAGCGATCTGCCGCACGCCGGCAATGGCCCGGTTGAGGCTGTCATCGCCGACGCTGGCGCTGCCCCAGCATTCCACGAACAGCTCACGACGGGTGACCACCTGCCCTTCCGCATCCAGAAGGCGCAGAAACACCAGCATGAACTGGGGCTCGACATGGTGGGTGCCGTTCGGTCCTTCCACCAGCCGGCGCGACGGACTGATACGCAAATCGCCAATGCGAAAGTCGTCGCGCGTGGGCAGGTCCGACAGCTTGAGCAAGATGCTTGCGCTCCCTCGCAATCAGGTTTGCATCATAAGATGATCATCGCAAGCAAGGGCGCGGCGCGGCACGCCAGCATCCTCTCTCACGAAGGAGGTCGACATGAAGAAGATCACATTGCCCGCCGCGCTGCTCGCCCTGGTTGCCGGGACCGCGCTCGTGGCCCACCCGACCAACACTCCCTACGCCTCTCGCGGCGAATGCGAGCGGGCCGCGGCGGAGTCCGCCAAAGCTGACCGCGAGCGGCTGGTCGCGCTCGGCATCTTCGATACGGTCGGTGCGGCGCAGAGTACCTTCCACGACGATTGGCGCTGCGAATATGATGAAGAGGACGATGCCTGGTACATCGTCGACTATCGCGGCCGCTGAGGCAAGGGGCGCCCGCCGTGCCGGTCAGGCGCGGCGGGCGAAAAGCCGGTCAGGCAACTTCATTGCCCGTGACCGGGAACCCGTCTCCTATGCGCTCAACATGACCCTGGAAGCGCAGATCCTGCTACACGATCGCTGCGGAGGATGCTGCCAGGCTGGTCAACGTGCCCGATCGCGCGGACGCGCAGGCCGGCTCGGTCACCTTGGCTTCGAGACTATTCCCTCACGATTGAGTGGGGCACATCGTGGACGTCGAGCCTCTCCGCCCGAATGTCGGCTCTGGGTCGAAAGCAGACATTCGATCCAGCACCCCCGGGGGGGCTTCGCAAAGTTCAGAGCGGTCTGCTCTGGACACCGATGCTGCTTCTCAGCTTTCTAGGCCGTAACACCACTCGCTGTCGGGGATTCACTTACAGGCTTACTGTGCTATAACGGTGAGGCACTGAACGAGGTGAGAACGCATGCCCGCCAAGAAAGCGTCCGAAGCCGCGAAGAAGGATCAGCTGCGAGTAGCAGATGATGCTGGTAAGTCTCCGGAGCGGCGCATGGCAGACACGGCGGTCCATCCGGCCGTCAGCGCAGCTGCCACCGTGCTCAACTTCGCCAAGGGCACCTTTGGAAAGCTTGAGATTACTGAGACAGTCGAGGCGTTGAACGACAACGTCGCGGCAGTGAAGTCAGGCAACCTCAGTGGGCCGGAAGCGATGCTGGTAAGCCAAGCCCACGCGCTGAACGCCATTTTCACTGAGCTAGCGAGGCGCTCGGCCCTGAACATGGGCGAGTACATCGAGGCCAGCGAGAAATACATGCGGCTCGCGCTGAAGGCTCAGGCTCAATGCCGCGCGACGTTGGAGACGCTGGGCACTCTCAAGAATCCGCCAGTCGTCATAGCAAGGCAGGCCAATATCTCGGCCGGTCCTCAGCAGGTGAACAATGGCGCCGCTCCCCGCGCGGAAGTTTCGAGCAATCAGCCAAACAAACTATTGGAGCAATCCCATGAGCCACGGTTGGACCCAGGAGCGCCGCGCAAAGCAGGCTGCTGCGATCCGGCGTTGGTCCCCTTGGAAGCAAGCCACCGGGCCTAGGACACCGGCCGGCAAAGCCATCTCCAGCCGCAATGCCTTCACAGGCGGCCGTAGAGCGGCGCTGAGGGCCGATTTCGCCTACGTCCGGTCACTGATGGCAGCCATAGAGACTGAGGTGCCTTATTGAGGCTCACAGGCCGAATGTCTGCTTTCGACCCATTGCGGACGTTAGCCTCCTGATTGATTGCCACTGGGATCGGCGAGCCGGCTTGGCTACCTGCATCCCTGTAGCCCTGCGGGCCGCAGACAATGAATAACGCTGCTGCGATAAGTAGTGCCATGCCACTGTCGTTCGGAAGGCGGGGGGTCGCTCAACACAGCAGAACAACCGTCAACGGGGCACGCAAGCGGCACTAAAACTGAACGTCCGCAATGGATGGGAAGCTGACATCCCTTTCTCAAGGCCTGCAGCGCAGCAACGTGTTAGCCAAACAAGAAGTCAGATGGCACTGGAGCAGGCGCCGCTGCGAGAGTGATGTGGAAGTCGGCGAGGCCGTCTTTGTTCACGTCGACAGAGACTATCGTATCAGAACCTGCTGACGTGATGACGACATTGTCCATGGTGATGTTGTGAACCCGAAGATCCAGCTTGTCCTCACCTGAAGTGAAGTCGAGAATACGATCATTCCCGGCCGGACCCCAACCCGGATAGAAGGCGAAGTTATCAGCTCCCGCCCCGCCAACAATGATGTCATCGCCCGCGCCACCGACGATCTGATCATTACCGTCGCCTCCGTTCAGGTAGTCGGCACCCTTTTCGCCGAGCAATGTGTCATTGCCCGCTTCGCCGTAAAGCCAGTCGTTGCTGTCATCGGCATTGTTACCTTCGCCACCGCGAATGACATCATTGCCGGAGCCGCCATAGAGAACGTCGCTACCGAAGCCGCCGTAGATTTGATCATCCCCGCCCAGGCCATAGATAACGTCATCACCTGCCCGCCCGAAGACGTAGTCGCTTTTCTCGGAGGCACGGATCGTTTGCGATTTCTGATTGCCGTTATAAGTGCCCATGACGTCCTCCGAGTTTCTCCTCTCGGTCTATAGCAAAACTAGCATTGCTAACCCAGTTTAATCTATTTTGAGTTTACCTAGCTTTAGCCCCCGACGAAAACTCCGGACGCAACAAAGTCGATCTTTGGACGCTGGGTGGCTGATACTGATTGAAAGCGAACATTAGCCCGGCAGCTGAACGAGCGACCTCTGCCAAGGGGTTCGCCGCGAAGACCAGGCCAGCTGCTTACGGCCACTTGCAACCATTCAAAGCGCTGACTCGAATGTCCGCTTTCCACCCAAAGCAGACATTCGAAGGCCTCAAGCAAATAGTGACGAGCACGTACTGTGGGGAAAAGCGTGGGGAACGCTTGAAGGCCCGCCGATAGTTCGACTTACTCGCAAGGACTTAAGTAGCTAGGTTCGGCGGACTCCGTCTCCGCCATTCCCATTATCGCTGCCGCCTCCCCGTCGATCCGACGAAGGGAGACGCGCGCGCCAGCGGCCTAGATGCCGTCGCCGCCCAAAGCGCGATAGACGGCGACCCTGTTCTGCGCCGCCGCCAGTTGAACCGCCACGACATTGCGTTCGATCGCATAAGCGGAACGCTGGGCGTCGAGCACGTTGAGGAAGGGGTCGAGGCCTTCGCGATAGCGCGCGGTGACGAGGCGCAGCGTATCGTTGGCGGCGGACAGGTTGCGCTGGTTGGCGGACACCCGGTCGTCGAAAGTGCCACGGTCGGCCAGAGCATCGGCGACCTCGCGGAAGCCGGTCTGGATCGCCCGCTCGTAGGTGGCGAGCGCGGCCTGCTGGTCAGCCCGGGCAAGCGCGACATTGGCCCGCGCCGCCCCGCCGTTGAAGATGCTGTAGGTGGCGCCGGCCCCGGCGGAGAAGTTGAACGCGCTTCCGGTGAACAGGCCGGTCAGCGTGCTGCTTGCAAGCCCGAGCAGCCCGGTCAGCGATATGCGCGGGAACAGCGCGGCGCGGGCGGCGCCGATCTCGGCATTGGTGGCGCGGAGGCGATATTCGGCTTCGATCACGTCGGGGCGGCGCAGCAGGATGCGGGAATCGAGGCCGGCCGGCAGGACGGCGACACTGGCCGCCGCCTGGTTGATGGAACTGGGGAGCAGGCTGGGATCGACCGGTGCCCCGACCAGCAGCTGGAGGAGGTTGGCGCCCTGCGCGCGGCGGGCGCGCTGTTCGGCAAGATCGGCGCGCGCGGTCTCGAGCACCTGCTGGGCCTGGAGGAGGTCGGTGCGGGGGGCGACGCCACCGCGCAGCCGGGCATCGGTCAGCACCCGGCTGCGTTCCGCCGCGGCGACCGTATTCTCCGCAATGGTCAGCAGCGAGGTGTCGGCGGCATAGGCCAGCCAGGCGTCGGCGATGTCTCCGATCAGCGCGACCCGGACCGCCCGCTCGGCCGCGCCGGTCGCAAGCAGCCGCTCCTGCTGGGCGCGGGTCTGCGAGGCGAGCAGGCCGAACAGGTCGAGCTCGAACGAGGGCAGCAGGCTGGCCGACCCGCCGACCCGTACCCCGTTGATGTCGCCGTCCTCGTCGCGGCGCGGAGTGACCTCCACCCCGGCGGAGGAATCGAGGCGGGGGAGCTGGTTGGCGCGGGTGATCCGCACCTGCGCCCGGGCCGCAGCGATGTTGGCGGCGGCGATACGCAGGTCGCGATTATTCTGCAGCGCCTGGCCGACCAGGGTCTGGAGCCGCACGTCGCGAAGGACGTCGCGATGGTTGAAGTCGGCAAGGGCGGGCGCTTCGCCGCGATACGGATCGCCGACCGGCCAGCTGACCGGGACCGGCGCGGCAGGCGTGCGATAGGCCGGATCGAGCGACGTGCAGCCCGCCAGAAGCAGCGGCGTCAGGACAAGCAGGCGCTTCACGTGGTGGCTTCCTTGGGCGGGGCGTTGCGGCGCAGGCGGTCGCGCACCCGGACGATGCCCTCCTTGGCGGCGCGGCGGACCAGCACGAAGAACAACGGGATGTAGAAGATCGCGAGGATGGTGGCGGTCAGCATGCCGCCGATCACCGCGGTGCCGATGGCGATCCGGCTGTTGGCGCCGGCGCCGGTCGACAAGGCCAGCGGAAGGACGCCGAAGATGAAGGCGAAGCTGGTCATCAGGATCGGGCGCAGGCGGATCCGGGCGGCTTCGATCGCACTGTCCATCACGCTCTTGCCGGCGCGCTCGGCCTGTTCGGCAAATTCGATCATCAGGATCGCATTCTTGGCGGCCAGCCCCATGGTCGTGAGCAGCCCGATCTGCAGGTAGACGTCATTCTCCAGCCCGCGCAGGGTGACCGCGAAGACGGCGCCGACCAGCCCGAGCGGAATGACCAGCAACACCGCGACCGGGATCGTCCAGCTTTCGTACAAGGCGGCGAGGCAGAGGAAGACCACCAGCAGCGACAAGGCGTAGAGCAGGGGTGCCTGACCGGCCGACAGCCGTTCCTGGAAGCTCGCGCCCGACCAGGACACGGTGGTGCCCGGGATCTCGGCGGCCAGCTCCATCATGCGGTCCATCGCTTCACCCGAGCTGACCCCGGCGGCCGGCTGGCCCTGGAATTCGAACGAGGACACGCCGTTGAAGCGGCTGAGGCTGCTCGGCCCCGTGCTCCACCCGGTCTGCGCGAAGGCGCTGAACGGGGTCATCTGCCCGTCGTTGCCGCGCACGAACCACTGGTCGAGGTCCGAGGGCTGCGAGCGGTACGGCGCGTCGCCCTGGACGTAGACCCGCTTGACGCGGCCGTTGTCGATGAAGTCGTTGACGTAGCGCCCGCCCCAGGCGGTCGAGAGGGTGTTGTTGACGTCGGCCTGGCTGACCCCGAACGCGGTCAGGCGCTGCTGGTCGACGTCGATATCGAGGTTGGCGACGTCGGGCAGGTCGCTCAGCCGGACCGAGCTCAGCAGGGGATCGCCGTTGGCGGCGGCAAGCAGGCGTTCGCGCGCGGCCAGGAACTGCTCGCGGCTGAGCCCGCCGCTGTTCTGCAGCTGGAGGTTGAAGCCGTTGGACTGGCCCAGGCCGCGGATGGCGCCGGGTACCAGCGCGAAGACCTGGGCATCGCGGAAGCCGCGGAAGGCGCCCGACGCGCGCTCGACGATCGCGTCGGCGGTGTTTTCGGCGCCCTTGCGGTCGTCCCACGGGGCAAGGTTGATAAAGCCCTGCCCGGTGTTCTGGCCGCTCGCGCCGCCGCCCCCGCCGCCACCGGCGACGGTGAAGACGACCGACAGGTTCTTGGCCTCATAGTCGCGCAGATAGGCCTCGATCTGGCGCTGGACCTCCAGCGTGCGCTGCTGGGTGGCACCGGCGGGGAGGCGGAACTGGATGCTGGCGGCGCCCTGGTCCTCGGTCGGCAGGAAGCTGGTCGGCAAGCGCTGGAACAGGATCACCAGGATCACGCAGGTGACCCCGTAGATGCCAAGGAACAGCCACTTGCGGTTGATCACGCCGATCACCGCGCCGGTGTAGCGCTCGATCCCGCGGCTGAAATTGCGGTTGAACCAGTCCTGGAAGCGGTGCGCCCAGCGCTGGTACCAGCGCGCGTCCGATCGCTCGGCGGCTTCCTCTTCCGCCGGCTTGCGGGCCTTGAGCAGAGTCGCGGTGATCGCCGGGCTGAGGATCAGCGCGACCAGCACCGACAGGATCATGCAGCTGATGATGGTGATCGAGAATTGCTGGTAGATGACCCCGGTCGAGCCGCCGAAGAAGGCCATCGGCAGGAACACCGCCGACAGCACCACCGCGATGGCGACCAGTGCGACCTGGATCTCCTTCATCGAGATCTCGGTCGCCTCCCTCGGGCTCATCCCCGGATTCTCTTCCATCAGGCGCTCGACATTCTCGACCACGACGATGGCGTCGTCGACGAGCAGGCCAATCGCGAGCACCAGCCCGAACAGGGTCAGCGTGTTGATGGTGAAGCCGAACAGATAGAAGATCGCGAAGGTGCCGAGCAGCACCACCGGCACCGCGATCGCCGGCACCAGTGTCGCCCGCCAGCTTTGCAGGAAGACGAACATCACGATGACCACGAGGACCACCGCCTCGAGCAGGGTCTTCACCACTTCCTCGACGGACAGCTTGATGAAGGCGGTGGTGTCGTTGGCGTAGGCGACCTTGAGTCCTTCGGGCAGCGAGGTGGTGAGTTCCGACACCCGGGCCTTGATCAGCTCGGCGGTCTTGAGGGCGTCGGCCCCGGGCGCCAGGCTGATCGCCATGCCAGCGCCCGGGTGGCCGTTGATGCGGCTCACCGCATTGTAGCTCTCGGCCCCATATTCGACCCGCGCAACGTCCTTGATCCGGACCGTCGCGCCGCTCGGCTCGGTCTTGAGGATGATGTTCTCGAACTGCGCGGGGGTCTGCAACCGCGATTGGGCGGTGACGGTGGCGTTGAGCAACTGATCGCGCGGCTGGGGCAGGCTTCCCACTTCGCCCGCCGCGACCTCGGTATTCTGGTTCTGGATGGCGGTGATCACGTCGCCCGGCATCAGTGACACGCCGGCGAGCCGCTGCGGGTTGAGCCAGATCCGCATCGCCCGCTGCGAGCCGAACACGTTGACGTCGCCCACGCCCTCGACCCGTGACAGGGGATCCTGGATGTTGCTGGTGAGATAATCGGAGACGTCGATGTTCGAGCGCCGGTCGCTTTCGTCGAACACGCCGACGATCAGCAGGAAGTCGGGGTTGGACTTGGTGACCCGGACGCCCTGCTGCTGGACCTGCTGCGGAAGCCGCGAGACCGCCTGCTGCACGGCGTTCTGGACCTGCACCTGTGCGGTATCGGGATCGGTTCCCTTGGCGAAGGTCGCCGAGATGCCGACCGACCCGCGCGAGCTGGAGGTGGAGGAGAAGAACAGCAGCCCGTCGATACCCGACAATTGCTGTTCGAGGATCTGGGTGACGCTGTTCTCGACCGTCTCCGCGCTTGCGCCCGGGTAGGTGGCGCGGATGTTGACCTGCGGCGGGGCGACGTCGGGATATTGCTCGACTGGCAACTGGGTGATCGCACCGATCCCGGCCAGCATGGTGATGATCGCCAGGACCCAGGCGAAAATCGGCCGGCTGATGAAAAGCTGTGACACTAAGCGGGACCGCCGCCCTTGCCCTGGCCCTTGGCTTGCCCCGCAGCGCCGGCCGGAGGCGGCGCGATGCGCTGGGGCGTGCCGGCCGGGACCGGGCGGATCGCCGCGCCGTCGCGCAGGTTCGACAGGCCCTGGCTGATGACCTTGTCACCGGCCTTGAGGCCGCCGGTCACGACCCAGTCGCTGCCCTGCGTCCGGTCGGCCACGACATCGCGGCGGCTGGCCTTGTTGTCGGGGCCGACGAGGAACACGTAGGCCTTGCCGCTGATGTCGCGCTGCACCGCATTCTGCGGGACGAGGATAGCGCCGGGCGTCACCGCCTGGATGAAGCGGGTCTGGACGAATTGGCCGGGCAGCAGGACGCCCTGCGGATTGGGGAAGCTCGCACGAAGGGTCACCGTTCCGGTGCTTTCGTTGACCTGCAATTCGGAGAACTGGACGGTACCGGTATAGCCATAGTCGCTGCCGTCCTCGAGCAGGAGGCGGACCTGGGTGCTGCCGGGCGCCACGCCGCCCTGCGCCAGCGCGCGGCGAAGCGCGGTCAGATCGGCACTCGATTGCTGGATGTCGACGTAGATCGGGTCGGTTCGCTGGATCACCGCAAGCGGATTGGCCTGGTTGGCGCTGACCAGTGCTCCCTGGGTGAACAGCGAGCGGCCGATCCGTCCGGAAATCGGCGCTCGGATCGTGGCGAAGCGGAGGTTGATCCGCGCCGTTTCCAGCTGCGCCAGATTCTGATTGACGCTGGCCCGGGCCTGGCGGGCCTGCGCCGCGGCATCGGTATATTCCTGCTGGCTCACCGCTTCGATCTGCGCCAGCGGGCGGAAGCGGTTGGCCCGCGCCTGCGCCGCATCGGCCGCAGCCCGGGCGCTGGCGACGGTCGCCGAGGCCTCGTTCACGGCCGCACGATAAAGGCTGGGATCGATCTGGTAGAGCGGCTGCCCCTGCCGCACGAAGCTGCCTTCGGTGAACAGCCGGCGCTGGACCAGGCCGTTGACCTGGGGCCTGACCTCGGACGTTTCGTAGGCGACGGTGCGGCCGCCCAATTCGCTGACGACGGGCACGCTGGAGGTGGTGACGGTCACGAAGCCGACCTGCGTGGGCCCGCGAGCGCCGCCTTTCCCTTCGCCCTTCTGCGCCGCGGCGTCGGAGCCGCCCGAACAAGCGCCCAGCATTGGAAGCAGGGTAAGGAGAGCAAGAGCCGTGGCGATGCCCGGCGATCGATGGACCATCAAGATGTGCGCAATCTTCGAAGTAGCTACGCAAGCCCCAACTCGTGGCTTTGCGAAAAGTTCGTGGCGCGAGGCGGCCATGGACCAAAGTCGGTAGAACGTGCCCAGCGACCGCCGGTCCGCAGGCCTCGCGTCGCCCATCCCGGTTCGGCTCGGCGTTAATCGCCAACTTCCCGCTCACCAGTGCATTTCGCTTCCGTATCGATCCGTTCACCAGGGGGTCAGTGCGGCTCCTTCAATTGGCCTAAGTCCTTGGTTTTCCGGCGCTTGTTGCGCATCCGGAACCTCTTGGGGCGGCCTTTCGTTGGGGCGGCGCTGACATTGATCGGTGCTGGCCCGTGTTGCGGGCCTCCGCTTCCGCCATGCCGGATGTGGCCGATCGAGGTTACCGGAACACCACGGGAGAAAAGATATGAAGAAGACCCTGATCGCCTTGGCCGCCGCCAGCTCGCTGTCGCTGGGCGCCTGCTCGACCATGAACAACAACGACACCCTCGCCGACGCCGCAACCGGCGCAGCCGTGGGTGCTGTCGGTGGTGCCGCTGTCGGCGCCGTTGTCCCGGGTGTCAGCCCGATCACCGGCGCGGCCGTTGGTGCTGCCATCGGCGGCCTGACCGGCGCCGTATGGGCCGACAACAACAATGACGGCTATGCCGATGGCTATGTCCAGAACGGCCAGTATTACCAGGGCCAGCCGAGCGGCTATGATTCGACCCTCGGCCGCGTTGCGACCGGTGCCGGCGTCGGCGCCGTGGCCGGCGTTGCCGCCGGTGCGCTGATCCCGGGCGTCAGCCTGCTCGAAGGCGCCATCGCCGGCGCCGTCGTCGGCGGTCTTGCCGGCGCGATCTGGGCCGATAATGACCGTGACGGACGGGTCGACGGTTATGTCCAGAACGGGCAATATTACCCGGGTGCCCCGGCGCAGACCAACACCGGCACCTACAACACGCCGGCCCCCGCCCCCAGCCGGAGCGGTGAGCGCGGCTAAGGAGAACAGATGAGCCTTTCGCGTATTCAGATCGGCTTGTGTGCCGGGCGCCTCGTGCGCCCGGCACTTGTTTGTGCGGGGCTGCTCGTCGCCCCCGTGCTGGCCGCCTCGCCCGCGGTCGCCCAGGTGACGGCGGCGCGCCCGTCCACCGGACCCCTCTTCTTTCGTCCCGGCTCGCAGGGAGCAGCCTTTGAGCTGCTTCGGCTGACCGAGACCGCCCGTGCCGACGGGCTCGATCCCAAGCGCTATCGCAGCCGCGACCTGGCCCGGCTCGCCCGTGCCGCCGAGGCTGGCAACCCGCAGGCGATCGCCCGCGCCGACCGCGCCCTCAGCGAACTCTTCGTGCGTTACGCCCAGGACCTGCGCCGGGCGCCCAACGTCGGCATCGTCTATGTCGATGGCGAGCTTCGCCCGCAGGCGCCCAGCGCCGCCACCCTGCTTGCAGCCGCCGCTGCCGCGCCCGACGTCGCCGCCTACATGCGCAACATGGGCTGGATGCATCCTTATTATGCCCAGCTTCGCCGCCAGCTGACCGATGCCCGGCCCGATCCGGCGACGGCGTCGCTGGTGACCAAGAACATGCTTCGCGTCCGCAGCCTTCCCGCAACGGGCCGCTACGTGCTGGTGAACGTCGCCGCGCAACGCCTGTTCATGATCGACAACAACCAGACCGTGGACATGATGCGGGTGGTGGTCGGCAAGCCGGTCTATCCGACCCCGATGATGGCGGGCCTGATCCGCTACACCTCGCTCCGTCCCTACTGGAACGTGCCGAGCGACCTTGCGGCCGAGCGGATCGTCCCCAACGTCATTAAGGGCGGCACGCCCTATCTCCGGGCCAAGGGCTATCAGGTGCTGTCCGACTGGTCGGACAAGGCCAAGGTGGTCAGCCCCGCCAGCGTCGACTGGCAGGCGGTCGCGGCCGGCAAGAAGGAAGTGCGACTGCGCCAGCTTCCGGGCCCTGCCAACAGCATGGGCGACATGAAGTTCATGTTCCCCAATCCGCAGGGCATCTACCTCCACGACACTCCGCAGGACGAATTGTTCGGGGAAGCCGCGCGGCTGTTCTCGGGCGGTTGCGTGCGGCTCGAGGCGGCGCATCGCCTGGCGGCCTGGCTGTACGGCAAGCCGCTCCGCGCCAAGGGCGCCGCGCCCGAGCAGAAGGTCCCGATGGCCAAGCCGATGCCGGTCTATCTGACCTATCTGACGGCGGTGCCGAGCGGCAACGAGCTCGCCATCTACGAGGACATCTACAAGAAGGACGGCGTTCCGGCGGCGCGTCAGCGGGTCGCTTCGCGCTGACCGGTCAGTCGCGGTTCCAGGTCGCGACATAGCGTAGCGCGACCGGGACCGGATTGCCTCCGCGATCCCGTGCTGGTTCCCAGCGGGTCCGGCCAAGCAGGCGGCACAGTTCGGCATCGAGCGCCGGATTGCCGGACGAGGAGAAGGGTAGGCAGCGCGTCAATTGTCCCGACGCGCTGACCTCGATCGCCAGAACCGCCGACCCGCGCGGGGCGCCAAAGCCGCGGATCCGGCGATAGTCGCCACGCGACAGGTTGCCCGACAGCAGCCGCGCCTCGCTGCCGATCCCGCCGGACCCCGCGCCGCCGCTTCCGCCTCCCCCCGATCCGTCGCCACCGGCGCCTGAACCGCCACCCGGCCCGGCGACCCGTCCGGCGCCCGCGCTGGGTGCGGTGCCGGTGACCGGCGCCTCTTCGTCCGCGGTTCGCAAGGTCGGCGGCGTGGGCAGCCGTACCTCGGGGACGGGCTGGACGACCGGCGCTGGACGGGCGGCGAGGTCCGTCACACCTTCCTCGCGCGCCTCGGCCGGGGCCTGTCGTTCGGGCGGGGGCTCCGGCTCGGGCAGCGCGGGCGGCGGGACGTTGAAGGTGGTCAGCGCCTCCTGCGCGCGGCGCAACGGTTCACCGGCAAGACCGTGCAGCAGCGCCGCGCCGAGACCGAGATGGAGCAGGACCACCAGGCCGATGGCCTTCTTGCGATCTCTTTGCTGCGGTTGCCACGGCATGGCGGGGTAACGCAGGCGGACGACTGCCGCTCCCTAGCGCTCCACATCAGCGAGGAAGGCCGCCAGCACGCGGTCGAAGATCGCCGGCTGCTCGAGATTGGGAAGATGACCCGCGCCGGTGATCTCGATCAATCCGGCGTGCGGGATCAGCGACTTCAACTCTTCGGACAGCGCCGGCGGCGTGATCCGGTCCTGGCTGCCGTAGAGGATCAGCGCCGGGCACGACAACGTGGCGGCCTCGTGCTTTTGGTCGGCCAGCCACACCGCTTCCGCCGCCCGCGCGTAAGCGGCGGGGTCGATCCGGGACATGGTGTCGACCACCTCGCGCCGGACGGCGGGATCGGCCGGCTGGGCAAGCAGCGCGTCGGCCCGACTGTCGGCCAGCCCGGCCATGCCCAGCGACGCAGCGCCGGCCAGCGAGCGTTCGAGGATGGCCTCGCCCTCCGGATGCCGGGCAAAGGTATCGGCGAGCACCACGCTCGCCACGCGCGTCGGTGCCATGGACGTCATGGCCAGCGCGATGACGCCGCCAAGGCTGAGGCCGCACACATGCGCTTGTTCGACCCCAAGCGCGTCCAGCACCGCCAAGGCGGCGGCGGCGAAGTCCTTGCGGCCTTCGACCTCCAGATGACCGGGTTCACTGTTCCCGTAACCCGGCATGTCGATGGCGATCGCCAGTCGTTCCGCGCCGAACGCGTCTACTTGGCCATCCCATGCGCTTCGGTCCGAACCGACGCCATGCAGGAACAGCAGCGGCACGCCTCCGCTGCCCCGCGTCGTGCAGCCGATCCGGCCCCATTCGGTGTCGATGCCTTGCCTGTCCGTCATCACGCCTGACGACTTGGCAGCATCGCGCCGCCACGGCTAGATGCCGCACTCATGGCGCGGATGCGGGTCAATGGTCAGGCTTTGGAATTCGCGCTCGATCCCGCGACCCCCTTGCTGTGGGCGCTGCGCGACGCGGCCAACCTGACCGGGACCAAGCAGGGCTGCGGCGGGACGGGCCAGTGCGGCGCATGCACGGTGATCGTCGACGGAAGCGCGGCGTTGAGCTGCACCCTCGCCATCGGAACGCTCGAAGGGGCGGACGTCACCACCATCGAGGGCCTGGCCAACCACCCGCTGACGCTGGCGCTGATCGCCGAGGACGCGATCCAGTGCGGCTTCTGCCTGCCTGGCTTCACCTGCGCGGTGGCGGCCCTGCTGCAGCAAAGCCCGCGGCCTGCAGCGGAGCAGATCGACGCGCTTCCCAATCGCTGCGCCTGCGGCATGCAACCGCGGCTGCGGCGGGCGATTGAGCGGGTCGCCGGAGCAGGCGCCCCGGAGCCCTCGCCGACGCCGCCCGCCCCTCCGCAGACGCCGGAAATCGTTTCGCCTCCGCGTTAATCTACCGGTCAGCCGACTGGAGTGAAGATCGCTTCAACCTGGCTCCGAGAGGTCACGATCATGCGTTTGTCCCTGTTGTCGTTGTTGCTGCTCACCGCTTCGTCCGGCTCCTTTACCGCTGCCGTGGCCCAGCCCGACGGCGTGAATGAACAGGCCGAGGGGTCGCGTTCCCCCGGGTCCCGCGCCCGCGCGGAACGGCAGAACCGTGACGTCGACGCGGCCGCTCGCCCGGCGCGATCCGATTGGGCCGAGCCCCGCGAGCGACCGCGCGATGCCGAAGCGGTTCGGCAGGCGCCTCCTCCCCGGCACGATGCTGCTCCCGACCCCGTGCGCGCGGTGACGGCCACGGCCCCACGGCCGCGCCGCGACGAGCCACGGTCCGGCGGGGGAGAGGTCGCAAGCCCCGAGCGGCGTGCTTACGGTGCCGCCGGCGGTGGCTGGCGCGGTGGAAGCGGGGAGCGCCGGGGACGCAACCGCGACGTCCCGCCGACCGCTGGATCGCCGGTCTATGGTAACGCCATTCCGACGCCGGTGACGGTCACGCAGCCTTCGCGCGTCGTATCTCCCGGCACCGTGGCAGCAGGCGACCTGCGCAACCGCATCGCGGCCGAGGGCCTGCGCCGCGACCGGATCGAGCGCGACGGCTGGCGGCGCGAGTGGCGGCAGGACCGCCGCTACGACTGGCGGCGTCACCGCGACCACGACCGCGCGCGCTTCCACCTCAGCATCTACGTCGATCCGTTCGGCTGGCGCTATCGCGAGTATGACATCGGCTGGCGGCTTCCGGCCCGTTACTATGCCAGCCGCTACTGGATCCTCGATCCCTATTATTACAGCCTTCCGCCCGTCAGCGGTCGCTATCGCTGGGTGCGCTACCATGGCGACGTGCTGCTGGTGGATCTGCGCACGGGAAGGGTACTCGACCGCATCCGGGATTTCTTCTGGTAGACGGGGCCCGGCGGTTGGTGGGAGCGTTGTTGACAGGGATCGAGTGAGGTTCTCTTCGCGACCTCACCTGTTGCACGCCTTGCGAGTATAAGCCCGCCATGACCCGTCGCTTCCTGCTGCTCGGCGCAAGCCTGCTCGCCCTCGGTGCCTGCACCGCGACCGCCCCGTTGACGGTTGTCGACGCCCCTCCAGTCGCGTCGCGACCCGCGGCGACGGCGCAGTCCGAGCACGAGCGGCTGTTCGCGATCTTCAAGGAAAGCGACGAGGCGAGCCTGCGCCGCAATCCCCTGAGTGCCCTGCTGCGCGGGGACATGCGCTATGCCGACCGGCTCGGCGACAACATCTCCGACGCCTATTTCGCGGGCGAGAAGGCGGCCGCCGAGCGCGACCTTGCAGCGCTTGGCACGATCGACCGGGCCCGGCTGACCCCGACCGATGCGATCGCCTTTGACGTGTTCAAGTTCACCAGTGAGGACACGCTGCGTGGCTACGGCGCGGACCTGCTGCCCCTGACGCGGGTGCGGCCGATGAACCATTTCTTCGGCTTCCACACCTTCTACCCGACCTTCGCCAGCGGGCAGGGGGCGGCGCCGTTCCAGACGCTGGTCGACTATGAGAACAACCTCAAGCGCCACAAGGACTATGTCCGCTATCTTGACGGCGCGATCCTGCGGTGGCGGGAGGGGATGGCGAGCGGGGTGGTCGATACCAAGTTGACCGTTCGCAACATGATCGAGCAGCTCGACGGACAGCTGAAGCAGACCCCGGCCGAGAACAGCTACCTCGGCCCTGTGCGCAAGTTCCCGGAATCGATCCCGGTGGAGGAGCGCGCTCGGCTGACCACGGCCTATCGCGCGGCCTATGACGGCGAGATCCGGCCCGCACTGACCCGGGTCCGCGATTTCCTTCGCACCGAATATCTGCCGGCGGCCCGCGACGGGGTTGGCCTGCTGAGCATGAAGGGTGGGCCCGAACTCTACCGCCATCTCGTCCGCTCCTCGACCACGCTCGATATCGCGCCCGAGGAGATCCACCAGCTTGGGCTTAGCGAAGTGGCGCGGATCCGCGGCGAGATGGACAAGGTCCGCCGCGAAGTCGGCTTCAAGGGCGACCTGGCCGCCTTTTTCGAGCATCTGCGGACCGACCCCAAGTTCCAGCCCAAGAGCCGCCAGGCCCTGACCGACGCTTATTATGCGGTCGGCAAGAAGGTTGATGCCGAGCTTCCGCGCTTCTTCTCGACCATGCCCAAGGCCAGGCTCGAAATCCGCCCCTACGAGCCGTTCCGCGAGAAGTTCGAGGCGGGCGGATCCTATGAAAGCGGCACTCCGGACGGCTCACGCCCGGGCGTCTTCTACTTCAACGCCTACGATCTTCCGAGCCGCACCACGCCGGGGATCAACACGCTCTACCTCCACGAAGGCTCGCCGGGGCACCATTTCCAGATCAGCCTGGCGCAGGAGAACGAAGCGCTGCCGTCTTTCATGCGGTTCGGCGGCAATACCGCTTATGCCGAGGGCTGGGCGCTTTATGCCGAGACGCTCGGCTACGACATGGGGCTGTTCAAGGACCCCTATCAGCGGTTCGGGACGCTGTCGGACGAGATGTTGCGGGCAATGCGGCTGGTGGTCGACACCGGGCTTCACGCCAAGGGCTGGAGCCGCGACCAGGCGATTGCCTACATGCTTGCCAACAGCAACATGGGCCGGACCGACGCAACGGCCGAGGTCGAGCGCTACATCGCCATTCCGGGGCAGGCGCTGGCCTACAAGCTCGGCTCGCTCACCATCCAGCGGCTCCGCGCCAAGGCGCAGGGCGAGCTTGGCGACCGGTTCGACATTCGCGCCTTCCACGACCACGTGCTGAACACTGGCGCGCTGCCGCTGGCGGTGCTGGAGCAGAAGATCGACCGCTGGATCGCGGTGACCAAGGCAGGTTGAGCGAAGGGGCCGGGGGCGGGCGCGCCCTCAGCCTGCCTCGGCCGAGCGGCGCCCGAGCCGTGCGGCGAGTTCCTTCAGGCCCGGCTTCTGGCCTTGGGCGAGCAGGCTGGCCCGGAACAGGCGGCCGAGCAGCAGCATCTGCAGCGCGACAAAGGCGGCGAGCAGCAGACCCGAGCCGATCACTTCCCACGCCTGGATGCCGGTCCCGAGCCGTGCCAGCACCGCGAACGGGGTCCAGATCGGGACCCAGGTCATGATCGTCACCCCGATGCCCTTGCCGCCGTCGACGATGCCCTGGATCAGGATCGTGATCGGCAGCAGGATCGCAAGGATGATCGGCATCAGATAGCCCTGCGCGTCGTTCATCGAATCGCTGATCGCGCCGACCGCCAGGAAGAACACCGAGATGGCGAGATAGCCGGCGATGAAGAAATAGATCATCGCCGCGATCGTGGTCCATGAGGTGAGCGGCGCGAGTGCCGGGCGGATCAGGTCCGCGATCGCGCCCTGCGTGGCGAAGGCGGCAAAGGCACCGCATCCGATCCATACCGCGATCATGGTCAGCCCGACCGCCACGGTCCCGAGCAGCTTGCCGTACATCAATTGTTCGGGGCTGATGGTCGCGAGCACGGTTTCGAGCAGCTTGTTGGAACGCTCCTCGATGGTGCCCTGCAGCATCCAGCTGCCCGACAGCATCAGCGCCATCATCAGCAGGTAGCAGCTTGCGAGCGGGAGGATCGAACGGACCAGCAGGGCCTCGCGCGCACCGCTGCCGGGCACCGGCTGGGCGATCAAGAGATTGGGGGTCACTGTTGCGGCGGCGGTCGCGACATCGGGGGAAACGCCTTCGGCCGACAGCAGGACCTGCCGAAGCGAGCGCGTCAGCACATCCTGCACGATGGCGACGAACTGGGTGTTCGGCCGCCCCGAGGAGGACAGCCGCGCAGTGCCGGTCCGAATGAAGTCGGCGGGGATGATCACCACCACGTCGATCGGCTCGGCCTTGCTGCCTTCGCCCGGGCGAAGCAGCGTTTCCAGCCGCTGGTCGAGCGCGGGGCCCTGCAGGCGGCTGAAGTCTGCCGGCGGGGTGACGATCTCGAAGCGGGGCTCGGGGCGCTCGAACTCGGGAATGTCCGCCGGCATTGCTGGCTTGAGCCGGGCGAGCGCCGCGGTGACCCCGCCCTCGGCGCCGAAGCGCTGGACCTCGGCGTCGCTGAACCAGCGGTCGTTGCGCGACCAGGGCTCGTCGGCGGGAGCGGCCAGCTTGTGGCGCTCCACGTAACGGGCAAGGTCGCTCATCGCCCGGCGATCTTCGTCGAGGCGCAAGCGCTCCGTGATCTGCCGGCCGGCGCCGAAGGCGGCCTGGTCGACGATCATCACACGGTCTGGATCGCTGTCACCCATGAATCGCTGGGTGAGCGGCGCGAGCGCAAAGGCGATGGGAAGGATCAGCAGCGTCAGCCAGAAGCTGCGCATGCGGGTGATCTGCCGATATTCGCGCAGCGCGACGAGGAGGACGTTGTTCACTTCACCGGCTCCTCGGTTCCGACCATGTGGAGGAAGACGTCGTGCAGGCTGGCGCGGCGTTCCTCGAAGCGGCGCAGCGCGATCCCGGTCGCCGAGCAATGTTCGAGGAGGTCGCCGGACGAGGCGCCGGGCCGAAGCGTGATCGCCCAATCCTGCCAGCCCGCGTCGCCTTCGCCTTGCGGCGTGCAGTCGGCGACCCCGGCGACCCCGGCCAGCGACTGGCGGGAGGTCACCGTAAGCCGGGCCGGAAGCAGCGCGCGCGCCTCGTCGAGATTGCCTTCGAATTTCTTGGCGCCGCGCGCGAGCAGCAGCAGCCGGTCGCACAGGCGCTCGGCATGCTGCATTACGTGGGTCGAGAAGACCACCGTCGCCCCCTTGGCCGAAGCGCGGCGGATCTCGTCCTCCAGCAGGCCCTGGTTGACGGGGTCGAGGCCGGAAAAGGGCTCGTCGAGGATCAGCAGCCTGGGGCTGTTCACCACGGCGGTCGCAAGCTGGACCTTCTGGGCCATGCCCTTGGAGAGCTTGTCGACGGTCGACTTGACGTTGGCGGACAGGCCGAAGCGGTCGAGCAAGGCGAGACCCTCGGTCCGGGCGTCGCCGGCGGTCATCCCCTTGAGGCGGCCGAAATAGACGATGGTGTCGATCGCCGACATGGTGCGGTAGAGCCCGCGCTCCTCGGGCAGGAAGCCGAGAAAGGGCGCATTCTCGCGGCCCGGCGCGCGGCCGAGGACCGAGATGCTGCCGGCTGTCGGGCGGATGATGTCGAGTACCATGCGCAGCGAAGTGGTCTTGCCCGCGCCATTGCCGCCGAGAAAGCCGAATACCTCGCCGGTGCGGACGGCGAAGCTCAGCGCATCGACGGCGGTAAAATCCCCGTATTTCTTGGTGACCTGGTCAAGGACCAGCGCCTGATCAACCTGCACGAAACGCACCCCCTGCGAAGCCTCGTGTGGAGCCGAGCGGCGGCAGGCGGTCAACCCGCTATCGGACGACCGTTCGACGAACGGCGGCGCCTCAGGAGGCGAGCGCTTCGGCGATCAAGCGGCGGCTGTTGTCGATACCATAGAGCGCGATGAAGCTGCCGAGCCGCGGACCCTGGCTGGAGCCGAGCAACGTCTCGTAAGCCGCCTGGAACCACTCGCGCAGCCGCTCCTTGCCGTAATGCTGCTTGCCGATCTCGAACACGGCGTTCTGGATATCGTCGGCCGGGGTGTCGGGGGCAAGCTGGCCAAGCATCGCGTCGAGGTCGCGCAGGGCGGCGGCTTCGGCTTCAGTGGGCGCGCGGCGCTGGAGCCCCGGCACCACGAAATCGCGGGCATAGGTGACGGCAAGGCCGATCAGCTCGTCGAGCTCGGGATCGTTCTCGGGCGAGGTGCCGGGCGCATAGCGCTGGACGAAGCGCCAGGCGGTGTCCTTGTCGGCGACGCCGGGCAGGCTGGCGAGGTTGAGCAGCAGCCCGAAGCCGAGCGGCAGCGCGGCCGGCTCCGGCACCGTGCCGCCGTGGATGTGGTGCACCGGATTGCCGAGGCGCTGCTCGGACGGCTGCTCGGGCCAGCGGCCGCGGAACTGCCAATAATCGTCGATCGCGCGCGGGATCAGGCCGAGGTGGAGGTTCTTGGCCTTCCTGGGCTCGCGGAACAGGTAGAATTCGAGGCTCCGCTCGCCGCCATACTTGAGCCAGTCGTCCAGCGTCAGGCCGTTGCCCTTGGACTTGGAGATCTTCTCGCCCTTTTCGTCGAGGAACATCTCGTAATTGAAGCCTTCGGGCGGGCGGGCGCCGAGGATACGGGCGATTTTGCCGGACTGGATGGTCGAATCGATCAGGTCCTTGCCGGCCATCTCGTAATCGACGCCCAGCGCGACCCAGCGCATCGCCCAGTCGACCTTCCACTGCAGCTTAGAAAGGCCGCCGAGCGCCGATTGGGTGACCTCGCTGCCGTCCTCGTCGGTGAAGGTGATGGTGCCCGCCTCCGCATCGACGACCCGGACCGGCACCTGCAGTACGCGACCGGTGGTCGGCGAGATCGGCAGCACCGGCGAATAGGTCAGCCGCCGCTCCTCGCGCAGGGTGGGAAGCATCACGCCCATGATGTCGTCGAAGTGGCGCAGCACCTGCCGCAGCGCCTCGTCGAACTGGCCCGAGCTGTAGGCATCGGTCGCGCTGACGAATTCGTAGTCGAAGCCGAAGCGGTCGAGGAATTGCCGCAGCAGCGCATTGTTGTGATGCGCGAAGCTGGGGTGGCAACCGAACGGGTCAGGGACCTGCGTCAGGGGCTTGCCCAGCGCGGCCTGCAGCAGCTCGCCGTTGGGGACATTGTCCGGGACCTTGCGCAGGCCGTCCATGTCGTCGCTGAACGCGACCAGCCGGGTCGGTACGGTGCCGCCGGTCAGTGTCTCGTAGGCGCGGCGGACCCAGGTCGTGCGCAGGACTTCGGTAAAGGTGCCGATGTGCGGCAGGCCCGAGGGACCGTAGCCCGTCTCGAACACGATCGGCGCGCCGCCCGGCTTGCCGTCCGGATAGCGCGCGAGGAGCTTGCGCGCTTCCTCGAACACCCAGGTCTTGTTGGCGAGTGCAGCCTGGCGGATCGCATCGTCGGTCATGGGGAGCGAATGCGTTGTTGCAGGTGCGAAGGCAAGGGGCGGTCGGCTCATCGCATCTCCGTTGCCCTTTCGTTCCCCTGCCGCCACATAAGCGGCAGTGGCGTCTCCTCTTTCCCTTCCCGCACTTCACGCGTCCCATGCCGGCATCTGGTTGGTCGGCCCCGACGGCGCGCGGGAGGCTGGGCGGGGGGAAGCGATCCGGGCGGTTTCGGACACGCCGCATATCCTCCTGAACGCGCCGCTTGCCGGGCAACGGCTCGGCTATGCGGAGGTCAGCGGGCTCGACCTTTTGGAGCTGTTTGC
Source organism: Sphingomonas kaistensis (assembly GCF_011927725.1). Lineage (NCBI taxonomy): Bacteria > Pseudomonadati > Pseudomonadota > Alphaproteobacteria > Sphingomonadales > Sphingomonadaceae > Sphingomonas > Sphingomonas kaistensis. Next base: position 395,010 of record NZ_JAATJC010000001.1, on the reverse strand, counting down.
CTTCGTTCACCCGGCGCGGTTCGTGGTGCCGACGGTGCCGGGGTTGGCGGCGTTCGTGGGGCTGGAGGCCCCGGCCGACGAGGCCAGCGCTGCGGCGCTGCTGCCGGAGATCGCCGAACGGCTCCTTGCGACGCTCGAGGACGAGGGCTGGGCCGAGCGCGAAGGGGCGTGGAGCGTCAACGCCTCGCTGCACCGCCTCGGCTGGACCTGGGCGCCCCTGGTGGGCAAGCGGCTGCGGCGGCCCGAGCGGGGCGAGCGGATGCTTTTCTCGCGGCTCGAAGCTTGGGAGGAGGCTTCCGAGCGGCCGCCGGCGCGGATCGTCAGGCTGGGCGATGGCGAGGCCGAGGCTCGGCTTGCGCAGCTGACCGGCGCGGGGTCGGAAACCCGCGAGGGTCAGCGCGCCTTCGCCGCCGCCGCCGCCCATGCCTTTGCTCCGCGCGACCGCCGCGATGCGCCCAACCTGTTGCTGGCCGAGGCCGGGACCGGGATCGGCAAGACGCTCGGCTACCTCGCCCCGGCCTCGCTGTGGGCGGAAAAGGCCGGCGGCACGGTGTGGGTGTCGACCTACACCAAGGCGCTGCAGCGACAGCTCGACGCGGAAGGGGCGCGCATCGTGCCCGACGAGGAGCAGCGCAAGAAGCGCATCGTGGTGCGCAAGGGGCGCGAAAACTATCTCTGCCTGCTCAACCTCGAGGACGCGCTTCAGGGCAGCTTCTCGGGCCGGGCGGCAATTCTTGCGCAACTGGTCGGGCGGTGGGCGGCCTACAGCAAGGACGGCGACATGGTCGGCGGCGACCTGCCCGGCTGGCTGCCGAGCCTGTTCCGCCGGGCCGGCGCCACCGCGCTGACCGACCGCCGCGGCGAGTGCGTCTATGCCGGCTGCCCGCACTACCGGAAATGCTTCATCGAAAAGGCCGAGCGCGCGAGCCGCGGGGCGGACCTGGTCATCGCCAACCATGCGCTGGTGATGATCTCCGCCGCGCGCGGGCGGCTGGGCGGAGGGCTCGAGCGGATCGTCTTCGATGAAGGGCACCACCTGTTCGACGCCGCCGATTCGACCTTCGCGGTGGCGCTGACCGGGGCCGAGACGATCGAGCTTCGGCGCTGGATCATCGGGCCCGAGCGCAGCACCCGCGGGCGGCGGCGCGGGCTTGCGGCGCGGCTGATGGACGTCTGCTCCTACGACGAGGAAGGCGCGCAGGCGCTCGACGCGGCGGTGCAGGCGGCCGGATTGCTGCCGGGCGACGGCTGGCTGGGCCGGGTGGTCGAAGGCTTGCCGCTGGGGCCGCTGGAAGCCTTGTTCGCGGCGGTGCGCGTCACGGTGCTGGCCCGCGCCAAGGCCGAGGACGCGGGCTACGGCCTGGAGACCGAATTGGCCGAACCCGACGCGCCGCTGGTCGAGGCGGCGGCAGCGGCCCTGGTCGCGCTCGAATCGCTGCAACGGCCGATGACCGCGCTCCGGCTGCGGCTGGAAGCGGTGCTGGAGGATGCGCCCGACTGGCTCGATGCGGCGGCGCGGGCGCGGGTCGAAGGGGCGATCGCCGGGCTCAACTGGCGCGGGCAGGCGGTCGGGGCCTGGACCCAGCTGCTGGCCCGGATCGGCGGCAGCGCGGACCCGGATTTCGTCGACTGGATGAACGTCGACCGGGTCGAAGGGCGCGAGCTCGACATCGGGCTGCAGCGCCGCTGGCTCGACCCGACGCGGCCGCTGGCCAAGGCGGTGATCGAGCCTGCGCACGGGGTGCTGGTCACCTCCGCCACCCTGCGCGGGGGCGAGGAACATTGGGAGGTGGCCGACGCCCGCACCGGCGCCGCGCATCTGCCGGCCGCACCGGCGCATTTCCATGCCGCGAGCCCGTTCGACTATGCCTCGGCGGCCGAGGTGCTGGTGGTGACCGACGTCAAGCAGGGCGACCTGGCAGCGCTGGCCAATGCCTATGCCCGGCTGATCACCGCGGCGGGCGGTGGCACGCTGGGGCTGTTCACCGCCATCGCACGGCTGCGGGTGGTCCAGGCGCGGATCGCCGACCGGCTGGCGCGCGAGCAATTGCCGCTGCTGGCCCAGCACGTCGACCCGATCGACACCGGCACCCTGGTCGACATGTTCCGCGCCGACCCCCGCTCCAGCCTGCTCGGCACCGACGCGCTGCGCGACGGGGTGGACGTGCCGGGCGAATCGCTGCGGCTGGTGGTGATGGAGCGGGTGCCGTGGCCGCGCCCGACCGTGCTTCACGCCGCGCGGCGGCTGGCGGGCGGCGGCTCGGCCTATGACGACCGGGTGGTGAAGGCGCGGCTTGCGCAGGCGTTCGGGCGACTGGTCCGGAGGCAGGGCGACCGCGGCACGTTCGTGATGCTTTCGGCGGCCTGCCCCTCGCGGCTGCTGACCGCGTTTCCGCCGGGGGTGCGGGTCAGCCGGGTGAGCCTGGAGCAGGCAGTGGAGCGGGTCGCCAGCGCCCGCCGGCCGGAAAGCGGATTAGTCCCCGCCGATAGCGTCGACGAGGTCGGCCCGGACCCGCTTCAGCGCACTGACTAGATCCTCGTCCGGCTCGGTCGGCTCGGGCAAGGGCGCCTTGTCCTTCAGCAATTGCTGGACGCCGCGGACGGTATAGCCCTGGTGCGACAGCAGCGAGTGGATGCGTCGCACGAGCTCGACGTCTTCGGGGCGATAATAGCGGCGGTTGCCAGCCCGCTGAAGCGGCTTCAGCTGCGGAAAACGGCTCTCCCAGTAACGCAGGATATGCTGCGCGACGCCAAGCTCGGCGGAGACTTCACCGATGGTGCGGAAGGCCGAGGGATCCTTGGCTCCGGGCCCCTTGGTCCCCGACTGGGCCGGCACGTCCGTCAGTCGCGCGCGATGCGGTCGCGCATGGTCTGGCTGGCGCGGAAGGTCATCACCCGGCGCGGTGCGATCGGCACTTCGACCCCGGTCTTGGGATTGCGCCCGACCCGCTGACCCTTGTCACGCAGGATGAAGCTGCCGAACCCCGAAATCTTGACGTTCTGACCATGCGCCAGCGCCGAACACATATGATGAAGCAGCCGCTCGACCATCGAGGCCGACTCGGCACGGCTCAGCCCGAGCTTGCGGTGCACAACATCGCCAAGATCGGCACGCGTGAGCGTACCGCTGTGCATTTCGCTTCCTTGCCCGCCACGCGGGACGCCTGCATCGGCCATCCGTTTACTCCCGCCCTGTCGGCGCCCCTGATTTTGCGCGCCCCCACGATCGTGCATAACGCAAGATAGGTAGGTCGGCAAACAGACAATCTGCGCAAGTTGCCGATGATTGTCCGAGGGTTAAATGGAAAGTAAGGCGGCGCCCCAGGTGAAACCGCCGCCCATCGCTTCCAGCACGATGAGGTCGCCAGGCTTGATCCGGCCGTCCTTCACCGCGACGTCGAGCGCCAGCGGAACCGAGGCGGCAGAGGTGTTGGCGTGGCGGTCAACAGTCACCACCACCTTGTCCGGCGACAAGCCAAGCTTGCGCGCGGTGGCGTCGAGGATCCGGGCATTGGCCTGGTGCGGAACCACCCAATCGACGTCGGCCGGGGTCTTGCCGCCTGCCTCGAGCACTTCGCCGAGGACCTGCGCGAGGTTGACCACCGCGTGGCGGAACACCTCGCGGCCCTTCATCCTGAGCTTGCCCACCGTTCCGGTGGTCGATGGCCCGCCGTCGACATAGAGCATGTCGCCCCACTGGCCGTCGGCGTGCAGCTTGGTGGCGAGGATCCCGCGGCTTTCGGTGTCCTCGGCGCGCAGGACAACGGCGCCGGCACCGTCGCCGAACAGGACGCAGGTGGTGCGGTCCTCCCAGTCGAGGATCCGGCTGAAGGTCTCGGCCCCGATCACCAGCGCGGTCTTGGCATTACCGCCGCGCAGCATCGAATCGGCTACGGTCAGGGCGTACAGGAAGCCGGTGCAGACCGCATGGACATCGAACGCGATGGCGTCCTTGATCCCGAGCAGGTGCTGCACCTTGGTCGCCGAGCTGGGAAAGGTCTGGTCGGGGGTTGCGGTGGCGAGGATGATCAGGCCGATGTCGGCCGGTTCGAGCCCGGCATGGTCGAGCGCCTTGCGCGCCGCCTCGGTCGCCAGGCTGGCGGTGGTTTCGCCCTCGCCCGCGATATAGCGGCTGCGGATGCCGGTACGCTCGACGATCCATTCGTCCGAGGTATCGACCTGCGCGGCCAGTTCCTGGTTGTCGACACGCCGGGCGGGAAGTGCCGACCCTACTCCGAGAAAAACGCTACGCAGGGCCACCTGGGGTTACTCGCTTACGGCAAAGGCGTGGGCGCGGAATTCGTCGAGGTCGCTCACCACTTGGTTGACGATATCGCCCCGGACCATCCGCGCTGCAACGGCGATGGCATTGGCGACTCCCTTGGTGTTGGCCCCGCCGTGGCTTTTCACCACCAGCCCGTTGAGGCCGAGGAAGACCGCGCCATTGTGGTTGTTGGGGTCGAGATGGACCTTGAGCATGTGCAGCGCCGGCTTCGACAGCGCGAACCCGGCCTTGGACCGCAGCGACGAGGTGAAGGCGCGGCGCAGGAGGTCGGTAACGAAACGTGCGGTGCCCTCCGCGGTCTTGAGCGCGATGTTGCCCGAGAAACCGTCGGTGACGACCACGTCAACCTTGCCGCGCGACAGTTGGTCGCCCTCGGTGAAGCCGTCGAAGGTGAGGTGGAGGTAGGTCGCCTCCCGCAGCAGGGCGGCGGCTTCCTTGAGCTCGCCGGTGCCTTTCAGCTCCTCGGTACCGATGTTGAGTAGCTTCACCCGCGGTTTCTTCAGCCCAAGCACGGTGCGTGCATAAGCGGCGCCCATCACTGCGAACTGGACGAGGTTCTGGGCATCGCACTCGGTATTGGCGCCGAGGTCGAGCATCACGCAGTCATGGCTTCCGAGTGTCGGAAGAAGCGCGGTCAGCGCCGGCCGGTCGATCCCGGGCATGGTGCGCAGCGCAAGCTTGGACATCGCCATCAGCGCGCCGGTGTTGCCGCCCGAGAGGGCCGCATCGGCGCTGCCGTCCTTCACCGCGTTGATCGCCAGCCCCATCGAGGTGGTGCGGGCACGGCGCAGGGCCTGGCTCGGCTTTTCGTCGCCGGCAATGCTGTCGGCAGCATGGAGGATGGTGGCGCTGCCGGCAGGCAGCGACATGCGCTCGAGGCGGGAAGCGATGGCCGCCTCGTCGCCGACGAGAAGGAAGCGAAGCGAACGGTCGGCGCGCAACGCACGCTCGACCCCGCCCAGCACCGCTTCGAGGCCGCCGTCACCACCCATCACGTCCACTGCGATCCGCGGAGCGCTGAGGCTCCGGGCACTGGCCGGTGTGGGGGTCACGTCAGCGACGCTCTTCAGGCCTCGGTCGAGACGATCTCGCGGCCGTTATAATGGCCGCAGGCCTGGCACAGATTGTGCGGGAGCTTGAGCTCGCCGCAGTTCGGGCATTCCTGGAAGCTCGCCGGGGTCAGCGCGTGATGGCTGCGGCGCATGTTGCGCTTCGAGGGCGAGGTCTTTCTCTTGGGGACGGCCATTGCGGCACCTGTTCTAAGCTGTTGCGGTCAAAAAAGAAGGCGACGCCCCTTTGCCGGCTCACCGGGGCGAACCCCGAGGCGGCGACAAGGATCGTCGCGAACGGGCGGCCTATAGCGGAACGGGGCGCGGAAGCAAGGGCAGGCGGCTCAGGCCAGCACCTTGTCTCCGACGAAGGGGTTGCTTGCCCGCTCGCGCTCGAAGCTGCTGGCCGGGCCGTGGCCGGGGATGAACACCGTCTCGTTCCCGAGCGGCCACAGCTTGTTCCTGACCGAATCGAGCAGGGCCTGGTGATCGGACAGCGGAAAGTCGGTCCGCCCGATCGAGCCTGCGAACAGCACGTCGCCGACCAGCGCCAGCTTGGAGGGCGGATGGTGGAAGATGACGTGGCCCGGCGTGTGCCCGGGGGTCTGGTAGACGTCGAGCACAAGGTCGCCGACCGTGACCTGCTCGCCATCGGTAAGCCAGCGATTGGGTTCGAACGGCGAGGCGTCGATGCCATAGGCCGCGCCGTCGTCGGCCAGCCGGGCGATCCAGAACAGGTCGTCGAGGTGCGGGCCCTCGATCGGCACGCCCAGTTCCGCCGCCAGCTGACCGGCCTGGCCGCAATGATCGATGTGGCCGTGGGTCAGGATGATCTTCTCCACCGTCACCCCCGCCTGGGCGATGGCCGAACGGATCTTGGGCAGATCGCCGCCCGGATCGCACAACGCCGCCTTGTTCGTCGCGGTGCACCACAGGAGGGTGCAGTTCTGCTGAAGCGGGGTGACCGGGATCACCATCGCCTTCAGCGGCGGATTGTCTTGGACGCTCACGAAACTCCTTACTTGAGCAGCGTCTGCTGCCAGAATTGCAGGGTCGACCAGAACAGATAGTCCTGGTTCTCCTTCTTGCCGAAGCCGTGGCCCTCGTTCTCGCCGACCATGTACCACGTCGGCGCGGCGCCGGGACGGGCATTCAGGGCCGCGACGACCTGGTCGGCCTCCGACTTGGGCACGCGGGGATCGTTGGCGCCCTGCACCACGAACATCGGCGCCTTGATCTCGCCGATCCGGCGCAGCGGGCTGATTTCCAAGAGCTTGGCGCGCTGCTTGGGATCGCGCTCGTCGCCATATTCGACGCGGCGAAGGTCGCGGCGGTAGCTTTGCGTGCCTTCAAGGAAGGTGACGAAGTCGGAGATGGCGACGTTGCACAGCGCGCCCTTGAAGTCGGCGGCGTAGCGGATCGCGCTCGCATAGCACATGTAGCCGCCATAGCTGCCGCCGGTCACCGCCATGCGGGCCGCGTCGATCGCCGGATCGGCCTTGAGCGCGGTCAGGAAGGCGCCGATGTCCTTGACCGAATCCTCCCGCTTGAACGGCCCGTTGTCGAGGCTGACGAAGCGCTTGCCGAAGCCGGTCGAGCCGCGGACGTTGGGGAGGAAGACCGCGATCCCCAGCTCGTTGATGAGGTAATTGTCGCGCCCCATGAAGCCCGGGCGCTCCTGCCCCTCGGGACCGCCGTGGATGTCGACCACCACCGGGCGCTTGCCGGGGAATTTGGCGGGGTCGGGGCGATAAAGGAAGCCCGACACGCGCTCACCGTCGAAGCTCTTCACCTCGATCAGCTGGGCCGACGGATTGCGCGAGAAATCGAGCCCGCCGGTTTCGCTCTGGGTCCAGCGGGTGAGCTTGCCCGTCTGGGGATTGAGCGACCAGGCGTCGGCAGTGCCCTGCGCCGAATTGAAGGTGAAGCCGAGCTCGCCCCACGGCGACCATTCGAGGCCGCCGGCGACTCCGACCGGAAGCGTGGTCACCTGCCGCGATCGGCCGCTGGCCACGTCGAAGAGGTAGAGGCGGCTGATTCCGGCCTCGTTGGTGAAATAGGCGATAGTGCGACCGTCGTCGGACAGGTCGAAGCTGTCGATGTCCCACCGGCCGGCGTTGGCGACGGGCGTGAACTTGCCGGTCGCGGTATCCATCCGCCCGAGGCGCTGGACGTCGCTGTCCTCGTCCGACAGCACCCACAAGGCACCATCGGGGGCGAATTCGGCGCCACCGAAGGCAATGTCCTTCTTGAGGTCGCCGAGTGGGGTCAGCTGCTGGGTGGCGAGGTCGAGGAGATAGGGGTCGCTGTTCGTGACCTGCTGATAATTGAGCACCAGCGCCTTGGCATTGCCGGGCGCGAAGGCGGCGACGCCCCATCCGCCGCCCTTCACCTCGGCGACCAGCCGGTCGGTCTTGGGATCGCGCGGGTCCATCACGTACAGGTCAGTGTCGGCGCCGTTGCGGCGGGTCGAGCTGTAGGCGAGTAGCTTGCCGTCCTTGCTCCACGCGCCCGAGCTGTTGCGGCTCTTGCCGTCGGTCAGCAGCGTCAGCCGGCCGCCGTCGAGCCGGTAGAGCTGGAAGAATTCGGCGCCGCCGCGGTCCATCTGCGTCACCAGCACGTCGCCCGACGGGGCCCAGCTGCCGCCGACCGGCTCGGGCTCGAAGGTGATCTGCTGACGGTCCATCAGCGGGCCCGCGACGCGGTGGAGCTGGGGGACGTTGGCGAAGCGGGTACGGATCAACATCGAGCGGTCGCGCGCGTTCCAGCCGGCGAAGCCGGCGCTGCGCAGCTCCATGTAGGGGCGCGTGCGGGCGGCGAGTTCGGCCGGGACCGGGGGCACCGCCTGGACGGTCAGCGCGGCGGGCTTGGGCGCAGGCGTCTGCGCAAAGGCCGAGCTCGAGACAAAAGCGGCAAGGGCCAGCGAGACGCGGGTCAGCATGGGTTCGGGCTCCTAGTTGGCGGGCTTGGGCGGGTTAAGCGTCGCCATCGAGGGCGGCACGTCCTTCATCCTGGCGGCGGTCGCCTCCGCCCCGCGCAGCGCGCGAAGGACATTGCCGCCGGCCAGCTTGGCGAGGTTGGCGTCCGACCAGCCGCGGCGGATCAGTTCGGCGAACAGGCGCGGATAGGCTTCGACGCCTTCCAGCCCGACCGGCGTGCGCGGAATGCCGTCGAGGTCGCCGCCGATCCCGACATGGTCATGGCCGGCGACCCTGGCGACATAATCGATATGGTCGGCGACTTCCTTGATCCCGACCACCGGGCGCGGATTGGCGGCGACCCAGGCTTCCATCGCCTTGGTGACGGCGGCGGCGTTGGCGCGGTTGTAGGTCTTCACCCGCGCTTCCTCGGCGGCCTGTTCGCCGTCCCACTTCCACTGGGCGGGGCTGAGGAAGCTCGGCACCCACGTCACCATCACCACGCCGCCATTGGCCGGCATCAGGCGCAGCACGTCGTCGGGGACGTTGCGCGGATGGGGGTTCACGCCCGCCGCGCTGGAGTGGGAGAAGATCACCGGGGCCTGGGACGCCGCAATCGCATCGCGCATGGTCGCAGGCGCGACGTGGCTCAAGTCCACCATCATGCCGAGGCGATTCATCTCCTTCACCACTTCGACCCCGAATGGCGACAGGCCGTCATATTTGGGCTCGTCGGTGCCGGCATCGGCCCATTCGGTGGTTTGGTTGTGGGTCAGGGTCATGTAGCGCGCGCCAAGGTCGTAGAAGCGCCGCAGCGCCGCCATCGAGCCGCCGATCTGGCGCCCGCCCTCGATCCCCAGCATCGAGCCGACCCGGCCCGCCTTGTGCGCTGCCTCCATCTCGTCGGCGCTGCGGGCGAAGCGGAGGGTGTCGGGGTAGGCGTCGATGATGCGGTGGGCGGTGTCGATCTGTTCCAGCGTGACCCGGATCGCTTCGTCGCCGAGCGTGGTGCCGTCGATATAGACCGACCAGAACTGACCGCCGACCCGGCCGGCCTTCAAGCGCGCCATGTCGGTCATCAGCGGCGGCTTCCAGCTGTCGGTGCCGCTTTGCAGCCCTTCGACCTTGCTTCCGAAGTCGCCGCGAAGCGCCCACGGAAGGTCGTTGTGGCCGTCGATCAGCGGGGTCCGCTTGAGAATCCGGTCGATCCGCTGGCTGACCTTGGGATCGATCGGCGGGTTGGTCGGGGAGGTCTGGGCCATGGCGGACACCGGGAGCAGGCTCGCCGCGGCGAGCAGGAGGAGCATGGATCGCATAAGCCTAGCTTTACGAACCGGGGCGCCGCTTGCAATGGCCTGATCTGTGGATGCGCCGTTTCTCCTGTTCGACGATGCCCGGTCGGGTGACCCCGCGCGGCTGTACCGGCGGCCGGTGGGCGAGGTTCGGGCCGAGCGGATGGAGGAGGTGCTGCCCGCGCTCGACGCGTTGCAGGCGGCGGTGCGAAGCGAACGTCACGCGGCCGGCTTCCTCGCCTATGAGGCAGGCTATGCGCTGGACCCGGCGCTTGCGGGCGCGGCGCGGCAGGGTGACGGGCCGTTGCTGTGGTTCGGATTGTTCGACGGCTTCGAGACGGTCGCCGCCGACGCTGTGCTGCCCAATCCGGCGAGCGGCTGGAACGGCGCTCCCGAGCCGCTGGTCGACCGCCGCGATTATCTCGGCGCAGTCGAAACGGTCCACGAGCAGCTTCGCGCTGGCGACTATTACCAGGTCAATCTGACCTTCCCCAACCGGGTGCCGTTCGAGGGCGATCCGGCAGCGCTCTATGCGCGCATGCGGGAGGCGTCGCGGATGGGGTGGGGGGCGATGATCCGCCATCCGGACGGCTGGCTGCTGAGCCTCAGCCCCGAGCAGTTCTTCACACTGCGCGGCGGGGTGATCGAGGCCAAGCCGATGAAGGGCACCGCCGCGCCCGATGCCCCGGCAAAGGCACTGACGGCCGATCCCAAGAACCGCGCCGAGAACCTGATGATCGTCGATCTCCTCCGCAACGACCTGGCGCGGGTGGCGGAGCCGGGGAGCGTGACGGTCCCCGAGCTGTTCGCGATCGAGCGCTACCCGACCGTCACCCAGATGGTCAGCCGGGTGACCGCGCGGCTCCGGCCCGGGCTCGACGCGGTCGACGTGCTGCGCACCATTTTTCCCTGCGGATCGGTGACCGGGGCGCCCAAGGTCGCGGCGATGAAGGCGCTGCGGGCGCTCGAACCGCACCCGCGCGGCGCCTATTGCGGCTCGGCCGGATGGATCGAGCCGGGGGGTGACGCCGCGTTCAACGTCCTGATCCGGACCCTCGAGATTGCACAAAATGTGCAGCAGGCGACACTTGGCCTCGGTTCCGGGCTTGTGGTCGATTCGGTTGCGGACGATGAATGGTCCGAATGCAACAACAAGGGAGCCTTCGTGACGCGTGACCGCCCGGCGATCGACCTGATCGAGACCATGCGCTTCGATCCCGGTGAAGGCGTGATCGAGCTTGACCGCCACCTCGATCGGCTGGGGGCCTCGGCGGAGGCGTTGCAGTTCCAGTTCAACCGCCACGCGGCCCGCAACGAGCTCCAGGCCGCGACCTTTGGCCGCCGCGCGCCCGCCACTGCCCGCCTCCTCCTGTCGCCGACGGGGGTGATGGCGGTGGAGGTTCGGGCGATACCGCGGGTGCGGACCGAGCCGGCGCGGATCAAGATCGTGCCGTTGCCGGTCGCGCCCGATGATTACCGGCTGCGGTTCAAGACCACCGATCGCGCTTTCTACGACCAGGCGCGGATCCAGAGCGGCGCGGACGAGGTGATCTTCGCCGATCCCGACGGACGCCTGACCGAAGGAAGCTTCACCTCCTTGTTCGTCACGCGCGACGACGGAATTCTGGTGACGCCGCCGCTCGCCCGCGGGCTGATCCCGGGAATCCTTCGCGACAAGCTGATCGCCGAGGGCGCAGCGGTGGAGGGCGATCTCGTCCGCGCCGACCTCGAGGGCGGGTTCCTGGTCGGCAATATCCTGCGCGGCCTGGTGAAGGCGCGGCTGGTCGACTAGGCGGCGAGCGGGAACTTCAGCAGGCGGTCCTTGACCGGGACCAACGCGGCGGCCGGCGACCCGACCTTGCGCAAAATTTCCTTGTGGCCGGCATCGAGCCCGCCGGTCAGCGCACCGAACGCGGGGAGGATCAGCTTGGCACCGCTGGCGACGAAGCAGCGGCGGCTGACCCGCCGGCCGCGTACCTGCAGCCGAAGCTTGGGATGGTAATGGCCCGACAGCTCCGGGCGGGGATCGCGGATGTCGGCTTCGTGGCGGAGGATCAGGCCGTCGACCTCGACCTCCTCCCTCAGCGTGCCGCCGCAATGGTCGGCGAAGCCAGGGTCGTGGTTGCCGAGGATCCAGGTCCAGTCGAGCCGGGCGGTCAGCGCAAGCAGCATGGCGCGCGCCGCTTCGGGCAGGCGGTCGCAGCCGAACTTGTCGTGGAAGCTGTCGCCGAGGCAGTAGAGCCTCTCGACACCGGTGCGGTCGACCACCTCGGTCAGCGCGGCCAGCGTCGCCTGGCTGTCGTAGGGCGGCAGGAACTGCCCGAGCTTGGCGTACCAGCTCGCTTTCTCGAGGTGGAGGTCGGCGACCAGCAGGGCGCGCCGTTCCGGCCACCACAGGGCACCCTGGGGATCGGCGAGGAATTCGTGTCCGGCGAACGAAAGGGGAACCATCGTGGGGCCGCTTAGCCCGACTCCTGATTCCGTGGCAACGACTTAGTAGCCGCGGTTCACCACATGGTCGCGCAGCGCGCGGGCGTCGTGGAGAGCATTGTGGGGAACCGCGCTGTTGCGGGCGGTGGAGAAGCCGGCGAGGTTCATTAGCCGGAAGGTCAGCGGCGGCACCGTCACCATTTGGCCGTTGCCGGTCATCAGCGCCTTGCAGAAATAGGCGATGTCGTCGGGCCAGTCGGCGACGATCTCGACTTCCTCGAACGGGCTCAGCCAGCGCGACAGTTCGCGGGCGACGTCGGCAGCGGGTTGCGGCGCCGCCTTCAGCGCCAGTGGCACGGTGTCGAGATAGGGGATGACGTGGCGCTCGACCCAGTCGATGCAGGGGCGTTCGTGCTCGACGATCGCATAATATTCCTCGCTGTCGTCGTCGGGGACCAGCGCCAGGCTGAGCAAGGCCCCGCCGAAGCCGTCGAATTCGCAATCGAGGAAGTAGCGCATGGGCTTAGGCTCTGGACGAGGAAGCGCGGCCGCGCCAGTCTCCCGCCAAACCAAACCGGGGGAATGACGATGCGCCTGACCTTGACCAGCCTTGCCGTGAGCACCGCCCTGATCGCGACAGGGGCGACGGCGCAGACCCCGAACCGGGCCGACCTCGCCAAGGTGGTGGCCAGCCGCCACGACACCACGGTCAAGGCGCTGCAGGCGTGGATCGCGCTGCCGACCATCGCCGCGGAAAAGCGCAACGTCGCCGAGGGTGCCGACTATATGCGGCGGCTGGCGCTGGACGCCGGCTTCCAGAAGGCGCGGGTGGTGCCGTCGGGCGGCGTTCCGGGCGTGTTCGCGACGCTGGACGCGGGCGCTCCGGTCACGCTCGGCATCTACTTCATGTACGACGTGAAGCAGTTCGATCCCGCCGAATGGTCGAGCCCGCCGCTGGAGGGGCGGCTGGTCGACCGGCCGGGCGAGGGGCAGGTGATCATGGGCCGCGGGGCGGTCAACCAGAAGGGGCCGCAAATGGCCTTCCTGGCGGCGCTGCAGGCCTTGAAGGCGAGCGGCCGCAAGCTGCCGGTCAACCTGGTGCTGGTGGCCGAGGGCGAGGAGGAGATCGCGTCACCCAACTTCCCGGCGGTGGTCGCCGATCCCGAGGTCGCCGCCGCGCTGAAGAAGACCGTCGGCGTATTCATCCCGACCACGACGCAGGACAGCAACGGGCAGGCGGGGATCACGCTGGGCGCCAAGGGCGCGGTCGAATTCCAGCTGATCGTCGGCGGCGAGACCAGCGACAAATATCCCAAACTCGACGTCCATTCGAGCAATCATGCGCGGATCGAAAGCCCGGCCTGGCGGCTGGTGAAGGCGCTCGACAGCCTCGTCGCCGACGACGGCCACACCCCGGCGATCGACGGGTTCAGGGACAATGTGAAGCCGCTTACCGCGCGCCAGAAGGAATTGATCGCGCAGCGGGTGGCGGCGACCAACGAGGCGGAGGTCAAGCGCACGCTGGGCATCGGCAAGTGGATCGGCGACGAGGATTACCAGACCAGCTCCGAACGCTTCCTTGGCCAGCCGACGGTCAACATCCAGGGCCTGGTCAGCGGCTACACCGGCGTCGGCGGCAAGACCGTCCTGCCGGGCCGGGCCGAGGCCAAGCTCGAATTCCGGCTGGTGCCCGACATGACCCGGCAGGAGGTCGAGACCAAGCTCAGGGCCCACCTCGCCAAGCGCGGGTTCGACGACGTCAAGGTGGTGGTGAGCGGCGGCTATGGTCCCAACCAGACCGACGAGAACAGCCCGTTCATCCAGGCCCAGAAAAAGGTCTTCGAGCGGGCCGGCATCGCCTACACGCTGACCCCGCGCAACGCCGGCAGCTGGCCGGGGGTGGTGTTCAACGGCGCGCCGCTCAACCTGCCGACCGGGCAATTCGGGATCGGCCGCGGCAACGGCGCCCATGCGCCCAACGAATGGTTCCTGATCCGCTCGGCCAATCCTAAGGTGGCGGGGATCGACGAGGCGGCGATGCTCTACGTCGATTATCTCTACGAGGTGGCGAAGCTCGGCCGGCGCTAGCGCGGCGGGCAGAGGTCGTCGGGCCGGGCGCGGCTGTTGCGGCAGCGCGCTTCCAGCTCGCGGCGTTCGCGGCCGAGGCGTTCCTCTTCCTTGCGGATTTCCCGCCCGCGCTTCTCATCGGCTTCGGACTGGCTGGTGGTGGCGAGGTCAACGCCCTTGGACACAACCTTGACCGGCAGGGTGACGACGTCGACCGCGGTACTGGCCACGGCGCAGGCCGTGAGGGCGGGGGCGAAGAGCAGGACTGGCAGGAAGCGCATAGCGGCGTCCTAGCAGATCCGGGCGGCTCAGTCCTCGCGCATCGCCAGTTCGGCGATGGCGCTTTCGGCTTCGACCAGCAACGCCTCGTCGGCGCTCGCGCCGCTCGGCAGGGCTTCGCGGCCGATCACCACCATCAGCGGCACCGCCATCGGGGTGACGCGCGAGAGGTGGACATGGACCATCTGCGCCGCGGCGCGCTCGACCAGCCGGGCGAGACGGCCAAGCTCGGTCATCCGGGCGCGGGCATCGTCCCAGGCGGCGCGCATCAGCAGATGCTCGGGCTCATACTTGCGCAGCACGTCGTAGATGAGGTCGGTCGAGAAGCTGACCTGCTTGCCGGTCTTGCGCTTGCCCGGATGCTGCCGCTCGACCAGCCCGCCGATCACCGCCACTTCGCGGAAGGCGCGCTTCAGCAGCATCGACTGCTCGACCCATTCGACGAACTCGCCTTCCAAGATGTCGGGGGAAAGCAGCGGCGCGGGATCGCCGATCGGCTCCAGCCCGTAGACCGACAGCGCATAATCGTTGGCGACGAAGCCCAGGGGCTTCAGGCCCATCTTCTCCATCCTCTTGGTCACCAGCATGCCTAGGCTCTGGTGCGCGTTCCAGCCTTCGAAGCTGTACATGATGAGATAATGGCGGCCTTCGTGGGGAAAGGTTTCGACCAGCAATTCGTCGGGCTGGGGCAGGCGCGAGCGGCGCTGCTGCACCTCCAGCCATTCGCGCACGTCGGGCGGGAAGCGGTGCCAGTCGGTGGGATCGGACAGCATCACCTTGACCCGGTCGGCAAGGTGGGTCGTCATGCTCATCCGCTGGCCGCCATAGGTGACCAGCCGTGCTTCCTTGGAGGAGGCCTGGACCAGGATGTCGCTGTCCTTGAACTGCAGCACCTCGAGGCTCAATCCGGCGAAGAACACATGGTCGCCCGGGCTGAGGGTCGAGGCGAACCCTTCCTCGACCCGGCCGAGCATCCGCCCGTTCTTGAAACGGACGTCGAGCATCGGATTGTCGACGATGATGCCCGCGTTCATCCGGTGCTGGACCGCGACGTTGGGACGGGTGATCCGCCAGTGGCCCGAGCCGGCGGGTTCCTCCACCAGCCGCCGGAACTTGTCATAGGCGCGCAGGGCATAGCCGCCGGTCGCGATGTAGCTCAGCACGTTGGCGAAGATGGCGTCGGTCAGCCCGGCGTAGGGGGCGGCGGAGCGGATCTCGGCCAGCAGTTCGGCTTCCTCGAACGGGGCAGCGCAGGCGCAGGCGAGGATGTGCTGGGCCAGGGTGTCGAGCGTGCCGGGGCGGAAGATTTCGGGATCGAGCTCGCCCGCGTCGACCGCGTCCAAAGCGGCGCGGGCTTCGAGATATTCGAAGCGATTGCCCGGCACGATGGTGCCGTGACTGGGCTCGTCGAGGCGGTGGTTGGCGCGGCCGATCCGCTGCAGCAGGCGGGACGACCCCTTGGGCGCCCCCATCTGGATGACGAGGTCGACATTGCCCCAGTCGATGCCGAGGTCGAGGCTGGAGGTGCAGACCAAAGCCCGCAGGCGGCCGTCGGCCATCGCCGCCTCGACCTTGCGGCGGGCTTCCAGCGCCAGGCTGCCGTGGTGGACCCCGATCGGCAGGCCGTTCTCATTCTCCTTCCACAGGTCTTGGAAGATCAGCTCGGCCAAGCCCCGGGTGTTGCAGAAGACGAGGGTCGTCTTGTGTTTCTCGATCTCGGCCATGACCTGCTTGGCGGCGTAGCGCCCCGAGTGCCCCGACCAAGGAACGCGGTTCTGGGGAAGCAGGATGTCGAGCTGCGGCTCCGCGCCCTTGGCCCCCAGCACCACGTCGACCTCGTCCATGTCGGCATCGGGCGCGAGCCAGCTGCAATAGGCGTCGGGATCGGCGACGGTGGCGCTGAGGCCGACCCGGCGCAGGTCCGGCGCGATGCGTTGCAGCCGGGCAAGGGCGAGTGCGAGCAGGTCGCCGCGCTTGTCGCGGGCGAAGGCGTGGATCTCGTCGAGCACGATGGTCTTGAGCCCGGCGAACATGTGGAAGCTGTCGGGATAGGACAGCAGCAGGCTCAGGCTTTCAGGCGTGGTCAGCAGCACCTGCGGCGGCTTGACCCGCTGCCGCGCCTTGCGGTCCGACGGGGTGTCTCCGGTGCGGGTCTCGACCCGAATCGGCAGCCCCATCTCCCCGATCGGGTCGAGCAGGTTGCGCTGGACGTCGACCGCAAGCGCCTTGAGCGGCGAGATGTAGAGCGTGTGGAGCCCCTCGGCCGGGTTCTCGACCAGCTCGCAGATGGTCGGGAGGAAGCCGGCCAGCGTCTTGCCCGCCCCGGTCGCCGCCACCAGCAGGGCGTGGCGGCCGGCGCGGGCCCGCTCCAGCATCTCCAGCTGATGACGCCGCGGTTGCCAGCCGCGGGCCGTGAACCAGCCGGCGACGACGGGAGGGAGGTCAGCCCCGGTCAGAGGCCGCTGTGGCCGTCGCGCTCATGCTCGCGCTGCTCGGCGGCATAGTTTTCGCGCGTCGCCCGCTCGGTGATCTCCGGATCGACCTTGCTGCCCTTGTTCTTGAGGAACGCCCAGGCCATCACCACCACCAGCAGGATCGGCCCGATGATCGTCACGATGCTCCAATAGTTCACGTCGCTGCCTTCGGCCATGTCGGCGTCCTCTTATCATTATGCGTGCGGAACCGTCCGCTTGTCCTTGTCGTATAAGAGCCGTGCCGCGCCTAGGTTCCTGGATCGAGCCCCATCCGACGGGGATATACGTGCGGCCCGCCGATGCCTGGGTCGATCCGTCGCAGCCGCAGGCGCGCGCTTTGGTCACCCACGGCCATGCCGATCACGCCCGCGGCGGGCACGGCACGGTGTGGGCGACGCCCGAAACGCTGGCGATCATGGGGGTCCGCTACGGCGACCAGAACGGGTGCGAGGTCGCTTACGGCCAGAGCGTCACGGTCGGCGAGGTGGAAGTGAGCTTCGTGCCGGCCGGCCACGTGCTTGGGTCCGCGCAGATCATCCTCGACTGGAAGGGCGAGCGGGTGGTCGTGTCGGGCGACTACAAGCGCCGGCCCGACCCGACCTGCGAGCCGTTCCTGCCGGTCAAATGCGATATCTTCATCACCGAGGCGACCTTCGGCCTGCCGGTGTTCCATCATCCCGAGACCGGCGGCGAAATCGACCGGCTGCTAATCCGCCTCGCCGACAATCCCGATCGCTGCGTGCTGGTCGGAGCCTATGCGCTGGGCAAGGCGCAGCGGGTGATCGCCGAGGCCAGGCGGCGCGGGCACCACCAGCCGATCTACCTGCACGGCGCGCTGGAGCGGCTGTGCACCCTTTATGCCGAGCAGGGGATCGACCTCGGCGAGCTTCGGCTGGTCGCGGGGACCGACAAGAAGGAGATGATGGGGCATCTCGTCCTGTGCCCGCCAGGAGCGCTTAACGATCGCTGGAGCCGGCGACTGCCCGACCCGATCACCGCGGCGGCGAGCGGGTGGATGCGGATCCGCCAGCGCGCGCGGCAGAAGAACGTCGAACTGCCGCTGATCATCTCCGACCATGCCGACTGGGGCGAGCTGACCGACACCATCCTCGAGATCGCGCCCAAGGAAGTGTGGATCACCCACGGCCGCGAGGACGCGCTGATGCACTGGTGCATGACCCGGCAGATCAAGGCGCGGGAATTGAACATGGTCGGGTATGACGACGACGAGGACGACGGCTGAGGGCCGGCCCGCCGTTCATCGACAGGCGAGGTGAGTTGCGTCATGGTCGCGCCATGATCGACCTGTCTTCGCTCAACCGCCGCCGCCTGCTGGGGCTGACCGCCACCGGTGCGGCAGTGCTCGCCGCGCCCGCGCTCGCCGCCGCTCCGCCAGCGATGACCACCTGGCGCAGCCCGACCTGCGGCTGCTGCACCAAGTGGGTCGATGCCATGCGCAAGGCCGGCTTTGCGGTGACGCTTCGCGAGACCGACGACATGGCGGCGGTAAAGAAGCGCCTGAAGGTGCCCGACGCCGCGCAGAGCTGCCACACGACCCTGGTCGGCGGTTTGGTGGTCGAAGGCCATGTTCCGGCCGATGCGATCCGGACGCTGCTGGCGCGACGGCCGAAGGGCGTGATCGGGATCGCCGCCCCCGGCATGCCGCGCGGTTCGCCCGGGATGGAGACGGCGGACGGGGCCAAGGACCCGCTCAACCTGACCCTGTTCGACGCCGCCGGCCGGGTCCGCCGCTTTAGCTGAGCCGACAGGCCGGGCCGTCAGCCCTCCGCCGTGGTCGGGTCGATCATGGCGCGCACCTGCGAGATGCGGTTGGCCGGGAAGCCGCTCCGCTCGGCATGGTCGCGAATCAACTGCTCGTCGGGCGCGCGGTAGACGCAGTAGATCTTGTCGTCGGTGACGTAGGAGTGGACCCACTCGATGTCGGGGCCGAGGTCCTTGATCACCGAGCAGCTGTGCTGCGACGCACCCTTGAGGTCGGCGGGGCCGAGCTGGCCCGCCCCGGGCATGTCACGCTCGATTACATAGTCCGGCATGATCCGACCTTCCTTATAGTGAAAGTGGCGGAAAACTGCAGCAGACGCGCGCTGCTGTCGAGTCTTCCGGCCTTAGCTGCCGATCCGCCCAAGTAGCGCCTGCTGCAGCGACTGGAGGTTGCGGCCGATCGCGGCCTCGACCGCAGCCGGGTCGGTCCTGACGTCGAAGTGATGGACCTGGCTGATCGTCGCCGACCCGCCGCCGATCGCGCGGGCCGCGAAATTGGCCTTGGCCAGCGTGTTCCCGACGGTGGTGCCGGTGTTATTGGCGAGTGCGATGCGGCCCTTCATCAGGTCCTCGGCGAAGACCAGGTCGTGGGTCAGCTGGAGCCGGGCGAGGTTGCGGCCGTCGCCGGGCGGGGCGAGCGTGACCTCGGTGCCGTCGGCCTGGATCACCAGCCTGGGCTTGCCGTCGTAGCTGCCGGCGGTGCGGAACAGGCCGAAGCCGCGGCTGGCCATGTCCGTGTCGCGCAGGCCGACCACCAACCGGACGGTCATCACCGCGGCGCCGGTTTCCCTGGACAGCGGACCGACCGCCGCCGCCTGGTCCCAGGCGCTGCCGAAGTCCTTGAGGCCGCCGCCCATCTTCATCAGGCCGCGGGCCATGCCAAACATCCCGCCCATCCTGCCGCCGACCTTGGAGGCGACCGCGGCGCCGGTGTCGATGTTCTTCGACGCGGCGCCCTCGGGCGTGCGGGCCCCAGCCGGCATGGCAAAGCCGGCGCCTTCGACGCTGAAGATCTGGTTGAGGCCGCTGTCCCGCTCGACCGCCGCTGGCGTCGGCTTGAGCTTGGGCGCGAGCTTGCCCCAGGTCGCGGTGGAGGCCAGCTGGCGGGGGCCGAGCACGGTCAGGCCGCGGGCCTGCAGGCCCTGCACCCAGGCGGCGTAGAGCCGATCGGTCAGCTGCTGCCGTGACGCGGCGTCCAGCCCCTGCAGGCGATAGTCGACGCGGACATAGTCCTGGCGCTTCTCTTCCTTGGCCGAGAGGCCGTCGGAGACGTCGACGAATTCGACCGTGAACTGGGGAATGGCGACGGTCCGGGCACCGCCGAATGCCGGATTGCCGACCGCCTTGACGTAGGCCGCGTCAGCGACCGGATTGGCGGCGAACGGGGCCAGCTTGGCCTTTTGCGCCAGCGCCGGCGATGCACCGGCGACAGCCAACGTCACGCCAAGTCCAAGCGCCACCAATTTCCGCATGAGATTCCCCCCGACCGGACACGCACCCCCTGCGTATCTTCACGCAGGTTATTGTCGGTTGAGGGCAATGCGGCAAGCTATAAGTTAATGGTCGCCCTCGGTCCGCTCGATCTCGGACAGCGCGAGCTGCTGGTCGATCTCGGTCACCAGCAGGTCGAGGCCGCGCTGGTCGGTGGCCTCGGCGCGGGCGACCAGCACGTCCTGCGTGTTGGACGCGCGCAGCAGCCACCAGCCCTCGGGCGTGTTGACCCGCACCCCATCGGTCGCGTCGACCGTGGCGCCGTCGGCCGACAGCCGGTCGCGGACTTCCTCGATCACCGCGAACTTGCGGCTCTCGTCGACCGGGAAGCGGAGTTCGGGGGTCGAAACCGACACCGGCATTTCGGTCCTGAGCTGAGTCAGGCTCTTGCCGCTCGCCGCCACCGCCTCGATCAGTCGGACCGAAGCGTAGAGCGCGTCGTCGAAACCGTACCAGCGGTGCTTGAAGAAGATGTGGCCGCTCATCTCGCCCGCCAGCGGGGCCCCGGTTTCCTTCATCTTCGACTTGATCAGGCTGTGGCCGGTCTTCCACATCAAGGGGTGGCCGCCCATCTCGCCGATCCGGTCGAACAGGGTCTGGCTGGCCTTCACATCGGCGATAATGGTGGCGCCGGGCTGCTCTTCGAGCACCGGTCCGGCGAGGATCATCAGAAGCTGGTCGCCCCAGATCACCCGGCCCTGCCCGTCGACCGCACCGATCCGGTCGCCGTCGCCGTCGAAGGCGATGCCGAAGTCGAGACCCTTGTCACGGACCAGCGCCTTGAGGTGCTCGAGGTTCTTCTCGACCGTTGGGTCGGGATGGTGGTTCGGGAAGCGGCCGTCGACGTCGGTGAACAGGGTGTGGTGCTCGCCCGGAAGCAGCTTGATCAGCTTCTCCAGCGCGGGGCCCGCGGCGCCGTTGCCGGCGTCCCAGCCGATGCGATACGCGCCGCCCTTGAAGTCCTCGACCAGGCGCTGGACGTAGCGGTCCATCACGTCCTCGTCGGTGATTTTTCCCTCGCCCTCGGTCCAGCGGCCTTCGGCGGCGCGGGCGCCGAGCGCCTTGATTGCCGAGCCGAACACGCTGCCGCCCGGAAGCAGCATCTTGAAGCCGTTATAGTCGGCCGGATTGTGGCTGCCGGTGATCTGGATGCCGCCGTCGACATCGAGTTCGGACACCGCCCAGTAGAGCATCGGCGACGGCCCCTCGCCGACGCGGACCACGTCCATTCCGCCTTCGGTCAGGCCGCGGACCAGTGCCTCTTCCAGCCGCGGCGAATGCTCGCGCCCGTCGCGGCCGACGGCGAGCTTCCTTGCCCCCATCTCCTGCCCCTGCGCCGCGAAGGTGCGGCCGAGCGCATAGGCGTCCTCCTCGTGGAGGGTGCGGCCGACGATGCCGCGGATGTCATATTCGCGGAGGATGGTGGGATCGAAGCTGTGGGTCATGTCGCCCCCGAACGAGGAGAGTTGAGGAAGGTTGCGGCGAGGGCGGGAAAGATCAGGCCGCCTTGGCCGCTTCCGCGCCGGGCAGGCCGAGGCCCGCCACCATCTCGCGCAATTCCTGCCGCGCGGCGATGTGGGCGATCCCCGCGTCGCCGATCTGCTTGAGGTCGAGCAGGGTCAGGCCCTTGGGGAACAGTTCGCGGTAGATGACGCGCTCGCTGAGGCCCGGGATGACGCGGAAGCCAACCCGGCGCGCAAGCTCATCCATCGCCGCGCCGACGCGCTGCTGGTTGTGGCTGCCGATGTGCTGGAGACGGTTGCGCAGAACGACCCAGTCGACGCTCTTGCCGGCGGTCTTGGCCCGCGCGGTGCGGCTGTTCCAGATCAGCTCGGCATAGAAGCTCGGCTTGGTCACCTTGAAGGTGTCGGGGTTGACCTGCCCGATGAGGTCGAGGTCGACGAAGCTGTCGTTCATCGGGGTGACCAGAGTGTCGGCCTTGAGGATGGCGGCGCGGGCGACGGCGTCGTCGCGGCCGGGCGTGTCGATCACCAGCACGTCGGCCTGGCCCGCAAGGCCGGCGATGGCGGCGTCGAGCGCTTCCTCGCTCTGGTCCTCGAGCACCTGGAACACCGGCTGGGGCAGCTCGACCCCGAGGCGCCGCACCGACGCGGCGCGGTTCTCGAGATAGCGGGTGGTCGTCCGCTGGCGCTGGTCGAGGTCGAGCGCGGCGACGCGGTGGCCGGCGGCGGCCAGTGCAACGGCGGTGTGCACGGCGGTGGTCGACTTGCCGGTGCCGCCCTTTTCGTTGGCGAAGACGATGAAATGTGGGCTCGTCACTTGGTTTCTTCCCCGCGTAGCGCCAGAGGCGCGTCTTGTTGCAACCCAAGTAAACCGGGGGATTCGGCGGTGCAAATCATCCGTGAGCTTCAAGGGCTGAAGCCGGCGGTGGCGGCGCTTCGTGGCGCTGGGGACACGCTGGCGCTGGTGCCGACCATGGGCGCGCTCCACGACGGGCACCTCGCGCTGGTCGCCGAGGCGAGAAAGCACGCCGCGCGGGTCACCGCGACCATCTTCGTCAATCCGCTGCAGTTCAACGATCCCGGGGACCTTGCCCGCTACCCGCGGACCGAGGAGGCAGACCTCGCCAGGCTGGAGGCGGCGGGGTGCGACCTCGTCTGGCTGCCGACGCCGGCCCAGCTCTATCCGGACGGCTTCGCCACCAGCATTTCGGTGCGCGGGGTCAGCGAGCGGTGGGAGGGCGAGCATCGCCCCGGACATTTCGACGGAGTGGCGACGGTGGTGGCGAAGCTGCTGCTGGCGGTGCGGCCGACCCACGCCATCTTCGGCGAAAAGGACTGGCAGCAACTGGCGGTGATCCGCCGGGTCGAGGCCGACCTCGGGATGGGCGTCGCGATCCTCGGCCAGCCCACGGTGCGCGAAGCGGACGGGCTTGCGATGTCCTCACGCAACGCGCTGTTGTCACCGGAACACCGCGCGGAGGCGGTCGCCTTGCCTGCCGCCTTGCAGGCTGCCGGTAAGGAAATCGCCGCAGGTGGGGCGGTCGGACCTGCGCTGGAGCGCGCGAAAGCGACGCTTCGGGCGGAAGGCTTCTCCGATGTGGATTATGTCGCGCTGGTCGATGCCGACAGCCTCGAACCCCTTGAAAGCCCACGCGAACCAATGCGCCTGCTGGCCGCCGCAAGCATCGGCGGGGTACGCCTGATCGACAATATACCTGTCACTTCGGAGCAACAGGTAGGGTGGTAATTACCGCGTTAACCATTTGATAGCCCGCACGGGGGAGCTTGCCTGCAACGAAACAGGGGAGTTCAAGCAATGGCAATCGGTCAAAAAGGTGCGGAGTTCCTGATGATGAGCCGGCTTCGCGATGTGGAAGCGGGCGACGTCAATGCGCTGTTCGAGCTGGGCGTGACCTATTCGACCGGCAATGGTGCCGAGGTCGATCTCGTCGAAGCGCACAAGTGGTTCAACCTCGCGGCGCTCAATGGCTGCACCCGCGGGCAGGCCTGCCGCGCCGAGATCAGCATCGAGATGACCGCCCGCGAAATCGCCGAAGCGCAGAAGGCGGCGCGGGCCTGGCTGGCGCTGAGCGGTCGCGGCGCCACGCGCGCCGCCGCCTGAGGCAAGACGCCCCGGCCAAAACCCGGGCGACAGGAAGATCAGCGAACCACCACCGTCACGGCGCGGCGGTTCTGCGCCCAGGCGCTCTCGTCGGTGCCGTTGGCGACCGGGCGTTCCTTGCCCCAGCTGATGGTCAGCAGGCGGGCTTCCGGCACACCCTGCGCCATCAGGAACAGCTTGGCGGCCTGTGCGCGCCGCTCCCCCAGCGCCTGGTTATATTCACGCGTGCCGCGCTCGTCGGCATGGCCCTCGACCGAGGCGCGGACGTTCGGATTGGCGAGCATCCAGCGCGCCTGCGCGGTCAGCGTCGCCTGCGCGTCCGCCGACACGTCCGACTTGTCGGTCCCGAAATAGATGGTGTCCGATCCCGCCGCGGCGACCATCGCCGCCTGGCTTCCGGGAAGTTCGACCAGCCCGACGTCGTCGTTGGTCGCACCGCTTCCGGCCGCCGGATCGGTCGGGCCGGTCTGGGCCGGGGGCGTGGTCTGCGGCGCCTGGCGGCGACCGCAGGCGGTCAGCGAAAGGCTCAGGGCGAGGGTGGCGACGATCAGTGGTGCGCGCATCATGTTTCTCCTTGTCAGCGCTGCAGCGGGGACCAGCTCGGGTCGGAGCCGTCCTGCGGAGTGGGAAGGCGGCGGGCAGTGCCGCCGCCGACCGGAACCGCAAACAGGCTTGAGCGCCCGTCACGGGTAAAGCGATTGAACATCACGAACTGGCCGTTGGGGGCCCAGCTCGGGCTTTCGTCCTGCCAGCCGTCGGTCAGCGTCTGGTCGCCCCCGCCACCGGCGTTCATGACGCCGATCCGGAACGAGCCGACCCGGACGAAGGCGATCTTGTCGCCGCGCGGGCTCCACGCGGGGGAGCCGGCCGGACCGCCGAAGCTGATCCGCCGCTGATTCGATCCGTTCGCGTCCATCACGTACAATTGCTGCGATCCGCCGCGATCGCTTTCGAACACGATCCGGCGGCCGTCGGGCGAATAGCTGGGCGCGGTGTCGATGCCGGGCGCGCTGGTCAGCCGCTGGGGCACGCCGCTGCCGTCGGCGTTGGCGACCCAGATGTCGGTGTTGCCGTTGGCGGACAGCGCATAGGCGATGCGATTACCGTCGGGCGAGAAGCGCGGCGCACTGGTCAGCGCGAGGCCGGGCACCAGCAGGCGCTTGGTGCCGGTGGCGATGTCCAGCACCCACACCCGGGCGCGGCGGCCCTGGTAGCTGGTGTAGGCGAGGCGGCGGCCGTCGGGCGAGAAGCGCGGAGTGACCACGGTCGCCTCGCCCTCGGTCAGGTAGCGCAGGTTCGCCCCGTCCGAATCCATGATCGCGATGCGCTTCTGGCGATTGTTCTTCGGCCCGGTCTCGGCCACGAACACCACGCGGGTGTCGAGAAACCCGCCCTCTCCGGTCAGGCGCGAGTAGATGGCGTCGGCGCATTTGTTGGCCGCCCGGCGCCAATTGTCGGTGGTGACCTGGAAGCCCTGGCGAACCAGCTCGCGGCCCGCCCCGACGTCGTACAGGTAGCAACCGACGGTGATCTGGCCCGGGCCCGCCGGCCGGACGAAGCCGGTGACGAGCTGCTGCGCGCCAAGCCCGCGCCATTCGCCGAAGGCCGGTGCGTCGGCCTGGGCCACGCTGTAATTGGGAAGGCCGCCCGGCCCCAGCGGCGCGAACCGCCCGCTGGACCTGAGGCCCGACGCGATCACGCCCGCGATGTTGCGGCCGAGCGCCATCTCGACGCCGGCCTCGGTCGGCATGGCCGGCACCGCGACCGAAGTCGCGCTGTTGACGCCGCCGCTGGTCACTTCGACATCGACCGGCGGTGGCTCGCCCTGGGCAAGCGCCGGGCTCGCCACCAGCGCCGTCATGGCCAACAGCAGTTTACACTTCATCGCGGGCGTCCTCATTTCGCGGCATAGGTCAGGTTGATGTTGCCCCATCCGCCTTGCGGTGTGCTGTACAGCTCTGCCGGCAGGCGCAAGGGCGAGCAGGCGCGGAACACCGCCACCGCCTGGTCGTAGGCGAGATCCTCGAACTTGGCATTGTCCTCGTCGACGCCCGAAGTGCGGACCAGCGACGGCGGCCGCGACAGCCGGCCGGAGCGGTCGAGCCGCAGGTTGACGGTGACCCGGATCCGGTCGGCGCCGGGGCCGAGCGTCGACTGTCGCGCGGCGCAGGGCTGGATCTGGCGCTTGATCGCGCTGTCGACGCTGGCCTTGGCCGCGGCGCTGAAGGTCGCGGCGCCGTCCGCCGCCTCGCGCGGGGCAAGATCGCGGCTGGAGGGGATGCCGCGCAGGAAGTCGTCCCCGATCCGCGACTGGCGCGGGGGTGCCGGGCGGGGCTGGGCCGGGGCGGGGCGGGCGGGCTGGGGCCGCGCCACGCTCGGACGCGGCGGCGCCGGGCGCGTGGGAAGGGGCCGGGGCACCGGCGCGGGGGCCGGACGGGCGACTGGCGAGGGCAGCGGCGGCGGCGGCGGCGCCTGCTCCAGCGGCGTCGGCTGTGGCTGGGGCGGTGAGGGAGTCGGCTCGGACGCGGGCGCCTGGGCGGCCGGCGGCGGCGTCGCGGGAGTCGGGGCCGCGGCGGCCAGCGCCACCTCGTCGCTGTCGACGAACTCGACCTGAACCGGCGGCGGCTCGGGCGTATTGGGGACTTTGGCCAGGCTGGTGGTCAGCGCGACGACCAGAACGGCGTGCAGCAGCAGGGCCGCAGCCGTGCCTTTTGCTTCGCCGCTATCAACCCTCACTGGCTGCCGCCCTCGGCGGTACTGACCAGCGCGACGCGATTGAGGCCGGCGCGATTGAGCTCGCCCATCACCCGCATCACGCGGCCATAATCCAGCCCGCGGTCGGCGCGCAGGAAGATGCGGCGGCCTTCTTCCGGTGCGGGCTCGGCAGCGATCGCGGCCAGGCGCTGGGCCAGCGCATTCTCCGCGACCTGGGTGTCGTCGATGAAGATCCGGCCTTGTCCGTCGAGGCTGACCTGGACCGGCTGGACCTGGTTATCGAGCGGTGCCGCGCGGCTTTCGGGCAGGTCGACGGGAACGCCGGCGACGAGCAGCGGGGCGGTGACCATGAAGATGATCAGCAGCACCAGCATCACGTCGACCAGCGGCGTGACGTTAATCTCGGCCATCGGCGCGCGCCGGCCGCCGCGCCGCCTCGTCCCGGTTCTTTGGCCGACCGAAGCGCCCATCAGACGTCGCGCTCCAGTTCGTGGCTGAGCGTGCCGTGGAAGCGGTCGGCGAAGCGGTTCAGCCGCGCTTCCAACCGGTCGAGGCCGTGGGTCAGTCGGTTATAGGCGATCAGCGCGGGAATGGCGGCGAACAGGCCGATGGCGGTGGCGAATAGCGCCTCGGCGATCCCCGGCGCGACCACTGCGAGGCTGGTGTTGTTGGCCCCGGCGATGGCGGTGAAGCTGCGCATGATCCCCCACACGGTGCCGAACAGGCCGATGAACGGCGCCGAGCTGGCCACGGTGGCGAGGATGTTGAGGCGGTCGGACAGGCGATCGAGTTCCTGCTCGACCTCGGCGCCCATGACGGTGGTCAGCCGCTCGCGCGCGCCGCTGCGGTCGCCCGAGCGCAGGCCCACCGAACGCCGCCATTCCTTGAGGCCGGCGGTGACGATGCGGGCGCTCGGCACGTCGTCCTTGCCGCGCGCCTCATGATAGGCGTCGATGTCCTTGGCCGCCCAGAAATCGCGCTCCCAGGCCTCGCTGTCGCGGTTGATGCGCTTCAGCCGCTGGGCGTGGGTGATGATAATGCCCCAGGTCCACACGCTGGCGAGCAGCAGCCCGATCATCACCGCCTTCACCACGATGTCGGCGTGGAGGAAGAGGGCAAGCGGGCTCATCAGGTCGGCGGCAGGAGCCGTCATTCATCATCCTTTGTTGCGGCGCGGATCTCCTCGAACCGCGCGACCCAGTCCCGCGGCTGCCGCGTGGGCCGGCCGTCGGGGGTAAGAAAAGCGGCGGTAATCCGCCCCTCGGCCAGAGTCTCCCCAGCGCGGATGACTCGTTGCTGAATCCGGACGGATGCGGCGCGGACGTCCTCCACGGTCGAAATGATCAGCAGGTCGTCGCCGAGCCTGGCCGGGCGGAGGTAGCGGACGTTGGCCTCGGCCACCGCATAGACCCCGGTGCCGGCCTCGAGCGTGGCCCGCTGGTCGATCCCGGCGGCGCGGAGCATGTCGGAGCGGGCCCGCTCCATGAATTTCAGGTAATTGGCGTAATAGACGATCCCGGCGGTGTCGGTGTCTTCGAAATAGACGGTCAGGGCGAAGCGATGCTCGGGCCCGACGAAGCCGCCGCGATAGGGCTGGTCGTAGGATGGCGTCATGCCCGCGGGCTCTAGCGGCGCTGGACTCGGGCGTGAACCCCGCTTGACGGCGAAGTAACCCAAAGGTTACATGTTACCTACAGGTTACATCGGACGGGAGTGGGCGTTGTGAGCTATCAGACCAAGCGCGATTATTTCGGACCCTCCGTTGCGGACGTCGAGCGGCAGCGCCGGACCATGTTGTGGATGCTGCCGCTGATCCTGATGAACCAAGGGGTCGGCATCTTCGCTGCGGACGCGAGCGTGATACGGCAGGTCACGGGGACGATCGCTTGGGTCAGCGTCACCGCGGCGCTGCTGTGGTTCCTGCTGGGGATCAGGCTGCGCTGGATGTCACCGCAGGAGCACCGGCAGCTGAACGACGAATGGTATCAGGCGGTCATCGGCGATTCGGCGCGCTGGGCGTTTGCCGCGGTGGTCGTGACGGGGATGATTCTCTTCGTGACGCGCCACTGGTTCCCGCTGGAGGGCGCGAGGGGGGTGTTCGTCACGACCAACGCCGCGATCCTCACCGCCGCGCTCCGCCAGGCGTGGCTTAACCGCGGGCCGCTGGACGAGGATGACTGAGCGACTAGGCACCCGGCTGAAGGATGTGCGGGTCGAGGCCGGGCTGACCCAGTCCGAGCTCGCCGATCGCTGCGGGGTCAGCCGAAAGACGGTGAACACAGTCGAAAACGGGGTGTTCATCCCGTCGACCGTGCTTGCGCTGACGCTGGCGCGCGTCCTCGGCCGCCCGGTCGAGGAGCTGTTCTTTCTAACCGACTAGCGCGCGACCGCCTCGACCAGCCGGATGAGATCGCCCTGCGGGGCCGACATGTCGGCCAGATGCATGCCCCAGCCGGGGATGAAGAACCCGCCAAGACCGACCTCGCCGCCGATCCGGTCGGTCCACTTGGCGCCGGGGGTGACGTTGGTGCGAAGCTCCAGATAGCCGCGCTGGCCGTCGTTGACGCAGCGGCCGGACACGAGGCCTTCGGTACGCAGGAAGGGGGTCGGCGGCGTGCCTTCGGTCGACCAGCGGATCGGCCCGCCGGGGACCGCGGTGGTCAGGCGGGTATACCAATAGCTGTCGAGATCGGCCCATCCCCGCCTGCCCAGCGCCGCGGGATTGGTGCAGGCCACCGTCATGCCGGCTGCCGGGGCATAGCCGAACAGCGCGCCCGGCGGCGGCGGATTGTTGGTGCGGTAGGAGACATAGCTGACGACGCAGCCGCGTTGCCCGGCCGCGGTGCAGAGCGGGGTCGACTTGAACGTGCCGCCGACCAGCTTGCCGGCGGGAACCAGCACATTGTAGCCGGGGATGATCGCCAGTGCCATCTGCCGCGCTGCCGGCTTGCCCTCGATCTCGTCGGCGATCAGCTTCTGCAGGTGCCAGCTGCCCTGGCTGTGCCCGACCAGCACGAACGGACGGCCGCGCGTCCGGCCGAGGAAGCTGCGAAAGGCGCTGCGCACGTCTCCGTAGGCGACATTGAACGCGGGGCGAATGTCCTGCCCAAGCGCCGCCGCACCGATCGCGGATGCGGTCATCTGGCGATAGATGGGGGCGAAGGGGCGGCACACGCCGGCGAAGCGGGCGAACTGCGAGGCGGCGGCCGATCGTTCCTCGTTCACCGAAACATCGCTGTTGAGCCCGCGATCCTGGCTGACGGTCGGATAGATGTAGAAGCAGTCGACCTTGGGGCTGGCCGCCGGGCGCGCCTGCCCGTTCGAGCCATAGCCCTGCCTGGTCAGCGCGGTCGTCGCCAGCGGCGTGGAGCAGCTGTCGGAGCGGCCCGGCAGGCACAGCCACAGATTGTCATAGGCATAGCCGAGCGCCGACGAGTTGGTGACCGGCGGGGATGCCGCGACGCTGGCCTGGGCAGCGCCAAGGAGCAGTGGGGCAAGCAGAAGCGACATCGCGAAAATCCTAGTCGAAGAGGCCGTTCGGGGTGCCCGATGGCGGGGTCAGGCCGAGGTGGGTCCAGGCCTTGCCGTTGAGGCAGCGTCCGCGTGCGGTGCGGGCGATGAGGCCGAGCTGAATGAGATAAGGCTCGATCACGTCCTCGATAGTGTCGCGCGGCTCGCTGAGGCCGGCGGCGAGCGTTTCCACCCCGACCGGCCCGCCGCCATAAAGGTCGGCGATCATGTGGAGATAGCGGCGGTCCATCGCGTCGAGGCCGAGCGCGTCGATCTCCAGCCGGCTGAGCGCGCGGTCGGCGGCGGCCATGTCGATGCTGTCGGAGCCCGCGGCATGGGCAAAGTCGCGGACCCGGCGCAGCAGCCGCCCGGCGATGCGCGGGGTGCCCCGGCTGCGGCGGGCGATCTCGTGCGCGCCGTCCTCGGTGACCGGCGCGCCGAGCAGGCTGGCGGCGCGGCGAACCACCAGTTCAAGCTCGGGCACGGTGTAGAAATTGAGCCGGACGGGAATGCCGAAGCGGTCGCGCAGCGGGGTGGTCAGCAAGCCCTGCCGGGTGGTTGCGCCGACCAGGGTGAAGCGCGGCAAGTCGATCCGCACCGAGCGCGCCGAGGGCCCCTCACCGATGACGAGGTCGAGCGCGCGGTCCTCCATCGCCGGATAGAGCACTTCCTCGACCGCCGGATTGAGGCGGTGAATCTCGTCGATGAACAGAACGTCGCCGTCCTCGAGGTTGGTCAGAAGCGCGGCAAGATCGCCCGACTTGGCGATCACCGGGCCGGAGGTGGCGCGGAAGCCGACGCCCATCTCGCGCGCGACGATCTGCGCCAGCGTGGTCTTGCCGAGGCCGGGCGGGCCGAAGAACAGCACGTGGTCGAGTGCCTCGCCTCGTGCCTTGGCGGCGGCGATGAACACGCGGAGATTCTCGCGCGCCGCCTGCTGGCCGACGAATTCGTCCAGCCGCTTGGGGCGCAGCGCGGCGTCGACGTCCTCGGCCGTGCGCTCGGGCGTGGTGATGCGGTCGGGATCGGTGGTCATTCAAGGGGAGCCGCTTCAATTGGCTCAGGTGGATGCTCTTCCAGCGGAGTTTGCAGTGGAGGTGTTATCGCCTCGCGGCCAAGCAAGACTCGCCGGGCGAGGCGAACTGAGTCTGGCCTGCGGCCTAGACTTTTGCTTCCGATCAATCCCCGCACATGCACTGTTTTTAGAAAGGTGGTGTCGCGGGAATTCGCAATGTCCGGGTTCCGGGCGTAAGCCATACCAATCAGAGTGCGTTCTAGCCATTCGATGTAGGGCGAATGGGATGCGCCCTTGGCGAAGCGCCAGTCGTCATCGAATGGCTTTGTGATGAGCGGGAAGAGAAACAACTGAGGCGGTCCTCTTCTTCTCACGTTTCTTTTTGGCCGAAGGGCCCAGTTGTAATGATTCAGTTTATGATCAGTAAACGCTTCTGCAGCGGAACCGCCTTGCGCAACGGTCTTCCCTACATACCAGGGTCGCAACTGCGAACGCCCCAAGCTGAAGAGATAACAGCCGATTGAAGCCGACAAGTCGCAATCGGCCTCGGAATTGATTTCCCGCCACCAGTCGGCTGACGGGCGGCAAGCTCTTCCTCGGTCGTCCAAGGGAACTTGAAAGGGACCGAAGGTCTCAAAGTAGTGGTCGCTTGAGTAGCTCATCGGTTTACCTACTTCGCCGCCTTGCGCAGCGCCAGCCGAACCAGCGCGTCGAGGGTCGCGTCGGGGCCCAGTTCCTCGGCCGCGGCGGCGACGGCCTGCGCGGCTTCGGCTGGCTTGAACCCGAGGTTGGCGAGCGCCGACAACGCGTCGTTGGTGGCGGGATTGGCGGCGGCCGGCGTTCCCGGCCCGAGCGCCGGGGCAAGGCCGAGCTTGCCCTGCAGTTCGAGCGCGATGCGCTGGGCCAGCTTGGGACCGACCCCGCTGGCCCGCGCGATCATCGCTTTGTCGCCGGCCGACACGGCGCGCGCCAGATCGTCGGGCGAAAGGATGGTGAGGATCGCAAGCGCCAGCCGCCCGCCGACACCCTGCACCCCGGTAAGCTGCCGGAACGCCTCACGCTCCGCCGCCGCGCCGAATGCGAACAGGGTCATGCTGTCTTCGCGGACCTGAAGCTCGGTCAGCAGGATGACGTCGCCGCCCACCGGCGGAAGCGCGGACAGGGTCCGTCCGCTCGCCAGCACGAGATAGCCGACCCCGCGCACGTCGATCACGGCGCTGTCGGCGGAAAGTTCGGCGAGGATACCGGCGAGGCGGGCGATCATGGGGCGGTTAGAGCAGGAACAAAAGGCGCACGCAAATGGCTTGAGCGCCTAGCGCACGCCGCGCCGCGCGCTGGCGAGATGATGGGCGTGGGTGATGGCGACCGCAAGCGCATCCGCCGCATCCTCGCCCGCGATCTTCGCGCCGGGCAGCAGCATCGCCACCATCGCGTGAACCTGGTCCTTGGACGCGCCGCCGGTGCCGACCACCGCTTTCTTCACCACCGAGGGCGCATATTCGCCGACCTCCAGCCCGCCCCGCGCCGCGCACATCAGCGCCACCCCGCGCGCCTGAGCGAGCTTGAGGGTCGAGGCGGGGTTCTTGTTGACGAACACTTCCTCGGCGGCGGCGGCGGCCGGCCGATGCTCGGCGACGATCGCCTCCAGCGCGCCGGCCAACTCGGCCAGCCGCGTCGCGAGCGGCAGGCTGGCTTTGGTCTTGATCTGGCCGTTGGCGACATGCGCCAGGCGATTGCCCTCGGCCCGGACGATCCCCCACCCGCAGGACGAGAGCGAGGGATCGAGGCCGAGAATAATCATCGCGTCGGCGCTCAGCCGAGCTTCGCCAGCTCGTCGTCCGAGATGTCGTAATTGCCCCACACGGTCTGGACGTCATCGTCGTCCTCGAGCGCGTCGACCAGCTTCATCAGGCTTGCGACGGCATCGCCCGCGACCTCGGTGGTGAGCGTCGGCTTCCACGCCAGCTTGACGGCATCGGCCGGCCCGAGCGCCGCTTCGAGCGCCTTGGCGACATCGTGCATGCCGTCCTGCTGGGTCCAGATCTGGTGGCCGTCCTCGTCGCTCTGGACGTCGTCGGCCCCGGCCTCGATCGCGGCTTCCATGACCTTGTCCTCGTCACCCGCGGCGGCGGGATATTCGATCAGGCCGAGCCGCTCGAAGCCGTGGGCGACGCTGCCGCTGGCACCGAGATTGCCGCCGTTCTTGCTGAACGCGGTGCGGACGTTGGTTGCGGTGCGGTTGCGATTGTCGGTCAGCGCCTCGACGATGATCGCCACGCCGTTCGGGCCATAGCCCTCGTAGCGGACTTCCTCGTAATTCTCCGCGTCGCCCTTGCTCGCCTTGTCGATCGCGCGCTGGATATTGTCCTTGGGCATCGACTGCGCCTTGGCGGCATTGACCGCGGCGCGCAGGCGCGGGTTCATGTCGGGATCGGGCATCCCCATCTTCGCCGCGACGGTGATTTCGCGGCTGAGCTTGGAGAACATGCCCGAGCGCTTTTTGTCCTGCGCGCCCTTGCGGTGCATGATGTTCTTGAATTTGGAATGGCCGGCCATGGTGGTCCTGTAGATTTGGTCTGGCAGGCGCCTTAGCCGCGCCGCCCGTCCGGCTCAACGTCGGCCTTGTCGAGCAGCAGGTCGACCTTCTGGTGAAGCTGCGCGATCGACAGCTCTGCGCGGATGTTGGTCTCGAAATCCACCGACGCGTCCTGGCGATCCTTATGGCTCTGCCGATTCTGGCTCATCATGATGATCGGCGCCTGGATCGCGGCCAGCGTCGACAGCATCAGGTTCAAGAAGATGAACGGATAGGGGTCGAACACCAGCCCCCAGTGGTTCAGTACGTCGGTGTTGAGCAGCATCCACCCGAGCAGCACCAGGGTGAAGCTGATGATGAAGCCCCAGCTTCCGCCGACCCTGGCGACCCGGTCGGCCAGCCGCTCCCCGAAGGACGGCGTGTCGAGCCCGGTATGGACATGGCTATGGTGCCCCGAGGCGAGGCTTTCCAGCACCGAGCGTTCGGCCGGGCTGCATTCGTCGCCGATACGGCCCAGCAGCTCGGCGGCAAGCTCGGCGACCGAAGGAACCCGGTCGGCCACGTGGCTCAGAGCTTCACCGCAGTCCCGCAGGCGCAGACCATCAGCATCGAGCCCGACTTGCCGATCACCTCATAGTCGAAGTCCACCGCGAGGATCGCATCGGCGCCGAGCCGGCGGGCGGAGGCTTCCATCTCGGCCATCGCCTGGGCGCGGGCTTCCTGGATCGACGATTCGTACGCGCCCGAGCGGCCGCCGAGGAAGTCGGTGACCGAAGCGAAGATGTCCTTGATGACATTGGCGCCGACGATGACCTCGCCGCCGACCAGGCCGAGATAGTCGCGGACCGGTCGCCCATCGAGCGTCGAGGTGGTGGTGATGATCATCGTGTCGGTTCCCCCTGTGAGAAGCCGACCTTAGTGCAGGCCCAGCGCATTGCGATAGGTTTCGAGCAGGGCGTCCGCTTCGTCGCGGGCGTGCTTCTCCATCTTGCGCAGGCTGACGACCTTGCGCATCGTCTTGGTGTCGAAGCCGGTCGCCTTCGCTTCGGCGTACACATCCTTGATGTCGTCGGCGACGCCCTTCTTTTCTTCTTCCAGACGCTCGATGCGCTCGATCAAAAGGCGCAGCTGGTCGGCCGCGACGTTGCCGTCGGACATGATTCCCTCTCCCCGGTGAATAGGTATGCGGGGGCGCCCTTAGGCCAGTGAAGGGGGTGCGCCAAGCGGTTGAACAACCAGCCGTGCCCGCTATGGCTCGGCGGCAACAGCAGCAGACCGGAAGATGGGAGTAGAGTGGCGATGTCGGTAGGACCGCGCGGACGCAAGGTCAGGATTCTCGCCACCTTGGGGCCCTCCTCGAGCAGCCGGGAAATGATCGCCAAGCTGATGGCCTGCGGGGCGGACGCCTTCCGGATCAACATGAGCCACGGCGACCAGGCCACCAAGGCGCAGCTGGTCGACACCATCCGCAGCCTCGAGGTCGAGCACAAGCGCCCGAGCTGCATACTGTTCGACCTGCAGGGTCCCAAGCTTCGGGTCGGCCGCTTCGCAAGCGGATCGGCGCTGCTCGAGACCGGCGCCCGTTTCGTGCTCGACGCGGACGAAACGCCCGGCTCCGCCGAGCGGGTCGAACTGCCGCATCCCGAATTGTTCGAAGCGGTGCGCGAAGGCGACCAGCTGCTGATCGACGACGGCAAGATCCGCCTGCGGGTCGCGGCGGTTACCGCCAGCCGGATCGAGACCATCGTCGAGGTCGGCGGCAAGGTCAGCAATAACAAGGGCGTCAACGTGCCCGACGTGCTGGTGCCGATCCCGGCGCTGACCGAAAAGGATCGTGACGACCTTCAGTTCGCGCTTGCGCAGGGCGCCGACTATATCGCGCTGAGCTTCGTCCAGCGGGCCGAGGACGTCGAGGAAGCGCGCGCGCTGATCGGCGACAAGGCCGCGCTGATGGTCAAGATCGAGAAGCCGGCGGCGATCGAGCGGCTGGAGGGCATCCTCGCCCATGCCGACGCGGTAATGGTCGCGCGCGGCGACCTTGGCGTGGAGCTTCCGGCCGAAGCGGTGCCGCCCTTGCAGAAGATGATCGTCGCCCGCGCCCGCGAGCTCGGCAAGCCAGTGGTGGTGGCGACCCAGATGCTGGAAAGCATGATCACCTCGCCCACCCCGACCCGGGCCGAGGTCAGCGACGTCGCCAATGCCATCTACGACGGCGCCGATGCGGTGATGCTGTCTGCCGAGAGCGCCGCCGGCGACTTCCCGGTCGAAGCGGTGGCGATGATGGACCGGATCGGCCGCTCGGTCGAAGCCGACCCCAAATATGCCGAGCGGGTGCACTTCACCGCCACCCCGGCCGAACCCAACACCGCCGATGCGCTGGCCGAAAGCGCGGGCAACATCGCCAATACGGTCAAGGTCGCGGCGATGGTCTGCTACACCTCGACCGGTGCGATCGCCCGCCGCATCGCCCGCGAGCGCGGCCCGGTCGCCTTGCTGGTGATGACCGCGAGCCGCACGGTGGCCCGCCGGATGGGGCTGGTGTGGGGGGTCCACGCCGTCCACACCCGTGACGTCGCCAGCTTCGAGGAAATGGTCGGCAAGGCCAAGCGCATGGTGCTTCGCCACAAGCTTGCCGCGGGCGGCCAGCGGGTGATCATCATGGCCGGCGTGCCGTTCGGGACCGCCGGTTCGACCAACGTGCTGCACGTGGTGCGGGTGGTCGGCGACGAACTCGACGATTACGGCGTCAGCTAGAGCATTCCGCCATCGCGCAGGATGCCGGGCACCTCGCCCGGTATTTCCCGCGCGAGGAAGCCGAGGGTGCCGATCTTCTCGCCCAGCCGGCGACCGGCCTCGCCATGGCACCACACGCCCCATAGCAGCGCGGTGAGCGGATCGGCGCGGCGTGCGAGGAGGCCGCCGACGATTCCCGCCAGCGTGTCGCCAGACCCCGAGACGCCGAGGCCGGGGCCGCCGCCCGGGTAGCGAAATAGTTGTCCGTCGGGCGCGACGATGTGGCTCTGCACGCCCTTGACCAGAGTAAGGCAGCCATAAAGTTCGGCACAGCGGCGGCCGGCATCGACCGGGTCGGCCTCGACCTCCGCTTCCTCGCAGCCGAGCAGGCTCGCTATCTCGCCGGCATGGGGCAGGAGGATGGTCGGACATTCCGAGCTTTTCACCTCGCGTCGCCTTGCCGGCAGCGCGTGGAGGAGGGCGGCGTCGAGCACCAATGGCCTACCGCCACCGACCAGCGCCTCGGCCAGTGCTTCGGTCGCCTTATTTCCGCGCATGCCCGGACCGGCGACGACCACGTCGGCTTGGCCCGCACGGTCGGCGACCTGCCGGACGGTGGAGGGTGCGAAACCGCCGTCGCGGCCCTCGGCCATGCCGGTGACCATCGCTTCGGGCATCGAGATGGACAGGCCCGGCGCCGCGCTGTCGACCGTGACGATCTGCAACCGCCCGGCGCCCGCCCGCATCGCGCCCATGGCGGTCAGCAGCGCCGCCCCCGCCACCTCGCGGCTTCCGGCGACGATCAGAATCGAGCCGCGCTCGTCCTTGTCTCCGCCGGCGATCGGCGGGAGTGGGAAATGCCGAAGCGTCGCGTGGTCGAGTTCGACCGGAGCGGTCACCTGCTCCCCACCATCTGGTCGGGCGCGGCGGTCACCGGGGCGCCCTGCTCCTCGAGCGGGGCGGCATGGTTCCACAGCGCCAGCCTGGGCGCGCAGTCGAGCTCCTGCACGTCGAAATCGAAGGCGCAAATCCCGCAGTTCAGGATGTCGGCGGCCTTGTCGATGGCGAGGATGTCGGTCTCCTCCAGCTCCTCCAGCACGTAGCGCATGCACAGCACCACTACCTGGTGGCAGACGATCAGCACCCGCCGCCCGTTATAGTGGAGGTTGATCGAATTCATCGCCGAGCGCAGCCGCAGGATGACGTCGGCCCAGCTCTCGCCGCCGGGCGGGCGATGATAGAATTTGCCGAGCCGGGTCCGGTGGGCTGCTTCCTCCGGATACTGCTGGCGAATGCCGAGCGCGGTGAGGCCGTCGAATACACCGAATTCGCGCTCGCGGAGCCGCTCGTCGATGACCGTTCTGGCCCGACCCCCGGCAAGGCCCCCCGCTTCGCAGATCGCGCGGGCGGTCTGGCGGGCACGCAGGTAGGGCGAGGACAGGATGACCTCGGGCTTTTCGTGGTCGGGCAGCGCGGCGAACCAGCGTCCGGCAGCGTCGGCCTGCTGGTGGCCGAGGTCGGACAGGGGCACGTCGACGTCGCGGATGTCGATCCCGATCGTCGCCAGGCCCTCGGCCTCCGACCGGTCGCGCGCGACATTGCCCTGGCTCTGGCCATGACGGACGAGGTACAGGCGCTGGGGCCAGTGGCTGGTCGGCTGCAAGCGGGTCGATCCTTTCCAGTTTCCGTCAAAGCACGAGCGACCGCGAAGGTTCAATCGGGGGTGACCCGCCGTCCCTGGGCTCGAATCCCGTCCTCATGTGTTGGGGGATCGTTATGCACGGCCCCGAAACGATTTTTGCCAGTTTTTTCCAGGGCGGGTTCGAATGCTCCTCGCACCGCCGCCGCGACGGGGTGCGTCTCGACCTCTTGCGGGCGACCGGCCACGACCGGCATGTCGCGAGTGACTATCGTCAGTTGCACGACCTGGGCCTTCGCACGATTCGCGACGGGGTTCGCTGGCACCTGATCGAAAAGGCACCCGGCCAGTACGACTGGTCGAGCTGGACCCCGGCGCTCGAAGCGGCCGCGGATGTCGGCATGGAGGTGATCTGGGACCTCTTCCATTACGGCTCGCCCGATCACGTCGACCAGGGCGCTGATAACTTTCCCCGCCGCTACGCCGACTTCGCGCTCGCCGCGGTCGAGCATCACCAGCAGGTGGTCGGCGGGAGGCCTCTGCTGTGCCTCGTCAACGAAATCAGCTTCATGGCCTGGGCGGTCGAAGTCGCTTATTTCCCGCGGCCTGCTGGCGCGGAGCGGAAGGGCTGGTTCAAGGAGCAACTGGCCCGCACCGCCATCGCCGCCGCCGCCGCTGTCCGGGCGGAGTTTCCCGACGCGCTGCTAGTATGGGCCGAGCCCCTGGTCCACGTCGCTCCGCGCGATCACCGCCGCAAGTCGGTCGAGGCCGCCGAGCGCGAGCGGCAGGGTCAGTTCGAAGCCTATGACTGGCTGACCGGCCGCGCCCGGCCCGAGCTTGGCGGCGACCCGAGCTTCGCCGACCTCATCGGACTCAACTATTATCCGCACAACCAATGGTATCTCGACGGGCCGACCATCCCGATGGGGCATCACGAATATCGTTCGCTCGCCGACATGCTGGTCGAGATCGCGGAGCGTTACGGCAAGCCTTTGTTCCTGGCCGAGACGGGTGCCGAAGGCAGCGGCCGGGCGGCGTGGCTCCATCATGTCTGCGGCGAAGCGCGCGAGGCGATGGAGCGCGGCGTCGACCTTCAGGGCATCTGCTGGTTCCCGATCACCGCCTATCCCGGCTGGGACAACAGCCGCCATGCCGAGGCGGGGCTGCTGTCGACGGTAACGGCGGACGGCAAGCGCCACGTCGATGCGCGGCTGCTGGAGGAGCTTCGCGAGCAAGAGCAGCGCTTCGCCGCGTGGGCGAAGCGGCCGGGCAAGCGGGTGCTCGAACTCGCCTAGACTGCTGGCGCCTTTTCCTCGCCGGTCGACGGCGTGCGCACCACCGGCCAGCCGTCCGCCCAGTCGATCCGGTCGATCAGCAGCACGCGGCGACTGTTGATCTCGTCCTCTTGGCGCTGGCGCGGGCGGTCGATGTCCACCGCATGATAGAGGATCCAGTGGACTCCGGCGCGGTCGGTGACGATCCCGTTGTGCCCCGGCGCGAGCCACTTGTCGTTGCGGGTCAGCATCAGGCTGTGCCTGATCCCGCGCACCTGCTCCAGCGTCTCGAACGGCCCGAGCGGGTCGCTCGCCCGCGCGACCATCACGCCATATTCGGCCTGCGGTCCGCAGCAATTGTCGCCCGAATAGAAGAGGTAATAGGCGCCGTCGTGCGCGATCACCCATGCCGCCTCGACCAATCGGGGAAAGGCGCCGGGTTCGGGATTGGGCCAGATGATGTCGGTCGGCCGGGTGCCCGGCGCGAAGGACAGGAGGTCCGCGCTCAGTTCCTGCACCTTGATCGGCTGGAAGCCTGAACCCCAGTAGAGAAAGAACCGGCCGCTTGCGGGGTCGCGCAGCACCATGGGGTCGATCACCTCGAACCCCTGACCGTTGAGGAACGGCTGGCCGATGTCGGTGAACGGCCCTTCCAGCCGCTCGGCGACGGCGATGGCCAGGCTGTGCCCGGGCTCGTCGTCGCAGGCGTCCGGCTTGGCCGAATAGAACATGACGAAGCGTTCGCCGTCGCGAAGGACGTAAGGCGCCCAGAAATCCTGGGTGTGGCTGGCCCAGATCGGCTTGACCGGCAAGGCGTCGCCCAGATGCTCCCAGTCGATCAGGTCGGCGGAGCGGGCGACCTGGATGTTGATCCAGCCGTCCTTGTCGCGGCTCTGCGTCGCGTATGCGTAGTAGTAGCCGTCGTCCGCCAGCAGCGCGGACGGGTCCGGGAAGTCGCGATCGAGAACTGGATTGCGGTAGGTATGGCGGGCCCCGTCAGCGGCCGCCGAAACAGTGACGGCGCGGTCGCGCTCAGGGTCGGGCATTCAGGTCATGTAGTGGGAAAAGCCGCCGGCGGAAACGGCCCCAGGCCGATTCGACGAAGAGGCTCCCGGCTGTGGGCCGGAAACCTCTTCGCCTGTCTCGGAAAAAGCGGCCTCAGATGGCCAGTCGAAGCTCCTGGCTGCTCGCGCCGGAGCGGGTGCGAACTTCGTCCATGCGGCGGAACGTCGCGAGGGCCTGACCGACGATCTGGTCCATGTTGTAATAGCGATAGGTCGCCAGGCGGCCGACGAAGGTCACCCCCGGGGTCGAATCGGCAAGCGCCTCGTAGCGCTTGAACAAGGCCTGGTTCTCCGGCCGCGGGATTGGGTAATAAGGGTCACCCTCCGCGCTCGGATATTCCAGCGTGATCGAGGTGCGCGGATGCTGCTGCCCGGTCAGGTGCTTATATTCGCTGATCCGGGTGTAGGGGATGTCGGTCGACGGATAATTGACCGTGCCCACTTCCTGGAACCACTCCTTGTCGATCGTCGAGTGGACGAACCGCAGCGAGCGGTAGGGCAGCTTGCCGAAGCGCCAGTCGAAATATTCGTCGATCGGACCGGTGTAGATGATGTGCGCGGCGTCGATCTCGTTGCGGACGTCGCGGAAATCGGTGCCGAGCGACTTGTCGATAAGCGGATGGTCCAGCATCCGCTCGAACATCCGGGTGTAGCCCTCGAGCGGCATGATCTGGTGCTTGTCGGTGAAGTAGCGGTCGTCGGTATTGGTCCGCGTCGGGATGCGCGCCGTCACCAATTTGTCGAGCTCGCTCGGGTCGAGGCCCCATTGCTTGCGGGTATAGCCCTGGAAGAACAGCTCGTAGAGTTCGCGTCCGACGGCGTTGACGACGACGTCCTCGCTGGTCTTGATGTCCGCCACCGGCTCGGCCCGCGCCGCCAGGAAGGCGGCGGCCTCCTCGTCGGTCTTGAGTCCGGCGTCGAACAGCATGTTCAGCGTGGTGCGGTTGATCGGGATCGGCACCTGCTGCTCGCGGACGTTGGCGAGCACGCGGTGCTCGTAGGGCCGCCATTGCGTAAATTGCGACAGGTAGCTGACGATCTCGTCGCTGTTGGCATGGAAGATGTGCGGCCCGTACTTGTGGTACAGGATGCCGTTCTTGTCATATTCGTCATAGGCATTGCCGGCGACGTGATCGCGCTTGTCGATCATCATCACGCGGGCGCCATGCTGGGTCGCAAGCCGCTCGGCCAAGACCGAACCGGCAAAGCCGCAGCCGACGATCAGATAGTCATACTTCTTGTTCTTGCTGTGCGTGGTGTGGCCCTTGCCGAACGCCGGGCGCTCGATCTTCTGGCCCTGCTCGGTCACATCGCCGAGCAGCGCGGCCATCCGCGCCTGGGTCGTGTCCCAGCTCATGTCGGACAGCGCGAGGTCGACTTCGGCCAGCCAGTCGCCGCCTTCACCGCCGGACAGGGCGAGCGCGCGGTCGCCCGCTTCGACGAACTGCTCGGCAGTGGCGGCGATCATCACGCCCGACAGCTTCTCGTAGTGCCGCTTGACGTCCTTGATCGGGGTCGAGACCACCGGCTTGCCGGCGGCGAGATATTCGGGCGTCTTGGTCGGCGAGATGAAACGCGTCGCCTCGTTGATGGCGAAGGGCATCATCGCGACGTCCCAATTGCCGAGATAGGTCGGCAGCTCGGCGTAGCTCTTGCCGCCGAGGTAATGGATGTTGGAGCGGCGCGGCAGGTCGTCTTCGCTGATCTTCACCACCGGGCCGACCATCACCAGCTGCCAGTCGGGCCGGAGGTCGGCGACATGCGCGAGGAGGTCGAGGTCGATCCGCTCGTCGATCACGCCGTAGAAGCCGAGCCGCGGATGGGCGATCCCGGCCTGGTCGGCTGGATCGGCGATCCCGCCGCGGGCGGCGCCGAAGTGGGCGCGATCGACTGACGACGGGAAGGGGTGGACGTTGCCGTGCCGCTTCTTCTTGGCCTCGTAGAGCGAATAGCCGCCGGTGAAGACGATGTCGGCCAGGTCCAGCAGTTCACGCTCGAGATCGAGCAGTTCGGTCGGGGCGAAGCGGAACGCGCTCAGCTCGTCCATGCAGTCGTAGACGGTGGCGACCGCGTCGAGATGCCGCGAGAAGGGCAGCATCATCGGGGTGTAATACCAACGGATCAGGCGCCCCTTGAGGGCCGCCGAATAGTCGTCGAGCAGGCCCTTGAGCACCGTGCGCTCGGCATCGACTTCAAGCCCTTCGGGAATGCGCGGCGTGACCACCGTGACATTGGGCATGTCGGTGGCCGGGCGCACGTCGAGCGAGGGGCCGGCACCGGCTTCGGCGGGGATCGGCTCTTCCCACACCACTACCGGCATCGACTTGGCGAAGCGGCTCATCAGATGCTGGGGGCGCTGGAAGACGAAGTCCCAGCGGAGGTGCGAGAAACACAGAAGCGTGGTCTGTTTGTTCGGGAAAGCCGGAACCTGGGAAGAGCCAGAGCCGTGAACGCCGACTTTGTCGAACATGCGAAAGGAACCTCTCAATGGAGATGAAGAACTGCAGCAAAACGTTGGCGGACCGAGTCGCGTTCCGTCGGGAAGCCGACCGTGGGTCCTGTCGTGCCGTGGTGCGATACGGATTTCTCGCACTGCACCACTGTTAAACGGAGTTTGCTCACCCTTTGTTCCGGCCAACCTGCCGTGGTGAGCGCGAATATTTCGCAAAGTTGACGGCGCTCAAGCTTGCGTCGAAGAGCCTGTTTCCATGAGCAGCACCATTGCAGAACTCGAACGCCGCCGCGAAGCCGCCCATGTCGGCGGCGGCACCAGGCGGATCGACGCCCAGCACGCCAAGGGCCGCCTGACCGCCCGCGAGCGGCTTGCCGTCCTCCTCGACGAAGGCAGCTTCGAAGAGGTCGACGCCTTTGTCGAACATAATGCGACCGAATTCGGGATGGCCGACCAGCGCTTCCCGGGCGACGGCGTGGTGACCGGCAGCGGCACCATCAACGGCCGCCTGGTCTATGTGTTCGCGCAGGATTTCACCGTGTTCGGCGGCTCGCTGTCCGAGCGGCACGCGCAGAAGATCTGCAAGATCATGGACGCTGCGATGAAGGTCGGGGCGCCGGTGATCGGCCTCAACGATTCGGGCGGCGCGCGCATCCAGGAAGGAGTCGCCAGCCTCGCCGGCTATGCCGAGGTGTTCCAGCGCAACGTGCTGGCGTCGGGCGTGGTGCCGCAGCTCAGCCTGATCATGGGTCCATGCGCGGGCGGGGCGGTCTATTCGCCGGCGATGACCGACTTCATCTTCATGGTGAAGGACAGCTCGTACATGTTCGTCACCGGCCCGGAGGTGGTGAAGACCGTCACCAACGAAGTGGTGACGCAGGAAGAACTTGGCGGCGCGGTCACCCACACCACCAAGTCGTCGGTCGCCGACCTCGCGCTCGAGAACGACATCGACGCGCTGCTGGCGGCGCGGGAATTCTTCGACTTCCTGCCGCTGTCCAACCGGGTGTCAGTGCCCGAGCGGCCGAGCGAGGATCCGTGGGACCGCGCCGAGCCGAGCCTCGACACGCTGATCCCGCCCAGCGCCAACCAGCCCTACGACATGCACGAGCTGATCCGGAAGGTCGCTGACGAAGGCGACTTCTTCGAACTTCAGCCCGCGCACGCCGCCAACATCATCATCGGCTTCTGCCGCATCGAAGGCCGCACCGTCGGCGTGGTCGCCAACCAGCCGATGGTTCTGGCCGGCGTGCTCGACATCAACTCTTCCAAGAAGGCCGCGCGCTTTGTCCGCTTCTGCGACGCGTTCGACATCCCGCTGCTGACCTTTGTCGACGTGCCGGGCTTCCTCCCCGGCGTCGGGCAGGAGCATAACGGCATCATCAAGCATGGCGCGAAACTGCTGTTCGCTTATGCCGAGGCGACCGTTCCCAAGATCACGGTCATCACCCGCAAGGCCTATGGCGGGGCCTATGACGTCATGGCCTCCAAGCATTTGCGCGGCGACTTGAACTACGCCTGGCCGACCGCCGAAATCGCGGTGATGGGCGCCAAGGGCGCGGTGGAGATCATCTTCCGCCAGGACCGCGGCGACGCCGACCTGATCGCCGCCCGCACCAAGGAATATG
The DNA here is from genome assembly GCF_011927725.1 of Sphingomonas kaistensis. Taxonomy (NCBI): domain Bacteria; kingdom Pseudomonadati; phylum Pseudomonadota; class Alphaproteobacteria; order Sphingomonadales; family Sphingomonadaceae; genus Sphingomonas; species Sphingomonas kaistensis. The sequence continues at coordinate 350,792 of NZ_JAATJC010000001.1, read as the reverse complement.
AAGACCGCTTCGCCAACCCCTTCGTGGCGGCGAGCATGGGCTTCATCGACGACGTCATCCAGCCGCAGGAGACCCGCCGCAAGGTCGCGCTGGGCCTGCGCAAGCTTAAGGACAAGAGCCTCGAGAACCCGTGGAAGAAGCACGACAACATCCCGCTATGAAACTCGGACGCCTGAACCATGTCGGGGTCGCCACCCCGTCGATCGAGCGCAGCCTCGAAACCTATCGCACCCTGTTCGGCGCCGAGCCGTCGTCGCCGCCGTTCGACCTGCCGGCGCAGGGCGTGCGGGTGTGCTTCGTCGATGCGCCCAACAGCCAGATCGAGCTGATCGAGCCGCTTGGGGCCGACAGTCCGGTGGCGAAGTTCATCGAGAAGAACCCGCAGGGCGGGCAGCATCATGTCTGCTTCGAAGTCGACGACATCGACGCGGCGCGGGCGCATTTCGAGGGGCTCGGCACGCGCATCCTCGGGCCCACGCGGATCGGCGCGCACGGCACGCCGATCTTCTTCCTGCATCCCAAGGACACCGGCGGCACCCTGACCGAGATCATGGAAAGCCCGAAGCAGGCGCATTGATGGGCGGGCGCGGCGAGGAATTGCTGATCGGCGCGCTGTGCGCCGTGCTTGCGCTGTTCCTCTTGGCGCGGATCGGCGGCGCGTTGCGCACCGGCGAAGTGCCGCTCTACCGTACCCGCCTCAACCGCTCCGATGCCGGCGAAGCGCGCTTCTGGGGACTGGTGCTGATCAACGCCGCGATGTGCGGGCTGCTGGTCTTCGTCGCCGCCGACCTCCTGCTCGGCCTCGGCTATCGGAGCGGCCGCTAAGCCAAGGGTTTTCGAGCCGCCCGCTTGGGTTTAGGGCCGGGCCCATGTCCACCGACAAACATGACGCCTGGAAGACCCTCGCCGCCAAGGAAGCGCGGGGGCAAGACCTCAGCCGCACCACGCCCGAGGGGATTACCCTCAAGACCGTCTACGGCCCCGAGGATGCGGCGGGCATCGACCCCGGCTATCCCGGCGTCGCGCCCTACACCCGCGGTCCCTATGCGACGATGTACGCCGGCCGGCCGTGGACCATCCGCCAGTACGCCGGTTTCTCGACCGCCGAGGAGAGCAACGCCTTCTACCGCCGCAACCTGGCGGCAGGACAGAAGGGGCTGAGCGTTGCCTTCGACCTCGCCACCCACCGCGGCTACGACAGCGACCATCCGCGCGTCACCGGCGACGTCGGCAAGGCGGGCGTCGCGATCGACAGCGTCGAGGACATGAAGCTGCTGTTCGACGGCATCCCGCTCGGCGAGATGAGCGTCAGCATGACCATGAACGGCGCGGTGCTTCCGGTGCTCGCCTTCTACATCGTCGCGGGCGAGGAGCAGGGGGTCGACCGCAACCTGCTGTCGGGCACCATCCAGAACGACATCCTGAAAGAGTTTGCGGTCCGCAACACCTACATCTACCCGCCGCAGCCCTCGATGCGGATCGTCAGCGACATCATCGCTTTCACCTCGCGCGAGATGCCCAAGTTCAACAGCATCTCGATCTCGGGCTATCATATGCACGAGGCCGGCGCGACGGCGGTGCAGGAGATGGCCTACACGCTCGCCGACGGCATGGAATATGTCCGCGCCGCGGTGAAATCGGGCCTCGACATCGACGCCTTCGCGCCGCGGCTGAGCTTCTTCTGGGGCATCGGGATGAACCTCTTCATGGAGGTCGCCAAGATGCGCGCCGCGCGCACCCTTTGGGGCCGGATCATGACAGACCTCGGCGCCCGGACCGAGAAGTCCAAGCTGCTGCGCACCCACTGCCAGACCAGCGGCGTGTCGCTGACCGAGCAGGACCCCTACAACAACATAGTCCGCACCACGATCGAGGCGCTTGCGGCGGTGCTTGGCGGCACCCAGTCGCTCCACACCAACAGCTTCGACGAGGCGATCGCGCTTCCGACCGACTTCTCGGCCCGGATCGCCCGCAACACCCAGTTGATCCTTGCCGAGGAGAGCGGCGTCACCGCGGTCGCCGACCCGTTGGGCGGAAGCTGGTATGTGGAGGCGCTGACCCGCGAGCTGGAGGACAAGGCCTGGGCGCTGATCCGGGAGGTCGAGGCGCATGGCGGGATGACCAAGGCGGTCGCCGAGGGACTGCCCAAGCGCCGGATCGAGGAAGCCGCCGCGACCCGCCAGGCCAAGGTCGACACCGGCGAGGCGGTGATCGTCGGCGTCAATCGCTACCGCCTGCCGGAAGAAGCCGATCTCGACATCCTCGAAGTCGACAATGCCAAGGTCCGCGCCGGGCAGATCGAACGGCTCCAGCGGATCCGCGCCACGCGCGACGAGGGCGCGGTTCGCGCCGCGCTGGAAGCGCTCGAGCAAGGTGCCCGGAGCGATTCCAACCTCCTCGCGCTCAGCGTCGAGGCCGCCCGCGCCCGCGCCACGCTGGGCGAGATTTCCGATGCCCTCGAAAAGGTATTCGGCCGCTATGCCACCAAGCCCGAGCCCGTGTCCGGCATCTACGGCCAGCGCGCCGACGTCCACTGGGAAGAGGCCAAGCAGGGCACGGTCGCCGTCAGCCAGCGCCTCGGCCGCAAGCCGCGGATGCTGGTCGCCAAGATGGGCCAGGACGGCCACGACCGAGGCGCCAACCTGGTCAGCTCGGCGTTCGGCGACCTCGGCTTCGAGATCGTCGCCGGTCCGCTGTTCCAGACCCCGCGCGAAGCCGCCGAACTGGCGGTCATTGCCGACGTCGACGTGGTGGGCGCAAGCAGTCTCGCGGCGGGGCACAAGACCCTGATCCCCGAGCTGATCGGCCAGTTGAAGGACATGGGCCGTCCCGACATCAAGGTCATCGCCGGCGGCGTCATCCCCGCGCAGGATTATGCCGAGCTTCGCGCCGCGGGGGTGCAGGCGATCTTCGGTCCCGGCACCAACCTCGCCGACGCCGCCGACGAAGTCCTCCGCCTGCTCGGCCACAACAAGCCGCCGATCGACCAGGCCGCCGAATGAAGGCGCTGCTGGCCGCCGCCTTGCTGCTCGGCATGCCGGCGGCGGTGGAGGGGCAGGTTCGCGCCACGCCGATCACCATCGGCACCAGCCACGGCCTCGACTCCAGGGCGCTTGGCGAAGCGCGCACCATCAACGTCGTGCTTCCGCCAGGCTATGCCAAAGCGACGGCCAAGCGTTACCCGGTCATCTACCTCCTTGACGGCGGGGTCGAAAAGGACCTGCTGCACGTCGCGGGGGTGGTCCAGCTCGGCTCGATCTGGGGCCGGATGGACGAGGCGATACTCGTTGGGGTCGAGACCAGGGACCGCCGCCGCGAGCTGGTCGGCAAGACGAGCGATCCCGAACTGCTCAGGAAATACCCGACCGCCGGCGCCTCCGCCGCCTTCCGCGCCTTTCTCCGCGACGAGGTGAAGCCGCTGGTCGAGCGCGAGTATCGCACCAGCGGCAAGACCGTCGTGATCGGCGAGTCCCTCGCCGGGCTCTTCATCGTCGAAACCTGGATGACCGAGCCCGCGCTGTTCGATGGCTATGCCGCGATCGACCCCAGCCTGTGGTGGGACAAGGAAGCGCTGAGCAAGCGCACCGCCACCATCGGCGCCGCCCAGCGCGGCAAGCGGCTCTACGTCGCGCTCGCCAGGGAGCAGCTCGAAACACCCGCCGCCGCCAACCGCGTGGCCGCCGCCGCTCGCTCGGCTGGGTCCGACCTGTGTCTCGCCGCCCGGCCGGACCAGACCCACGCCACCATCTATCAGCAGGTCGAAGCGCAGGCCTTGCAATTCCTCCTGCCGCCCGCACAACCGGCACCACCCGAATATGGGTTCGAAACCGGGTGCTCGCCGCGACGGTGACGCCGCGGGAACGAGGGGTGGGGGGGAACATATGGACGAAGATGAAACGCCGCCCGTCAGTGAGGCCGACCGCCTGCTATACGACTGGTTCAAGCATCTGACGTCCCTGTCGCTGCTGGCGATCGGCGGTGCCTTGTCGCTGTCGCAGGCGGGCGGGGCGAAGGTCGATCCGATCCCGCTCGGGATCATCGTGATCGCGATGGGCGTCGCCGGGGCCTGCTCCTTCTCGGGCGCCGACCAGCTGGTCCGTGCCGCAGCCGAGGGCAAGCCAGTGCCCCGCAGCGCGCGGCTGCTGCAACGCGCCGCGCCGGGTTTCCTGGGCATGGGCGTCGGCGCCTTCATGGCGGTGTTCATCGGGGGCCTTGCCGGCGCATAGCTTTGCTTGGCGCGGCAGGGGCGCTAGGCACTGGCCCCATGTTCTCCAAGATCCTGATCGCCAATCGCGGCGAAATCGCCTGTCGCGTGATCCGCACCGCGCGGAAGATGGGCATCAAGACCGTCGCGGTCTATTCCGACGCCGACGCCCGCGCCCCGCACGTCGAACTGGCCGACGAGGCCGTGCGCCTAGGGCCGCCGCCAGCCGGTGAAAGTTATCTCAAGGCAGACCTGATCATTGCCGCGTGCAAGGCGACGGGGGCCGAAGCCGTCCACCCGGGCTATGGCTTCCTGTCCGAGCGCGCGAGCTTCGTCGAGGCGCTTGCGGCGGAGAATATCGCCTTTATCGGCCCGCCGGCCAACGCCATCGCTGCGATGGGCGACAAGATCGAATCGAAGAAGCTGGCCCAGGCTGCCGGCGTCAACGTCGTCCCCGGCTTTCTCGGCGACATCGCGACCACCGACGACGCGGTGCGGATCGCGGGCGAGATCGGCTATCCGGTGATGATGAAGGCTTCGGCCGGCGGCGGCGGCAAGGGCATGCGCCTGGCCTGGAGCGAGGCCGACGTCCGTGACGGCTTCGAGGCGACCAAGCGCGAGGGCCTAGCCAGCTTCGGTGACGACCGCGTGTTCATCGAGAAATTCATCGAAAGCCCGCGCCACATCGAGATCCAGCTGCTCGGCGACAAGCATGGCAACATCGTCTACCTGAACGAGCGCGAGTGCAGCATCCAGCGCCGTCACCAGAAGGTGGTCGAGGAAGCGCCCTCGCCGTTCGTGACGCCGAAGATGCGCAAGGCGATGGGCGAGCAATGCGTCGCGCTGGCCCAGGCGGTCGGCTATCACAGCGCGGGGACGGTCGAGCTGATCGTGTCGGGCGCCGATACAACGGGCGAGAGCTTCTACTTCCTCGAGATGAACACCCGGCTGCAGGTCGAGCATCCGGTGACCGAGGAGATCACCGGCCTCGACCTCGTCGAACAGATGATTCGCGTCGCTGCGGGTGAGCCGCTCGGCTTCACCCAGGACGACGTCCAGCTGAACGGCTGGAGCGTCGAGACCCGTGTCTACGCCGAAGACCCTTATCGCGGCTTCCTGCCGAGCACGGGGCGGCTGGTCCGCTACCGGCCGGCAAAGGTCGGAACCGAGGGCGACACCCGCACGCGGGTCGACGACGGCGTCCGCCAGGGCGGCGAGATCTCGATGTTCTACGATCCGATGATCGCCAAGCTGATCACCTGGGCCCCGACCCGCGAGGCGGCGATCGAGGCGCAGGTCGAGGCGCTGGACGGGTTCGACATCGGCGGGATCAGCCATAACGTCGACTTCCTGTCGGCGCTGATGCAGCACCCGCGGTTCCGGTCGGGCGAGATCACCACCGGCTTCATCGCCGAGGAATATCCCGACGGCTTCGCCGGCGCGCCGCTCGACGACACGCTGACCGCTGACTTGAGCGCGCTCGCCGCCTTTATCGCGACGGTGCACGAGAGCCGCGCTCTGCGCATCGACCAGCAGCTGGGAACGCCCGTTACCGCCGCCCGCGAACATGTCGTGCGGCTCGACGGCGGGGCCGAGCATCATGTCCGATTCACCCTCGACAAGGTGACGGTCGACGGCGGCCAGCCGCTTGCCTTCGAGGCGGATTATGCCCCCGGCCAGCGGCTGATCCGCGCCAGCGTCGGTCATCGCAGCCGCACCGTTCTGGTGGAGAAGCAGGGTCGCAGCTGGCGCATGACCACGCGCGGCGCCAGCCACCGGGTGACGGTGATGACCCCCACGGTCGCCGAGCTCGCCCGCCACATGATCGAGAAGGTCCCGCCCGATCTCTCGCGCTTCCTGCTTGCGCCGATGCCGGGGCTGGTCACGCGGCTGGACGTCGCGGTCGGCGACAAGGTCGAGGCCGGGCAGCCGATCGCGGTGATGGAGGCGATGAAGATGGAGAACATCCTCCGCGCCGAGAAGAGCGCGACGGTCAAGGCGACCCCGGTCAGTGCCGGGTCCAGCGTCGCGGTGGACGAGGTCATCGTCGAGTTCGAGTAACACCGACTTGTGCTAGCGTTGCGTCCGGCGGCCTCGAGCGATTCGGCAGTGGCTGCTTACTCCTGCGTCGGGCGACCGCCCCCCTTGGCGGTCCAGCAAGCATGCGGAGCACGTCATGAACGCCAACAAGGCCTTGTGGGAAAAGGGTGACTTCACCCGCATCGCCGACGCGATGCGGCAGAGCGGGGCCGAACTGGTCGAACGGATCGGGGTCAGCCCGGGCGAGCGCGTCCTCGACCTTGGCTGCGGGGACGGCACCACGGCCCTTCCCGCCGCCGAGCGCGGGGCCGACGTCCTCGGCGTCGATATCGCCGCCAACCTCGTCGCCGCCGGCAATCGGCGGGCGCAGGCGGCGGGCCTTGCCAACTGCCGGTTCGAGGAAGGCGATGCGAGCGACCTTGCCGGGATCGCCGACTCCAGCTTCGACCGCGTCGTCACCGTGTTCGGCGCGATGTTCGCGCCGCGGCCGGACGACGTCGCGAGGGAGATGGCGCGGGTGACCCGCCCCGGCGGCACGATCACCATGGGCAACTGGATTCCCGGCGACCCGACCCTGGTGGCGCAGATCCTCAAGACCAGCGCGGCTTATTCGCCGCCGCCGCCCGAAGGCTTCGTCAGTCCGATGCTGTGGGGGCAGGAGGAGCATGTCCGCGCCCGTTTCGCCGCAGCGGGGATCGACGACGTCAGCTGCGAGCGCGACAGCTTCGTGTTCCGGCACGGTGGCCCGCCGGCCGATTTCGTCGCCCACTTCCGCGACTATTACGGCCCGACCATGAACGCCTTCGCAGCGGCCCGTGACAGCGGCCGCGACGGGGAGCTCGAACGCGAATTGGTCGACCTGTTCGAGCGGCAGAACGGGAGCGGCGATCCGCAGCGGACCGAGATTCCCGCGACCTTCCTCCGGGTTACCGCGACCAAGCCCGGCTGAGCAGCCTCAGGCGCTGGTCCCGCCGTCGATCGTCACGCACGCGCCGTTGACGCCGCTCGCGGCGGGCATCAGCAACTGCATGATCGCGTGGGTCACTTCCTCGACGGTGATCAGCCGTCCGTTGCCGTTGGCGCGGGCGAGCAGGGCCCGTGCTTCCTCCACGCTCTTGCCGGTCGCGCCGGCGATTCGGGCGGCGCTGTCGTCGACCATCGGGGTGTCGACGAAGCTCGGGCAGATCGCGTTCACCGTCAGCCCGGTGCGGGCGAATTCGAGGGCCAGGCTGCGGGTCAGGCCGACCGCGCCATGCTTGGACGCGACATAGGGCGCGGCCATCGCGCCGCCTTTCAGCCCGGCGACCGAGGCGACGATCACCAGCCGCTTGCCGGGCGCCTGGAGGTCGGGAAGCGCGAGTTGCGCCCCGTCGAACAAGGCGGTGAGGTTGGTGGCGATGATCGCGTTCCACATCTCGCGCCGCGTGCGCTGGAACGGGCGGCTGTCGCCGATCCCGGCGTTGAGGATGACATAGTCGAGCGGGCCAAACGCCTCGCGCGCTTCGGCGAAGGCGCGCGCCTGTGCCTCTGCGTCGGTCACATCGCACACGATCGCCCGGCCGCCGGTCTCGGCTGCAACTGCCTCGAGCGGTTCGCGGCGGCGGCCGAGGAGCGAGACGTTGGCGCCGGCGGCGGCGAGGGCGCGGGCGGCGTCGGCGCCGATGCCGGTCCCGCCGCCGGTGATGAGGGCATGCTTGGAGGTCGCAAAGGTCATGCCGCGCACCCTAGCCCCGGCGAGCGCAAAGGAAAGGGCGGCCCGGTCGCCCGAGCCGCCCTCCCTCAGCCTGGTAGTGAGGCTTACTTGACGCCGATCACGTCGGCCGGCGAGGCCGGATCGCCCGTCACGGTGCCGCCGCTGCGGACCGCGCCCGCCAGCAGCAGGCCCGCGAGGTGCGGGGTCGCCATGCTGGTGCCGCTGATGGTGTTGTAGCCACCGTTCAGCCAGGTCGACTTGATGGCGACGCCGGGCTCGGCATAGTCGATCGGCGGGTTGCCGTAGTTGGAGAAGCTCGCCCACTTGTCGCCGACGGCGAAGGCCGAAACGGTGAAGATGTTCGAACCGTTGGCACGGCCCGGCGAGCTGTTGTTGGCATTGGTGCTCTCGTTGCCGGCTGCAAGCGCGAAGCGGACGCCGCCCGCCGAGGCATTGATCACCGCCTGGTCGAGTGCGGTCGAGACACCGCCGCCGAGGCTCATGTTGGCGACGTCGCCGGCACGGCCGTTCTGCGCGACATAGTCGACGCCGGCGATCACGCCCGAGTTGCTGCCCGAGCCGCGGCGATCGAGCACGCGAACCGCAACCACCGGAGCGCCGGCGGCGACGCCGACCACGCCCGAACCGTTGGCACGCGCGGCGATGGTCCCGGCGACGTGAGTGCCGTGGCCGTTCTGGTCGATCGGCGAGGTGTCACGCAGGAAGCTCTTCGAACGGCTGGTGTCGAAGTTGAGGTCGGCATGCGGCGAAATGCCGGTGTCGATCACCCAGGCCGTGTTGTTGCCGGTGTAGGCGGCGCCGCCACCGACGCGGGCGATGCCCCACGGGGTTTCCTCGGCCATCGTGCCGACTTCGGGCTTGCCCTGCGCGGTGATCGGCCCGGCGGTCACGACCTGGTCCTGCTCGCAATATTCGATGTTGGGGTTGTTCTTCTGCATGTTCTCGACGGCCTGGGCCGGGAGTTCGGCAGCAAAGCCGCGGATCGCGACCGAGTAGACGTGGGTCACGCGGGCGCCGACGCTCTGTGCCGAACGATTGGCTTCGGCCTGGGCCTGCCCGCGACTGACTTCGCGCGCCTTGAATACGCAGATGTAGCTGTTCTGGATCTTCTCACCGCGCTGCTGCGCGGCAGCCGGTGTCGCTACCAGGGCAACCGCCATGGCCGCAGCCGACGTCATCAGGATGGTCCGCATAAAATCCCCTTCTTCTTGACCGCAGACCCCCAATTTGGCCCCGGCGGATAGGGGAAAGCTAACCACGATTCGGCGCTTGTCCAGAAGAAAAATTGCGCTAAATCAATATGTTAATACACATTTTTGGATGTAAGCGAGGGTATTCGTGCCGGCGATCCGGCAGCGGAGGAATCAGTCCGGAAGCGGTGCTGGACGACTAGCCGGGCGATCCTCCCGTCAGGCCCGGAACGGCTGGGGAAGGGGCCGGCTGGACCGGCACCTCGTTGCGCCGATGGCGCACGATCCGTGGAGTGATGACGATATAAAGCTCGGTCTTGGCCCGCGTGCTGCGCTCGTTGCGGAACACGGTGCCGAGGATGGGGATGTCGCCCAGGATCGGAAGCCGGCCCTTGGTGCGGAGATTATTCTCCTGGGTCAGCCCGCCGATGACGAAGGTCTCGCCGTCGCGCACGCTGGCGCTGGTCTCGGCCTCGCGCTGGCTGATGGTGGGATAGCCCTGGCTGTAGCCGGTGACCGACGACACCACGCCGTAGATCTGGCTGGTGACAAAGCCGTCGGTCGACACCCGCGGCGCGATCTGCAGGGTCACGCCGACGTTGACGTACTGGACCTGCTGGCTGACCCCGTTGACCCCGGACAGGGTGATCGAGGTCAGGATCGGAAGCGCGTCGCCGGTGATGATCTTGGCGGTCGAGCCCGATTGCGCGGCGATCCGCGGGCGCGACACGATTCGGCCTTCGCCGCGCTGGACCTGGGCATAGATGGCTGCCTGCAGGACGCCCGACTTGAACGGCGTGGTCGGGTCGTTGCCGAAAGAGGTGTTGGCGCCGAGCGTGATCTGGCCCACCGCAATCTGGCCGTCGCGGTTGGCGAGGTCGAGGCCGAGGTTCTTGACCCCCTGCTCGGTCAGTTCGACGAACTGGGTTTCCAGGATCACGCTGTCCACAGGCACGTCGATCGCGGCGATCTGGGCCTTGACCCGTGCGATTCGCTCGGGCGTGCCGGTGATCCAGATGGCGTTCAACCGGCGGTCGACCGCCAGGCCCTTGCCCGGGAAACTTTGCCCCAGCGGCAATTGGTTCTGCTGCTGCGCCTGGTTCTGGTTGTTATTATACTGGTTCTGGCTGCTTGCGGTGGCAATCGACCCGAAGCCCGGTTCGCGGCGGATGAAGACGTTGTTCGGCTGGATCGTCTCGCCTTCGACCAGCAGGCCGATGACTTCGCTGACGTCGGCATATTTCAGCGCCACCAGCTCGTAGCTGTCGCCGTCGAGCCCCGGCTCGACATAGGCCGGAAGCGAACTTGCCGGGGACACCGGCTCGGTCCCCGATCCGATCGGGCGGGCGCCGATCGCCTCGTCGCCGGACAGGCGCTGGACGATCACCTGCAGCGTGCGGTCGCCGGCCGGCTGGACGCTGACCTGCGCCGGACCAACGGTGTCGAACCGCCACAGCAGCCCGCTGTCGCTGGTTTCGAACGTCGACGAGCGGACCAGCCCGCGATAGCTCGCCTGGGGCGGGATCCGCGGCGCGCGCAGGGTTGAGCGGAGCAGCAGTTCGGGGCGGGTCGGATTGTTGTTGAGCGCCGCGGTCTGCGGCTCGGCCGGGGAGAAGCGGATGATGAAGGCCGCGCGATTCTCGTCGAGGGTGACGGTTTTCACTTCTTCGACCACCGACGGAATCGACTGCGCGGAAACGGTCGCGGGGAATCCCACGAGAAGCAGCAAGCCAAGGCGCGCCGTTGCGCGTCGGAAGGTGATCAGTTCGGCTCTCCCCCGGGCGGCACCCCCGCGGCGCCGATCCAGAAAATCGTTGAAGCGCGGCAGCTTAGGGTCGGATCGGTCTCGTGCAAGGACTTATTGTCGCCGTTTCGCAACGCCCTGTCGCTAATCGGCACGTCTTTGCCAAGCGCGTGCCGCTGTGCCACGGCTCTGGCGAACCGAACCAGTTGCGAGACCCAGTTGATGAAGACCCGCGCCGCCGTCGCCTTTGCCCCCAGGCAGCCGCTCGAGATTGTCGAGCTCGACCTCGAAGGGCCCAAGGCCGGCGAAGTGCTGGTGGAAATCATGGCGACCGGCATCTGCCACACCGATGCCTACACGCTCGACGGGCTCGACAGCGAGGGCATCTTCCCCTCGGTCCTCGGCCACGAAGGCGCCGGGATCGTCCGCGAGGTCGGGGCAGGGGTCACCTCGGTGAAGCCGGGCGACCACGTCATTCCGCTCTACACCCCCGAATGCCGCCAGTGTAAGTCGTGCCTCAGCGGCAAGACCAACCTGTGCACCGCGATCCGCGCCACGCAGGGCAAGGGGCTGATGCCCGACGGGACCACCCGCTTCAGCCACAAGGGCGAGCCTATCTTCCATTACATGGGCTGCTCGACGTTTTCGAACTTCACCGTCCTGCCCGAGATCGCGGTCGCCAGGATCCGCGAGGACGCGCCGTTCCAGACCAGTTGCTACATCGGCTGCGGGGTGACGACGGGGGTCGGAGCGGTGGTCAACACCGCCAAGGTCCAGGTCGGCGACAATGTGGTGGTGTTCGGGCTCGGCGGGATCGGCCTCAATGTCGTCCAGGGTGCCCGGCTGGCCGGTGCGAACAAGATCATCGGCGTCGACCTCAATCCCGACCGTGAGGCGTGGGGCCGGCAGTTCGGCATGACCGACTTCCTCAACACGCGCGGCATGAGCCGCGACGAGACCGTGGCCAGGATCGTCGAGATGACCGACGGCGGGGCGGACTATACGTTCGACTGTACCGGCAACACCGAAGTCATGCGCACCGCGCTCGAAGCCTGCCACCGCGGCTGGGGGACGAGCATCGTCATCGGCGTCGCCGAAGCCGGCAAGGAAATCGCCACCCGCCCATTCCAGCTGGTCACCGGCCGCAACTGGCGCGGCACCGCGTTCGGCGGCGCCAAGGGGCGAACCGACGTGCCCAAGATCGTCGACTGGTACATGGACGGCAAGATCGCGATCGACCCGATGATCACCCACGTGCTCAGCCTCGAGGAGATCAACAAAGGCTTCGACCTGATGCACCGCGGCGAGAGCATCCGCGCGGTCGTGGTGTACTGAGCAGCAATCCGGAGGAGAAACACCGATGTTTTCGCACGTCATGATCGGGTCGAATGACCTCGAGCGATCCAAGAAATTCTACGACGCTGTGTTCACCGCCATTGGCGGGCGGGAGGGCCGCGTCGATCCCAAGGGCCGCGTCATGTACCTCAAGGACGGCGGCATCTTCATCATCACCAAGCCGATCGACGGCGAGGCGGCGACGCACGGCAACGGATGCACTTTGGGCTTTTCGGTGACCGGGCCGGAGCAGGCCCATGCCTGGCACGAAGCCGGGATCGCTGCCGGCGGGACCCCGATCGAGGACGACCCCGGAGTTCGCAGCGGCATGGGCGTCAACCTCTACCTCGCCTATCTGCGCGATCCCGACGGCAACAAGATCTGCGCCATGCACCGGATGCCGGCCGACGCCTGAGGCCCCGACCGACATGCAGATCAGCTCCGACGTCCTCAGCCACGGCGGCCGCCAGCTCGTCGTCACCCACGATAGTGCGGCGACGGCGACGCCCATGACCTTTTCGCTGTTCCTCCCCCCGCAGGCGGAACACGGCAAGGTGCCGCTGGTGACCTATCTGTCGGGGCTGACCTGCACCCATGCCAACGTCACCGACAAGGGCGAGTATCGCCGGTCCTGCGCCGAGCGCGGACTCGCCTTCCTTGCCCCCGACACCTCTCCGCGCGGGGACGGCGTGGCCGATGCCGAAGGCTGGGACATCGGCCTCGGCGCCGGTTTCTACGTCGATGCTACCGAGGCCCCGTGGTCGGCCAACTACCGGATGTGGAGCTATGTCACCGAGGAGCTTCCCACGCTCCTCGCGGGCGAATTCCCGATGCTCGACAGGGGGCGGCAGGCGATCAGCGGTCACAGCATGGGCGGGCACGGCGCGCTGACCGTGGCGCTGCGTCATCCCGGCCGCTTTCGCAGTGTGTCGGCCTTTGCCCCGATCGTCGCGCCGAGCCAGGTGCCGTGGGGCGAAAAGGCATTTTTCCACTATCTCGGGGCAGACCGGGAAGCCTGGCGCCAGCATGATGCGGTGGCCTTGATCGAGCGCGGCGGCCGCCTGCCGGCGCTCAAGGTCGATGTCGGCGGCGCCGATCCGTTCCTGGAACGCGAGCTGCGGCCCGGCCTCCTCGAGCAGGCCTGCGCCGCCGCCGGCCAGCCGCTCGAACTGGCGGTGCAGCAGGGCTACGACCACAGCTATCATTTCGTGTCGACGTATATGGCGGCGCACCTCGACTGGCACGCCAGCCGCCTGAAAATTTAACTCAGGTTTAATTTCCGGCCCAGAATAGTGACGGAAAAACCACAGTTACCGCCTTTCTCCTCTGGGCGGAAACCCTGAGTGGCTGCCCTCGTTACCCGGGAACTGAAATTATCAGGGGAGCGTGCGGCTGTTCGCCCTTCCCGCAGGGGAGTAACATCATGACAAATCGGTACACCAGGCTTGCGCTGCTGGGCACAGCATCGACCGCGATGGCCGCGCTGTTCGTGCCCGCCGCCGCCTCGGCGCAGAGCAACACCACCTGCACCCTGCGTGCGGGCACCACCAACACCTACGACTGCGTCAACGGCACCACCGGCGTGTCCACCGTGACGGTGACCAACGGCACCTTCACCGGCACCGCTCCGCTGACCTTCACCACCGCCACCGGTGACCTCACGGTCGGCGCGACTGCGGTCAACGGCGGCGTCATCACCAACACCACCGGCGGCCTCGGCAACGACGCCATCCGCCTCCGCAACACCGCCACCGGCGGCGCCATCACGCTGAATGCCGCGGGCCAGAACATCACCGTCCTCGGCACCGATGTCAGCGCGATCGACTTCGCGGCCACCAACGGCCCGGTCACCATCACCGCCGGCAACCTCAGCGCACCGGGTGCGCAGAGCTTCGGCATCTACGGCACCGGCGCTTCGACCGCCAACGTCACCGTCGGCAACATCAACACCGGTGCGACCGGCGCCAACATCTTCGCGTCGGGCAACATCAACTTCACCAGCGGCACGATCACCAATGCCAATGGCTATGCGCTCGACCTGCAGAGCACTGGCGGAACCGTCACCGCCACCACCGGCGCGATCAATTCGAGCCTGCTCGGCGTCCAGCTGATCGGCACCGGCGTCAGCTTTACCGGCGCCGGCATCACCAGCCGCGACTTCGGCATCATCGCCACCGGCTCCACCGGCCCGGTCACCCTCCGCACCGGCGCTGTCAGCAGCGTCGCGGCGGCTGGCATCAACGCCACCAGCACCACCGGCGCGATCGACATCGGCAACTGCCCGACCGTCGCCACCACCGGTGCCAATGCCCCCGGCATCGTCGCCACCACCACCACCGGCAACATCACCGTCAATTGCGGCGCAGTGACCACCGCCGGTGCGGGCAGTGACGGCGTCAACCTGTCGAGCACCAGCGGCAACGTCAGCCTGACCACCACCAGCGTCAACACCGGCACCGGTGCCGACAGCGACGGCGTGGTGATCGCCACCGCCGGCACCGTCAACGCCACCACCGGCACCATCGCCACCGGCGGCGCCGCTGCGGACGGCCTGCAGATCACCGGCGGCGCGGGCGCGGTTACCGCAACCGTTGCCGGCGTCACCACCACCGGCGCCAATTCCGACGCAATCTCGATCACCCGCTCGGGTCCGGTCACGGTCACCAACACCGGCACCATCGCCGTCAGCGGCGCCAACAGCGTCGGCATCGACGTCGCCACCACCGGCACAGGTGCGGTCAACGTCACCACCGGCGTGGTCAACTCGACCGCTGCCAACACCGCCGCCGATCCGAGCTTCGCCGCGGTGCGCGTTGTTGCAGCCGGCGCTGCGCCGGTCACCGTGACCGCCAACGGCAACATCACGTCGGCCGCCGGGTCGGGCATCTGGGCCCAGACCGCCGGCACCTCCAGCGTTACCGTCAACTCGGGCGTCACCGTCAGCGCGCCGACCGCCATCACCCTGGGCGGTGCGACCGGCAACACCCTGGTCGTCAACGGCACCCTCACCAGCACCACCGCCGGTACCGGCGGCTACGTGCTTGCGCCGGGCGCTGGCCCGCTGACCCTGACCGTCGGCGCCGCCGGTTCGATCAGCGGTCCGCTGACCTTCGGTGCGGGCAACGACACCTTCACCAACAACCGCACCGCCGGCTACACCCAGTCGGGCGCGCTCAGCTTCGGTGCCGGCAACGACACCTTCAACACCAGCACCATCTTCACCCAGAACGCCGCCATCACCTTTGGTGACGGCAACGACACGGTGAACAACACGGGCGTCTACAACGCATCGGGCACCACCGACTTCGGCGCGGGCACCGACACGTTCAACAATGGCACCACCGGCACCGGCGCGCTTCCGGGCACGCTGAACGCGTTCAGCGGCGCGACCTTCACCGGTCTCGAGGCGTTCAACAACAACGCCGGCCTGATCGACCTGCGCGACGGCGCCACGGGTGACGTCCTCAACCTCGGCACCGCCAACTACACCGCGACCGGCAATGCCCGTCTCGGGGTCGACGTCGGAAGCGCCAATGGCGTCCTCACCGCCGACCGCCTGGTCTACGGCGGCACCACCACCGGCATCACCACCGTCCTCCCGACCTTCCTCACCGGCGGCGTCGTGGTCGACACCACCGGCGCGCTGATCGTCGATGCCGGAACCGTCGCGGCGGGGCAGTATGTCCTGGCCGGGCCGACCAACGCGGGGCTCGTCAACTTCGGGCTCGAAACCCGCGGTTCCGACGTGTTCCTGACCGGCCGCCCGGACGAGGCAACCGCCGACCTGCTGTTCGTCAACCGCATCGGTAACGACATCTGGTACCAGTCGGCGGAGGCCTACCAGTCCTACGCGATGAGCCGCCGGGTCGACTTCGGCAACGAGCGCAAGAGCCCGGTCGGGATCTGGGCCCAGCTCTACAACTCGAAGGAGCGCTTCGGTGACCGCAACCGGTCGACCACCGCCTTCGGGACGGCGCTCACCACCTCGGCCCGCTTCGAGACCAAGCGTCGCGGTGCCCAGGGCGGGATCGAGTTCGGCGCGCCGAGCTTCCTGGTCGGCGCCACTGTCGGTTACGAACATGCCGAGGGCGGTACCGACTTCGGCACCGACATCGACGCCGAGGGCTACAACTATGGTGTCTACGGCCAGTTCGGCGCCCAGCAGGGCCTCTATGCCGGCGTCCTCCTGAAGCGTGACGTCTATGACGTCCGCGTCACCAACAACTCGGTCGGCGCGCTGACCGTCATTCCGGAAGGCAAGAGCACCGGTATCGACGGCGAAGTGGGCTTCCGCTTCGGCAACCCGGGCAGCCTCAACTTCGACGTCGGAGCGGGCCTCAGCTACGTCCGCAGCCGGATCGACGACTATAACTTCGGCAACCTGACGTTCGACAACGACCGCTACACCAGCACTCGTGGTCGACTGCAGGCCCGGGCTTCCTTCGCCGGGGCGATCGCGCCGTTCGTCGACGGCAAGATCTTCCACGAATTCGGCGATGCGTCCGACCTGATCGTGCGTTCGGGTGCGCTGACGACCGGCCTGGTCGATCAGAAGCGCGGCACCTGGGGCCGGCTCGAGGCCGGAATCGGCGGCGGCGCGGGCGGTGGTCCGCTGCTGTCGGCCTTCGTCGACCTCGGCGATGTCCGCGGCTGGGGCCTGCGCGGCGGCTTCCGCTTCTAAGCGAAAGTCTCACGGCAAAAGGAAGGGCGCCGGGAGCAATCCCGGCGCCCTTTCTGTTGCGCTGCCAAAGAATGAAATGAGGGGCGTTACGGGGCCCAGTGAATGTCGATCGGCTGCTCGGCCTCGGCCAGCACGCGGCCGATCGGAAGCTTGCTCGACTGTCCGTCGGCGATCGCCTGTTCCAGCAGGGCGCGCTTGTCGGCGCCGGTGATGGTGATGATCAGGGTCCGCGCCGACAGCAAAGAAGCGCGGGTCAGCGTCACCCGCGGGACCGGCATGTCGGCCGGCATCGGGTCGGGCGTTACGCCGACCGCCCGGCGCGCCTTGGGCGCATCCAGTGCGTTCTGCATGTCGGCACCGGGAAAGATCGAGGCGGTATGCCCGTCTGCGCCCATTCCCAGCCAGACGAGGTCGGGCGGCCACGGCAGGTCCTGCAGCCGGGCGTCGGCGATATTGCCCGCCGCGGCGACATCGGCATTCTCGCCGCCGATCGGGATCACCCGGGCACCCGCCCGCATGAAGCTTTGCGCCAGCAGGCGCGCATTGCTGCGTTCGTCACTGACCTCGACCAGCCGCTCGTCGGTGGGGACGATGGTGACCTTCTTCCAGGCCAGCTTCTGCGCCGCCAATTTCTTGAAGATCGGCCCCGGCGTGTTGCCTCCCGGCAGCGCCAGAAGCGAGGCGTCGCGCGCGTCGATCGCGCTTTCGATGATGAATCCGACATCGCCGGCGACCGCATCGGCCATCTCCTCGACGCTGTCATATTCCCACCATTCGGCTTCGATCATCGCATGTCCTTCACTTCGGTTTTCGATCGCAAGTCGAGCGCCTTCGTCCCGCGCGGGGGCGGGGTCAAGGCTGGACTGGCGACTGGCATGGGGGTTCTCGGCGTCAGTCGCGGCGAACGGGGTAGCAGGGTGTGGCACCGCTCAGGCCGCGGCAGGCCGCCTCCGCCTCGGCCCGGCTTGCATAGGGCCCGACCAGCAGCCGGGTCACGCTTCCGGCCGGGACATAGCTCGGCTCCTTCGGCCCGACCCGCGTTGCAAGCCGCGCGAACAGCGCCTGCGGAGCGCCCGGACGGGCAAAGGCGCCAAGCTGGATCGCCCAGCGGCCGGGGGCGGGCGCGGGGATGGAGGCGGGGGCGGGCCTCGCCTCGGCCACCGTCCGGACCGGCGCCACCGGTGGCGCAAGCACGGCCTTGACGGCGGGTGATACCGCCGGGACCTCGTTTGCAGCCAGCATGGGGGGCGCAGCGCCGACCCGGTCCGGCGCCGCTTCGGCCAGTTTCTGGGTCGGGGTGGAGCGCGGCACATGCTTCTCCGCGCCGCCCCAGTCGCTCCACGCCCCGGCGACCTTGTTGTAATTGCCCAGCGGATCGTAAAGCGAGCCGCCCTCCAGCCCGAGGTCCTCGGAGCTTGCCTGGCCCATCGCCTGAAGCAGCCGGAACCCCGCCACATACGCATCGCGCCGCGACGCGATCAGCTGGACCTGCGTGCCCAGCAATTCCTGCTCGGCGTTCAGCACCTCGATCACGGTGCGTGATCCGACCCGCCGCTCGGCCCGGGTCCCGCGTAGGGCGAGCTCGTTGGCGCTGACCGCATCCTGGTTGGACGCGATCGCCTTCAGCGAGGCCTGGTAGGTCATGAAGGCCGAGCGGGCGTTGGCGACCACGGTGCGCTCGGTCGCGACCGTCTGCTCGAGCAATTGCCCTTCGGCCGCGCGGGCCTGGCGGATCCGGGCCGCCGGGGCACCGCCCTGGTAAAGGGGGATGCGGGTGGTCAGGCCGACGCTGGTCTGGACCCCGGCGCGCGGCACCCCGATCCCGGGCTCGTCGGTGACATAACTGACATAATCGCCGCCAAGCACCCCCGACAGGCTGGGAAGCCGGTCCGCAAAAGCAACACGTACATCCATTCCCGCCGCCCGAGCCTGCTGCAACACCGCAGTCAGGCGGGGATTGCGGGCAATGGCGATCCGCGCCGCCTCGCTTGCCGTGGCGGGAAGAGGCGGAAGCGGGGGCGGGGAGGCGAGCTGCTCCGGCCGCCGGCCAATCACCCGCAGGAAGCTCTCCTCGCTGACCCCGAGCCGCGATTGCGCCAGTGCCAGTTGCGCGGTGGCGCTGCTCAGCCGCGCCTGCGACTGGGCGATGTCGGTGCGGGTCAGGTCGCCGGCCTCGAACAATTGCTGGGTGGCGCGCAAATTCTCAGCGAGGACGCGGACCTGGTTCTGGTTGAGATCGAGCACCGCGCGGTCGCGCAGTACGTCCATATAGGCTTCGACTGCCTCGGCGAAGACGTCGCCCTCCACCGCGCGCAGCGCCGCCCGTCCGGCTTCGACCCGGGCCTTGGCGGCGTCCACGGAATTACGGATTCGGCCGCCCGCGAACAGCGGCAGGTTGACGTCGAGCCCACCCGACAGGATCGGCCCCTTGGAGCGGCTGGTGACGAGCACGCCCGAGCGGGTGAGGTCGCGGTTGATGCCGACCGTGGCGGCGATCTGCGGCCGGGACTGGGACCCGGCGAGGGCGACGGTCGCGTCGGTGCCCTTCAAGACCTCACGCTGGGCGTTGAGCGCCGGACTGGTGCCGTAGGTGGCCCGCAACGCATCGCGCAGCGTGTCCGCGGCGGCCGTTCCCGCGCCGGCGAGTGTCAGGACGGCAGCGGCGCACGCGAACAGCCGACAAGGCCGTGCACCCACTTTGAAAGTCGCCTTCGCCCCTCGCAACGACCAGCCCCCTTCGCCGCCTGCCGCTTCCTCTGCATCGAGCAGCCCTCGGGCCCGCGTCAGACAAGGAGGAAACTGCCGCCAGAGTGGACCACGACCCGCCCGAGGGCAAGTTCAGTTAACGCGGTTAACCCGGTGCTGCGACGAATGGACGGGGCTCAATGCGCCCCGGACTTCCTGTCGTCGAAAGCGGCTAAAGTGCGGGCAAGAAGGTAGGGCGCCTCGTCGCCCTGCGTGACCCAGTCGAAGATCATCGTGCGCCAGTCCGCCGTCGCCTGCAGGTCAGCCCAGCTTATATCGGCATTGCGTGAGAGCGTGGCATAGAGAAGAGTATCGGAGACAGTCCTCCTGATGGCTGCTGCAAGGCTCCGTGGATTGGCGTTGGCAGCCACGGATGCGGTGACACCATCCCTCATGATGGGCACGAACATGGGATGATCGCTGCAGACAATCGGGGTCCGGCTGGCAATCGCTTCGATCAGGACGAGCGGGAAGCCCTCGGTATACACTCTTCTGCTCGGCACCACGATGACGTCTGCAGAGCTGAAGAGCGTCCTCACCTGATCGTTCGAGACAAGCCCAAGGAAGTCCAACCTGTCGGCTATGCCCTTTTGTTTCGCCAGGTCCCGATAATGGTCGATGGTTCCATTGCCGGCGATACTGCACCGGACGTTCACTCCTTTGTCGACCAGCCTCGCCACTGCGCCAATGAGGTCGCCAACGCCCTTTTCCTCATTGACCGATCCAGCATAAGCCAAGTGGATCTCGTCCTGACCACCCGTCGACTTCGCGGACGCCGTCGCGAGTGATGTCGAAACGGGAATATTCCACGCAACCAGCTTTCGCCGGTCCACCCCCAGATTCGCCAGATGTTCTGTCGCGGGAGGACAATGGTTCGATACGAAGCGGAACTTGGGATTATTCAGCACGCTGGCGATGCGGCGACGTTCCAGGGATGCTCGGATACCCCGCCGATTGTAGCTGTTCGCGAGGATCGGAAAGCCGCGGGAACGATCGGAGGCGCCTGCATGCAGGAGCTTGGGGTCCGGCATGTGAAGGATCGACGTGTCGGCTGGATAGTGGTGGAATGCCTGGACTGCGTGAGGATCGCTATACTTGCTCGCGCCCAAGTCCGTCACCGTCAGCCCCTCCGCTGGTGAGCTGCTTTTTTGGGTGGGAGTGATGAAGCTGAATACCCGTATATCCAGCTTCTCGGCCGCGAGGTCGAGAAGCAGGCGGGCAACTTCATTGTGAGTGGCGTAGACCTGTGCCTCCCCCTCGCGATAGCGGCGGATAGCTTCGACGAAGTCACCTGCGAAGAAGTAGAAATTCACCCGCTCTTTCATTCTCGCCCCACGATGACAGTGCGAAGCCTGCTTGGAACATCGAGTTGTGCTGGTCAAACGATGTGCTGCCGCCGCAGCAACGATTGGCTACGATGCTGTGATTCAAAGCGAAGGCGCGCTCTGCGTGGACGAGGTCAAGTTTGAGCGGAGCATTGGCGAGACGTCACTCAACCGGGATCGGCACAAGACGCGGCTCGGCCTGCTTTACAGCCCAGGAGCCGCGCAACTGCTGGCCGTTCCCCAAGTCGCCGCCAGAGCAGCTAAGCAACTTGTTGATGCAATGGTCATGGAACATGCGGTGCGTGATCGGATCCCAGGCCATGAAGAAGTCCGCGTGGTAAGTGGAGCCCACGGGTTGCCCAGGCGCCATCGCATCAGACGAGAGCGACCACTTCAGCGCGTCGGCATCTAAGGTAAAGTTTGCCTTCATGGTGAAGAAGGGGATCACGTAAGGGTGTGTCGCTGGGCACTTTAGATAGCCCCAGGTGCCATAGGACGGGTAGGCAACGTGATCTCTATGATTAGGGCTGTCCAAGCGCTTACCGTCCCAGCAAGCCGGCGCCTCTCCTTCTGTTGTGACCGATGCCATGCGGCCACTTGCGTCGGGCCGGAGCGGACAGGCGGCGATTGCCTTCCCAAGGCTGTCAAATTCCGTTTGCTGCCCACTTGGCAGGGTGCAGTTAAAGCGAAAGCCACCCGTTGAGGGTTTGCTGAGGTCGAGCATGTCGCGGCCGAAAATGAAACGCAACCCATTTGGTAAATCAACCGCTTGGCCCATGTACCTAGGATTGGATGGATCACTCACGATTGGATCTGTTGCCGGGCGCCGTTTGTAATAGATGCTGACCCAGTCCGGCCGGACAACTGAACCCTTCCCGTTGAGCATGGCAGGCTGCCAGTATGCGGAACGATTGAGGGCAAGTGCTCCGGGCGCGAAGGGATCTCCGACTTCATTGCAGGTCGAGCCGCCTTCGGCACGCAGAGAGGCGTAGGTGCTGTCGCTATACACCCGCGTGTTGCCGAAAAATTGGTGCAGGTGGTTTGATTTTGTGCCGCGTGGACCGGGATTCACAATGGGATCAACCATTGCGATCTGGCCAGGACGACAGATAAATCGGAACGCCCCAACGACATCCGGAGCACCAGATTTGGGTAGGTCGCCAGTACCCCCATTTGGCCGCAGGCCGAGCTTGCTGTCGAAATTGCTTTTGATCGCGGGGAGGCCGGTCAGCGAAGGGGAGGCAATCGGGTCCGGGACCACGGCTGTTGAGGGAAGCATGTGATCGACAACAGCATGCCCCGGCTGGGAGGCGGAATGGTCATCGCGGACACCGCTCAACGGCGCGCTCATGACGCTGGTTGTCGTTGCCACAAGTTTGCGGGCAAAGGGAAGATGCGCGAATCCTGCTGCGGCGACGGAGGCTGCGATACAGGACAGCAGCAGAACTGCGTTATCAGTAGCAAACTTCAAGATGCTCTCCGGGCTCTCCATCTTAGTCCGATCTTGCCTTGCAAGCGAGCCCCCAGACCCTTTTGCGCGATGGATCATGTTATGGGGACTTGCTGGGCCGTGGCACGGCATACGCCTCGAGCACTCTTGTCCTACAGGCTGACCTTCAGGCTTTTGCCTGCGTGCAGCCTGCCAGCACGGTCAATCTCTCGTCAACGAGTGGCTATCGGCGTTTGAGCAGAGAGCGACGGTTCAGATCGCGAAGCCCAGCTTGTTCGCAACCCTCTTGTGAAGAGCCCAGAAGCTTAGCTGAGCTCGGCTAACCCAGCCTAGTTGTTGGATTAGGCGGGGCAGATGCTGCTCAGTAATGACGTGCCGGGCTGACACAGGCTCTTTCGGCGCGCTCAAAATATTGTTCGGCAAAACTTGGGTGTATACCGGCTCTGGCGAGCGGAGGCGCCTGAGCCTGACTCCCTTCTGATAAAGGAAGAAGCCAAGCCACAAATCATCATGATACATCAGTTTGGTGTCGGTAATGTTCTTTGCGGCGAACTCCTCAATTCCATCTAGGTTGGGAGTGTAGAAACTAACGCCATCGCAACCAGTCGCGACGGGAACGCCGTGCTCTCTGTACGTATGGTAAGAGAAGGAACTACCGTGATTCTTCCGCTGGGCTGCAATTAGGTTCTTCAGAAACCACGGCGAGTAGATCACATCGTCATCGGCTATCACAAGGTAGGACGGCTCCTGGATACGCGGAATGGACCCGAGTATCTTGGTGCTCGAGCCCCAGTCGCGACTGGCGATGACATGTTCGACCCGGGCGTAAGCGCCATTCACAAGGAAGTCGGGCACGACATAGCCAGACTGCTCCCATGCACAGAATTCGGGATGCACCAGTAAGATGCGGGTCGGCACGAGATCACCAGCCAACAGCGAATCTAAGGTCGGCTGTAGCTTGCCTATCCTGCTTGGGACGGTGGCAATACTAACAACGATGGGGATCATGCACCGCTCCAGCGGACACGACGTTGGCGATTGACCCTGTTCATTGCGGAAGCTTCAGCTTCGTCCGGCGACACCCCATCGAATAGGAGCCGATCGTATTCGGTATCGAACAACTGCCTATACTCCTCTGGGCGTAGCACTTTTCGTTCGATCAGCTTCAACCGAGCCGCAAGCGCTCAGCGTAGGCTTTGCAGGTTCAAAAACAAGGCTTCCGATCCCCGCTTCCTCCCCGGAGCTGCCGTCCAACGCAGCCACTTACTTTTCAAGGCTTATGGCCGGCCTGCACTTATCTAACGGTCGAGGCGGTCCACCCGGAGGCTTGCTCTGTCTTCACCTCATGCCTCGATCGACAGCCTAGAATTCGGCAGGACTTGGAGAGTAGTCGGCCTTGTCACGCCGCGAATGCGCCTATGCGATTACGACGCTGACAGGCTGGACATTTTTGGCGACACAATTGTAGCCTGGATTGAAGACAAAGTGGCGAAGCAGTTTGTATGACGCCGTCAGTCTTGCGAGACGCCCGCCTTAGCTCGCATGAGCGTGGAAGGACCCAGAAGGCGGCGATTCCACGCAGGGCTTGGACGAACTTGAACAAGGCTCCTCCGCGCTCCGTTCGCCTCTACTCAGCTTCGAGCCGACAGCCAGCCGGACAGTGATCCGGCAATGCCCCGTTCGATGAGTTCGTCGGCCGTGCCAACAGGTTGCCAGCCGAGGTCCTTTCGCGATGCTGCGGCATCGAAGCTGGCCTTCTGTGTTCGGGAAGCCCAATCGCGATAGCTGGGAATGCGTTGCGCATCGGCATGCCGCACCGCCACCTTGATCGGCCACTTGGCCATGTCTTCCAGATAATAGCGCCAGACCGGGCGCGGATGGATCTCGACTTTGAAGCCGCCGATACGCTCGAGCTCCGAGATATAATCCCGCGCCGACAGGAGGGGGCGGTCCACCAGGTTGTAGCTGCGGCCCTCGATGCCCGGCGCCTCCATGGCCTTGACCAGGCCGGAAGCGACATCATCGACAAGAACGAGCGGAAGCTTGTTGTCGCCGTCTCCCCAGAGTTCGACGACGCCTTCGCTGGTCCATCGGCCGACCCCCCAATGGAAGGGATTGCCGCCTTGCCCGATCACGATGCCCGGACGCACGACGACGACAGGCAGCCCCTTGGTCCGATGCAGCTGCAGCAGGACTTCTTCCCCGGCCGCCTTGGCGCGAGCGTAATAGTTGCGGCGACCGATGGAGGGATCGACCGGCGTCGAGTCAGAGATCGTGCCCGCCCCAGGGCCGGCGTAGAGACTGTCGATGGTACCGGTGTAGACGAGACGCTTGACGCCCTGCTTCAGGCAGATCTCCCCGAGGACCCGCGCCGGCTCCACTTCCCGCTCGAGGAACTGCGGCCAGGTCTTTGAATCGGTCGTCGCAAGGTGAAAGACATAGTCGATGCCTTCGAGAGCCCGCGAGAGGTCGTCGGCCGAGCTCATGTCGGCCCGCACGATTTCGACCTTTCCGCCGCCCTGCTGCTCCATGGCACTGTTCGGGCTGCGCGCTGCGATGCGGACTTCGTGACCGCTCTCCAGCAGCTTGCGGACGAGGGCCTTGCCGATGAAGCCCGTTCCGCCGATCACCAGCACCTTGGGGTTGATCGTCGCGGTCGGGCGAGCCTCTGCCGGAGCCGTTGCCGTCGAAACACCGGCCTTGGCGATGATCTCCTCGCAAAGCTTGATGACGCGATGCCCGGTCTGCCCCTCGAGCCGCCTGTCGGCAGGGGAGGTTTCTCTCACTTCGGCATAGAAGCTTGCGATGCTGTTCTGGATCGAGATCTGGTCCGGAGTACCCGTGCGGGGCAACTTCGCCTTGGCGAACAGAACATTGGCGATGTTCGAGCTCGCCTGCTTCCGGAGCTGACGCCCCTGATCCAAGGTTCGGGCACGGCGATCGAAGTCCAGTCCGGACGACGTTCGACGATCGATCACGCAGGTATTGGCGTTCAGGTCGCACAGACCTGTTCCGAGCAATCCACGGACCATGATGGTGCGCTGCGGGAAGCCGGGACCGAAGTTCATGGTGAGGTCGATTGCGGTCGAGCCCACGTCACCAGCGACGCGCCAGCGCCGGTAGGCCGTGCCACCCCCGGGTATGTCGAGCGGGCGGTCTGCGATCACCGACATGCGGTCCGGCTCGCCGGCGAGGTCGAGCAGTTCCGACACGAGGTGCGAACCGATCTCCATCAAGGCATTGCCGGGTTCGCGGACGATCCAGTTGTTGAAGGGCCCCATGCGCATCACCGGCAACTCGCTGAGATGGGTGATGCTGAGATAGTCGATCGGTCCGAGCGCACCCGAGTGAACATGCTGCCGCAGACGCTCGAACGATGACAGGAAGGTCAGGTTATGGTTCACGCCGATCTTGAGGCCGGCTTCCGCCGCGGTCTCAAGAAGATCGCTGGTTTCGGACGTCGACGCGCACATCGGCTTTTCGACGAAAACGTGACTACCCGCCTGCAACACCTTCTCGGCGAGGGCATGATGAGTGTCGGGCGGCGTCAGGATATGGACGACATCGATCTGCTGTTCGGCGAGCATCTGATCGAGGGACTGATAGGCCTTCGCGCCTTGGCCACTGGCCAACGCCTCGGCCCGTACGAGATTCGTGTCGCACACAGCGACGAGCTCCGCCGCCACATCGTGGATGATGCCCCGGAGGTGGAAATCGGCAATGAAGCCGCTTCCAACGATAGCGGACCGCAACTTGCGATCTGTCTGCGGTGTTCGCGAATTCAACTGACTCTCCGATGTATTTTGCGCTGGGGCTGACAAGATCGCTTTCGAGACGTCAAGCTTTACATGGCCGGGCCAAGTGCCGCCGGAGAGCTCAGGAGCGGCCGTTGGTTGCCGCAACTGATTCCAGAAATTCCGAATAGCGCCGGGCAATCACTTTCCAGCTGTAGCGTTCATGCGCCCAGTTGGCGGCATCGCTCCGCTGGCCAAGGTCAAGGGTCTGGCGAATTGCAGCAGACAGTTTGGCCTTGGATTCAGTGTCGACCAGTACGGCATGGTCCTCGAGGATCCACCGCGCGACTTCGTCGTCGTGGGCGACGATCGGGGTCCCGCAGCTGAGCGCCTCCACATAGACGTTGCCGAAGGACTCCCGGATCTTGGTATGCAGGAACACGTCTGCGCTTCGGTAGAGATCGGGCATCTGCTCGTGACGGAAGGTTGCGCGCATGAAGCGCCCGGGGATAAGCCGGTCGGCGAGTTGATCGACGTCGCTCCGCAGCGGACCGTCTCCGGCAACCACCAGCATCGCATTGGGCACGTCGGCAAAGGATTCAATGGCTTCAAGCACGCGCTTGCCTGGCTCAAGCGCACTGACCATCAGCACGATCTTCCGGTCGACCGGCAGCCCGAGTTCGGCCCGCCGTGCAGGACCCGGTGAGAAGCGCAGCGGGTCGACCCCGTTGGGAATGAGGCAGGAATTCCAGCGACCGCGATTGCGTTCGAAGTAGAGAGGGTTCGTGCAGATCAGGCCCTCGCAGGAGAATAGCGACGGTTCAGGTCCCTCGCCGCGTGGCGCCCAATCTCCATTCTGGGTCACGAAGACGTGCGGCGGTCTCCCGCCCCGGCGGGGACGGCGCAAGGCCCAATTCACGTAGGGGAAGCTGCAGGTGACGGTGACGTCGGTCGTGGCCATTGCGGGCAGGTGCAGCAAGCCCGCCGCGAAGGTCAGTTCCTCGTACATGAAGTGATGACGAAGGAAGGGCATGGTCGGCCAGCGCTCGAAGCGTTCCCGGGAGGCGGCAGGCACATGGATGAATTGGTAGGCGCGATCGTCCCGCGCCTGACCCGAGCCCACCAGGGTCACCTCGTGCCTCCCGGTCGTCGCAATCTCCTGGGCGATGTTCTCGAAGACGATTTCTGCGCCTCGGCCGAATCGGTGAAGGCCAGGTAGAGCAAATAATATCCGCACGATTCAACGATGCTCCACGCGAAGACCGAATGTCCCAAGACCCTTGCCAGTGGCATGCAGGATCTGGGCAAGGGTGAATCGCAGCTGAGGCTTTTGGCCGGAAGCCAGCCTCTTGACCGGCCGCAAGAATGCTCGCGCAAGCGAGGCCCCGGCGTGCACGGTCATGCGACCGCGCGAGACGCCGCTCTGCATCGAGGACAGGGCGGCGCTGTTGCCATGCCAGAAGTAGGCGTAGAGCTGATAGGCGAGTGTTGCGCGGTCCGCCGGTTCGTTCTCGTAAACGAAGCCTTGCTTCGCATAGCGGATGGTCAGCCCAGCCGCATGGGCGGCCCGGAAGAACACCATGTCCTCACCGCCGATAACGCCGAAATGTGGATCGAAACGGACGTCGGAGTGGCGCTTCAGCCACTCGTTCGAGATCATCGTATTGAAGGTGGCGGCGGAGGTCAGCTCGGCACCGTCCGGCCATTCGTCGACGCCAAGCTCGAGAAAGGGTTCGTCGACGATCCATTTCGGCGAGCCCTCGGGAACTCTCCGGACCATCCGCCCTGTGACAGCTTGGGCACCGGTCGATTGCTGCGCCGCCAGCATGGCCTCCAGCCAGTGGGACGGAACCTCGCAGTCATCGTCGGTCATGGCCGTCCAGTCCGCCATTCCGATGGCGGTCTCCAACGCAAGGTTGCGCGCCAGTGAAATGTTCTTCTTGCCGGAGATCGCGTAAGCGAGGCCAAGGCCGAACCGATCCGCGAAGGCTTCCGCAACGGGCCTCGCCTGCCCTTCCGGCGTATCGTCGACCAGCGCGACACCGACTTCGGCCTGGTCGGCAACCTGTCTTGCGGCTGCTTCCAGCGAGGTCAGCAGCCGCGCCAGCAGGTCGTTGCGCTTGAAGGTGCAGACCGCAACCGCGATCTTCACCCGCTCCCCGCCTGCCGATACACGCTTCTCCAACTGGATCTCCACATTCAACTGCGTGCGTCGACAGCCACTCACGCTTTATGCTGTGGCTACTTACCGAGCCGTTGCCGCGAGCAAAAATTCACGCTCGCACCGGGCCGGAAGAGACTTGCCGTCAAAGTGAACCACCGCTCGCCCGAGGGCAAGGACAGTGACGGCCGACGGTGCAGGCCCTCGTTATTGGCCGATCAATGCTCGCGGCCGGCCTTGCGCATGGCTGCGGTCAGCGGTTCGAGCATGTATTGCAGCGCGGTCCTCCGGCGGACCGGGATCTCGATCGTCACCGGCATGCCTGCGCGAAGCTGGAAGTCGGGCCCGCGCACGTCCTTGAGCAGGGCGAGCTGGGAGGGTTTAACCTCGACCGCGGCGGTGAAATAGCTTTCGCCGGTCTTTTCGTCGGTGAAGCTGTCGGCCGACACCCGCGTGACAATGCCCTCGAGCGGCGGAAGCGAACGCTCGTGGAGGGAATCGAAGCGGACAAAAGCGGTCTGCCCCGGCATCACGTCGTCGCCGTCGTTGACGGTCAACCGCCCTTCGACATGCAAGCCGGCGCGGTCGGGGACCACGTCCATTAGCCGCTGGCCCGCGGCGATGACGCCGCCCGGAGTGAACACCTGCAGGCCGACCACCGTGCCCGACGCCGGGCTGCGGATGACCGTCCGGGCGAGCTGGTCGCGCGCGGCGGCAAGCTTGGGGACGACCTCGTTCAGCGCCGCCTCGACGTCGCGCAGTTCGGTCGCGCTGCGGGCAAGATAATCGTTCTGCGCCTCGAGGCTCTGGAGGCGGCTCTCGCCGGCCTGATCGCGGCTCTGGGCGACGGTTGCATTATACTGCCCGCGCTGGCCGATCAGTTCGGCCTTGGCCCGCTCCAGCGCGCGGATCCGGCTTTGCGACACGAAGCCTTCCTCGGCGACGGTGCGGAGCGATTCCAGTTCCTGGTCGAGCGAACGGATCTGCTGGTCGAGCGCCGACACCTGCTCGCTATAGCCACGGCCAAGGTTGCCCGCGCCGGCACGCCGCTGGGCAAAGGCGCCGCGCTGCGCCTGGACCACCGCCAGCCGGGTGCGCAACTGGGCCCGCTGCACTTCCAGCGCGCGGGCGATCTCGATCCGGTCCTGAGGGTCGGTCATGCCCGCGAATTCGGCCGGCATGACGATCGTGGGACGGCCAAGCTGCTCGGACTGCAGCCGGGCGCGTTGCGCCAGGAGCGTGATCGCCTGCGACGACAGCGCCCGTTCCTGGGCCCGGACGTCGGCCGCGGCGAGGCTCAGCAGGACCTGCCCCTGCGCGACCTTCTGGCCCTCGCGGACGAGGATCTGGCCGACCACGCCGCCGTCGCGGTGCTGAACGGTCTGCCGCTGCCCGTCGATCACCAGCTTGCCCGACGCCACCGCCGCGGCATCGAGCCGGGTGATGGCCGCCCAGCCGATCAGCAGGACAAAGAACAGAAAGGCGATGGCGTAACCCAGCCGCATGTCGGAGCCCGGGTCGTCCACCCCCTTGGGAACCGAGGTGCCGCCGCTCCCGGAGCCGAAGCCCGGAAAGCCGGCCGGAAGCGCAGTGGCGGGAAGGTTGAGATCGATCGCGGACACTTAGGCAACTCCGGGTTGCGGCGTGGGGGCGGGGACGGATTTCTGGGCGGAAATCTGGCGCAATATCTCGTCCTTGGGACCGTAGGCGGCGACCTTGCCGTCCTGGATGATCAGCAGGCCGTCGACGATCGGCATCATGCTCATCCGGTGCGCGACCAGCAGAATGGTCGTGCCGCGGGCCTTGGCCTGGTGCAGGCATTGCAGCAGTTCCTGGTCGCCGTCGGCATCGAGGTTCGAATTGGGCTCGTCGAGGATCAGGATCGACGGTCCGCGGAACAGCGCGCGGGCAAGCGCCACCCGCTGCGACTGGCCGGCCGACAGCCCGCGTCCGTTGAGGCCGAGCTGCTGGTCGTAGCCGCCGGGCAGCCGCTGGATGAGGTCATGCGCGCCGGCGATCTGCGCCGAGGCGATCGCATCGGTGTCGATCTGCGCCGGGTCCTCGCCCATCCGGTTGCGGAAGCGGGCGATATTCTCCTTGATCGAGCCGCGAAACAGCGCGGGCTCCTGCGGCATGTAGCCGACATGCTCGGCCAGCCGCTGCGGGTCCCAGTTGCGCTGGTCGGCCCCGTCCAGCCGGATCACTCCGTGACTGGGAATGAGCGCACCCGCCAGCGCGCGGACCAGGGTCGATTTGCCGGCGCCGCTCGGGCCGACGATCGCGATGACCTGGCCGGGCTGGACCGCGAAGGTGATGTTCTGGAGGATCGGCTGGCCGTCCTCCGACATGACGTGCAGGTCCTCGACCTCGATCTTGCCCTGCGGCCGCGGCAGCTGGGTCAGCGCGATCTCGGGCGCGGACTGGTCGAGCAGGGTGTTGAGCGTGGTCCATGCCCCGCGGGCCTGGACGATCTGCCTCCAATTACCGACCATCTGGTCGATCGGGGCCAGCGCCCGGCCGACAATGAACATCGAGGCGAAGATCGCCCCCGGGCTGATCAGCCCGTCGATCGCCAGCAGCGCGCCGACGCCCAGCGCAAGCGACTGGAGGAACTGGCGGACGAACTTGGAGGTGGCGGTGACCCCGCTCGACGCCAGGCTCGCCTCGGTCTGCAGGCGCATCATGGTCGCGCGTTGCGACAGGTGGCTGTTGACCATCGCGTCGCGCATGCCGAGCGCGCGGACCACGTCGCCCGCCGCAACGGTGGACTCGAAGTCCGAATAAGCGAGGCCCGCGGCCGCATTGGCGTCCTGCAGCCGGGTGCGAGTCACCTGCTCATTACGAATGGCGAGCAGGATCACGAGCACCGCGCCGACCACCGACAGAAGGCCGATCCATGGGCTGATCAGGAACGCGACCAGGACATAGACCGGGACCCACGGCGCATCGAGCACCGCGAGGATGGCGGGGCCGGTCATCGCCTGGCGCAGGGTGTCGAATTCGCGCATCGCCTGAAGCGCGCCGCGCTGGCCGGTCTGGGTTGGCCGGCCGAGCGTCGATTCAAGGATCGTCCGCGCCAGCTGGGCGTCGAGCCGGACCCCGGCCCGGACCAGCAGCCGCGAGCGCAGCACGTCGAGCGCGGCCATGGTGACGAGGCCGATCAGCAGGAACAGGGTCAGCATGTAGAGGGTGGTGTTGCCGCGGGTCGGAACCACCCGCTCGTACACCTGCAGCATGTACAGCATCGGCACGATGAAGAGCAGGTTGACCAGCGCGCTGAAGACGATCGCGGTCGTGAAATGCCGCCGGCACGCTTCCAAGGCTGTCCTGATCGCGTCGTTCATCAACTTTCCCACCCACTGCACGGGATTGGCCACAGCACGCGCTTCCGTTGCGTGCTTCCCTTAATCGCAATGCTTCTCGGCGAATATGGTTAATAGGGTTTTACGATCCGCACCGGGGCGATCGCCCGGCGGGAATGGCGGCCGCGCCACACAGGCGGCGTCGCGCGGTCGCCCAAACGCGATCGGCGCCCCCGCTTCGATGAAGCGGAGGCGCCGACTTTCGTGGCCCCGAGGGCCTCGCTTACATGTAGAAGAAGCTTCCCAGGTCGAGCGGCCCGTGGTTCTGGACCAGCGCGATCAGTTCGTCGCGGCTGTCCAGGACGCCGTTGCCGTTGGTGTCATGATAGATGCCGGTGCCCGAGAAGCCCTGCAGGTTGTTGATCCAGCCCTGCAGATAGTCCCCCGCGCTGCCCTTCAGCTGCAGCTTGTCGCCGCTTCCGAAGTCGGTGATCCGGGCGAAGTCGTTGGTCCCGGAAGTGCGCGACGAGCCGTCGTCGTAGAAGCGGCCACGCTCGTCGCCGAGCACGAAGACATCGTTGCCGGCGCCGCCGGTCAGCGTGTCGATGGTGCCCTTGCCAAGGCTCTTGCCGTTGCCGACCCCGACCAGCTGGTCCATCCCGCTAGTGCCGATCAGCACGTCGTTGCGGGTGGTTCCCTCGATGACGTTGACACCCAGCGTCACCGACAGGGCGCTCGACATCTGGCCCTTGTTGCCGGCCGCGTCCTCGACCTGCGCGCTATACTTGTAGTTGCCCGAGGTGACGCCGTCGTTGAACGACCAGCTGCCGTTGGACACCGAAGCGGTGCCGAGGCGTACGCCGTCGCGGAACACGACCACCGTTTCGTCCGCGCCCAGCGTGCCGGCCACCGTTCCGCTGACCATCGTGCCACCACCGCTGGTGCCGGACGACAGCGAGGCCGTCCGAAGCAGGGTGGAGTCGCCCGACGTACCGGCCGCGGTCACGCTGACCGCCTGGGTCGGCGCCACCGTGTCGATCGTCAGCGAGAAGGCTGCCGAGACGGCACCCGACTGGCCGGCCGCATCGACGACCTTGACGACATAGTCATGCTTGCCGTCGCTGGCGCCCGGATCGGTGAAGTTCCAGCTGGTCGAGGTCGGCGAGACCTGGCCGATCAACTGGCCGTCACGATACACCGCCAGCTTCTGCCCGGAGCCGAGCAGCGCCGACAGCGTTCCCGTCAGGGTCGGCGTGCCATCGTTGGTGACCGCACCATTGTTGACGCTCGACACCGTTCCGACATCGTCGATTGCGCTTGCGATCAGGGCGATCTGGCCAGGCGCCGGCGTTTCGGGCGACGGGGTCGGAGTGGGAGCAGGAGCGGGGGCAGTGCCCGACGCGTTGATGTCGAGATAGGCATAACCGGAGCCGGTGAAGCCGACGTAGACGAGCCCAAACTGATCCATGTCGCCGGAAATCGTCTTGATGGCGTCGAGGCTACCCATCGGCCGCTCACCGATCTTGGTCCAGCTGTTGGCTGAATCGGTGGAATAGAAAATGCCGTACTCACCGTTGACGAAGCCGGCGACATAGACGGTCGCTGGCCCACCGGCAGTTGCCGGCGCACCGTAGCCAAAGGTGATGGCCTTCACGCTATCGAGGGCCTTCCACGTGGCGCCGCCATCGGTGGAGTGCATGAACGGCACGCCATCAGGCGCATTGATCCCGCCGCTGCCCAGCGGGCCCGAGGTGAAATAAAGCTCGCCCTTGCTACCCGGAACCGCCTCGATCTTGGCGTTCCACTGGGAGAAATTCGAGATCTCACCGCTGTAGACCTTCGACCAGTTCACGCCGCCGTCGGTCGTGCGATAGACGCCGCTGCCGGCATCATAGAGGTAGAAAGTGTTCGGCTGGACTCGATCAGCGGTGATGGTCGTCCGTGCCAAATAATAGGCGGAGTGCAGATCAGAAAAACCAGTCACTCCTGGGAGCGAAATATTCGTCCAGGTTTTCCCACCGTCAAGCGTGTAGGCGGGGGTCTTGTTGCCCGCCGACACCCAGATGAAGTTGGTCGCAGTGCTGGCAGCGATGCTGCCGCCGATCGTATCCATCGCCCACGACGGAAGGCCAGCGAACTTCTGCCAGGTCTTGCCACCGTCGGTGGAGTAGCCGCTGTTCTCCCTGCCCCACCAATCGGAGATACCGACGACGAAATTCGGATCGCTGGAAGCATAATCCAGTGACCAGCCCATCGAGAAGTCGCCGCCGCTGTAGCTGGTCGCGTAGGTATCCGGATCATCCATGTTGATGAACGCTCGGTCCCACGAGCCAAGCACCAGGTCGCCTCCGGCGGGGGCGATGATGTCGTTGGCGACGAGCTGCTCGATTCCGGAGCTGTGCGAGTTCCAGATCACGGTGTCGGTCCACACCATCTTGCTCGGAATGTCGGTCTGCCAGACGCCCACGCCCGCAGCTTGCCATAGCTTGCCCGGTACCAGCGGATCGAAAACGATCCCACCCGAACCCATGTACTTGTCGGTGCTCTCGAGCCACGGGACGTCCGAGCTTGATTCGAGCTTGCTGTACCAGCTCCAGCCACTCCACGTCGCACCGCCGTCCCTGCTCTCCTGGAGAGTTCCGCCCGGCGTCCCAATGATCAGGTGCGAGGGATCGAAGGGATCGATGGCGATGCTATGGATGCCGTTATTGCTGTCGGTGCCAAGTGCCTTCCAAGTGCCGTTGCTGTACTTCCAAATAGTGCCGTCGGTCAGGCCCGTGGCGTAATAGCTGCCATCGGGCGAGATCACTGCCGTATCGATGGTGCTGGGGCCGCCGATGGCCTTCCAGGTCTGTCCGCCGTCGCTGCTCGCGTAAACGCCGCTGCCTGCGGTTCCAACGTACACAACATTGCCCTGGATGCTGATGCCGGTCATGCCAGGGTCGGAAGTGTTGGTTCCCTGCGGCACGGCAGCAATCTTCTGCCAAGTCGACCCGCCATCGCGAGTGACCCACAATCCATCCTTCTGCGTACCGGCAAAGACAATGTCTGGATTTGAGGGGTCGATGGCGAGCTTCTGACCGCTCATCCGGTTATTGCCATTCGGATCAAGATCGTGGATCGGGAAGTCGGTCTTCGTCCAGGTCGCTCCGCGATCAACGGTTTTGAAGATGCCGTCGGACATCGCCATGTAGAAGACGTCGCTGTCGCTGGCAGCGATGCGGATTTCGTAGACGCCGTACTTGTAGAAGGACGTGTCGGGCATGCTGAAGGCGGTCACGAGCTGCGTCCAGGACGAGCCGTTCCAGATGTAGGCACCGTAAGTATCGGTGCGCGCAACCATTGTACCGTCCGGGGCGACATCAATACCGGTGATGAATCCGCCAGCGCCAACCTTCACTGGCTTCCAAGTGCTATCGAGTGCGAAGTCGTCTGCCACTTAAAGCCCCCATCAAGCTTCCGGATCAGCGATCC
This sequence comes from Sphingomonas kaistensis, assembly GCF_011927725.1. Lineage (NCBI taxonomy): Bacteria > Pseudomonadati > Pseudomonadota > Alphaproteobacteria > Sphingomonadales > Sphingomonadaceae > Sphingomonas > Sphingomonas kaistensis. The sequence goes on along the minus strand of NZ_JAATJC010000001.1, from coordinate 315,693 downwards.
GCCACTTGGCTGACCTCACCGACCTATTGAGACTGTCTCGGGCAGAAGAGTTAATATTGTCCTGCCCGGGACAGCATCTGTGTTCATTCTTGAGGAGTTTGCCGGGCGTGCAGAGGGCCACCGCGGGCCGCTAAGCGCTTGGTCGGCTTTACACTTCCTAGGGTCCCCACCCGCGCCCCTCAATAATTCCGCCACTGAAAACGAGTAGCGGATCGGAAACTGATTATCGGTGAGTCGAAGGGGGGTCGCGTCCAGCGGTGAGACGGGGCGGAACCGATGGTTTGGACTGGATGGTGTTAAATGGGCATTGCCTCCCGGGGCTCATCCGAGTCAGACAGTCGTGTCTTCGGTACGCGGAGAGCGGGTCGTAAGGACGACCTGTTAAAGGCCTAGTTTGGCGGAGCGGGAACAAGCGAATGAAATGGGCTGCCCTGGCGCTGCTGCTACTGATGGTACCGGCTCTCGCTGCTTGGCTCCGAACGAATCCGAATCTGGCCGTCGTCCTATGGGGGGGGCTGACCTTCCTGCCTTTTGTGCTGACGCCTTGGCACATGCTGATGGCGACCTACTCCATGCCTTTCTGGAGCGGGTACGTGAAAGGCTGGGAGGTCACGGCACTCGACGCTCTGGCTCTGGCGATCCTTTTCGGCACGAGGAACCGATGGCGCGGAATGGTTCTGGTGGTTCCATTCGCGCTCTATTTCCTCGCCGTGCTCGTTGCGGTTATGCAGGCCCGGTTCGGGACTATTGCCTTTGGCTACCCTGTGCAGCTGATCCGGGTGGCGCTCGTCTTCTTGGCGGTGGCGCAGGTGGCCAGGATGGACAGGGGGGAAAGGGCGCTGGTGACAGGCCTTATCCTGGGCTTAACCGTGCAAGCACTCTACGCGCTTTGGGCGCGCGCCGGCGGCGCACTGCAGACGGGCGGTTCAATGGGCCACCAAAACCTTCTCGGGTTCGCTTCCCACATGGCGGTGATGCCAGCCTTCGCGATGCTGCTGGCGGGACGATACACGAAGACCGCCCTGTTAGGCGTCGTCTCCGGCCTGGTCGTGGTCGCCCTGACAGCATCGCGGGGCACTATCATCATCTCCGGTTTCGGTATGGTGCTCGTGCTGGTCCTCTCCCTTGGACTGCGCTTCAGTGGCCGTAAGGCGATTGTCGCTATGGGCGGCGTTGCGGCTCTGGCCGTAGGCTCGTACTTCGCCTTTGAGAGCCTTAACCGGCGATTTGCGGTGCAGGGCCAGATGGCGCTCTTCGAGGAGGACGCCCAGCGACCTGCCTTCGAGAAAGCCGCATATCTGATGATCGAGAACAGGCCGTTCGGGGTCGGGCCCAATCACTATGTGTTCGTTGCGAACACGGAGGGTTATTCCGCTCGGGCCGGTGTGGATTGGTCTACGGGCAATCGCTCCGCAAACGTGCACAATGCATTTTTGCTGGTTTGGGTGGAGACTGGACTGCTCGGCCTGATCACCCTGATTGCTTTACTGGGATCGGCAATCTGGCACGCCTTTTCAAAAGCAATGAAATGGAGGCGGCGACCCGAAGCCGACATGTTCATCGCCACCGGAGTCGCGATCGTCTGCATTTCCATTCATAGTTTCGTCGAATGGGTGCTAGTCATGTATTCTGCCCAATACCTTATTGCATGCACGCTTGGGATGATCGCGGGAATGAGCATGCGTTTACGGGCCTCGTCCAAACAACCGGCGGCGCGACCCGTGATGGCGCCCCTTCTAGTTGCCGGCAAGAATGCTCCGCTTGTCACTAGCTGATACGATTATTCGTAAGTCGGGTTGGGCAGCAATGTAACCTGAGTTTCTCAGGCTCCCACTCAAGCGCCGAAGTGCGAAAGCAGTTCACGCCAAGCGGGCCAACTTTCCACTAATCCGATTTCGGTTAAGAGCATGTGAAGGCCAATCGCGAGGCCCGCGAGCGAAGCCGTAAACAAAAGGTCCTGCCGTTTAAAGCTGATCCCTGCTCGCGCTTCGCCAAAGCTCAACATAGCATATCGGCAGAGTTCCGACGCGACCATCGCCCACGCTGCTCCCACGATGCCGAAACTGGTGACGGCATAGGGCAAAGTGACCACGAGCGACACGAACTTGGCACAGTTGCCCCCAGCCAGATATTCCGGCCTGCGTAGCCCGAGCAGCACATTCTCGTTGAGTGTGTTAATGATTCCGAACCAAACGGCGATTGCCGCTACTGGCAAGACCAACGCCGCATCGCGGTAGCGATCGTCATACAGCAATTCGACGATCAGGTCCGCGCCGGCGATAAGGGCCGCCGTCACGCAGCAGGCAAGCGCCATGAAGTTCAACCTGTGACGGACTATCCGGTGCCTGATGTCGCGGCCGTCCAAGTCCATTGAGGCCACGCTCGGAAAGATAATCGCGCTGCCGAGCTTGCTTCCAAACTGACCGAAGATGTCGGCCAGCGATCTTGCCAGTCCGTACAGGCCAAGGCTTGCCAGGCTCACATATTTGGCGAGCACCAGGCGGTCGAAGTTCGTAGCCAGGAAGAATGCCACGGAAGAGATAAAAACCCATTTTCCAAGGTTCACGATCTCGTTCACGTGCGCTCTGACCAGTTTGAGTCGCAATTTCAGGCCGGGTACGAGCCAGTATGTGAAGGTCGTAGCGACGCCGATCGCCAGGATGTTCCCGTAAAGCAGCCCGTAGATATCTCGCTGAAGATAGACCGTGAGGATAGTCAGGGCCGATCCTACGATGCCGGAAGACAGCTCGTAGACGGCAACGCGAAAGGACTGGAGCTCCTTGATCGCCAAAGGGAGTGCAATTGAATGGAGCCCCATGACGATGATCATGGCGCTGAGGAACGGCAGTATTTCCGCGAGATTGATGCCAGGGTAGAAGAAGTCCGCGACGGGAATGAAACCCAGCGGGAACAGGCACAGAATGACCGCCCTGATTAACTGGAGCGTCCAGGCAGTGTTGTAGAAATCCGGATTTCCTGAATTCCGATTTGCCACAACATTCTGCGCGATTCCGACGTCAGTGAGCAGTTCCAGTCCCACTCTCAAGGACGTGAGAAGGATCATCAAACCGAATAAGTCGGGCGCAAGGAGCCGCGTCAGGACGAGGTTGGTCCCGAAGCGAACGACCTGCGTGCCCATGTAGCCGAACGTGGTCCAGCCGACCCGCATCAGCAGGGGCCGTGCGCCGGCCCCCTTCATGCCAAGGATGGGCAAATCACGACGCCTTTCGACCGGGACAACCAGCGCGCGCCCTCATCTGACAAGTCCGCATGACGGGTAGCGTGCCTTCCATGATCGTTACGAACTTGCGGCCCCGCGATGATCGGCAGCAGGTCCGCTTAAGGGGGCGATAGCAGCGAAAGCAAGCGCATCTGACAGTCTGCATCCGCCCTGATCCGAGTTGCGGCGGCTGTTTGGCCTGGCTCAGCAGCCGTCCTTGCTCGCTCCTACCCGCTGCACCGCCGATTCCACCGCGCGGACCGATTGCACGGGTCCATTCTTGCAGGTCGCTTCGGCGCTGGCCTTGGGCTTGGGGGCGGTGCCCGGGGCCGCTTCGCCGAGGATCAACTGCCCGCGCGCCAGGTCGGCCTGGAGCGGGCTGCTGTCCGGCGCCTTGACCTGCGGGGCGGGGGCGAGCACCTCGACCCGGTCCTCCTCGACCTTGATCTCGGCCGGCAGGTCGCTCGGCGCCGTGACGTTCTCTAGCGTGTCGAGGCTGTCGCTGATGACCTCCGCCATCGGCAACTGGACCGATGGCTCGGTTCCGGCATAGCCCTGCCGGAATGCAGTGCGCGACCCGGCCGAGCCCCTGAAATTGTAGAAGATATGACGCCCGATCACCGCCACCTTGTCGAGCGACGCGGCCCAGTAGGGTACCACGTAATCGGCATGGTAATGGGTCGAATAGCCGACCGGCGCGAAGGTCCGGCCGGCCAGCGCCTCGCTGGCGATCAGTCGCGAGCGGGCCCACAGATAGGCCACCGGAGTCCGTGCGAGGGAGCCGTCGCAGGTGAAGGTGAACTGGCAACCGGTGACCCGCTGGCTGCCCTGGTAGACCACCCCGCAGACACTGTTGGGGTAGCCGCCGTGGCGGACGCGGTTGAGGATGACCTGGGCCACCGCGCGGCCGCCGTCGACCCCTTCGGAGGCGGCTTCGTAATAGATGGCCTGGGTCAGGCAATCGACCGCGCGAAGCCGGCTGATCTCGTCGGCCCGCAGCTTGAAGGGCAGGGCGGCGGCCACGGTGGGCGCCTCGACCGGACGCTCGGCGTTGAGCTTTTGCGCTTCCTCCGGGCTGAGCGGCCGGAACAGGTCGGGCGGCGGAAGCTCGGGAATTGCGGCGGCCGCGGCTGCGGCGGCGGCATCGGCCCTCGCCTTGGGTCCTCCTCCCGCACCGGACGCCAGGCTTTCCTGGAAATGCAGCCCGGCGGCAATCGCGGCGGCCAGCAGCGCCACGGCCACCAGCAGGATGACCGCGAGCTTCTTCTGGCGGCGCGCGCGGAGGCGGCCGGGTGACGCACCCGGCAGGGTCAGATGCCGCGCGCCGGTCGGGGTAATCGTCTCGATCAACGAACCGCGGTGCCCCGGCGGTGGCGGGCGGCGAGCAGGAAGATGCGCGGACCCTCGACCAGGTAGCGGCGCCACATCCGCTTGGGGTCCGAGGCCAGGCGGTGGACCCACTCGATGCTCAACCGCTGCATGATGCGCGGCGCGCGGCGCTGCCGCTCGGTGATGAAATCGAGCGAGGCGCCGATGCAGAGCGCCATCCCGGTCGCCTGCGGGAAGGCCCGCACCGCGCCAGCGATCATCTCCTGCTGCGGCGAGCCGACGGCGATGAAGGTGAAGCGCGCCCGCGCCTCGGCGATGAAGCGCGCCGCCTCTATCCGTGCGGCGGCATTGCGGCGCAGGCCCATTGGCGGCTCGTAATGGACCAGGTCGACGCCCGGATAACGCCGGCCGAGGTCGGCCACCATGTCCTTGTCACCGCCGATAATGGCGATCCGGTCGCCCGGCTTGATGACATTTTCAAACAGGCTTGGCGTGAGGTCGCTGCCGGGAACCACCGGAAGCGACAGCCCCCGGGCGCGGGCAAGGTGGGCGATGATCCGGCTGTCGCACAGGCTGAGATCGGCCTCGCGGTACAGCGGCTCTAATTCCGCCGCCTGCGCCGGATCGTCTAGCCGCACGACATGGTCGACGTTGGGCGTCACGACATAGCCGTAGGGCGTGGCGCTGGTGACGGCGGACAGCCGCGACAGCACGTCGGCCATGGTCAGCCGGTCGAACCCCACGCCGACGAACGGCACCCGCTCAGTAGGCATCGGCATCGAGGAACACGGCCCTGACGGTCAGCACCAGGATCCACAGATCGAGCCACACCGACCATTGATTGATATATTGCTGGTCGAGCTCGACCCGGCGCTTGGCCCGCTCGAGCGTGCGGATCTCGCCGCGCAGACCCTTGACCTGGGCAAGGCCGGTGATCCCCGGCTTGACCCGGTGACGGCCGGCATAGCCCTTGACCGCTTCCTGGTAGAACAGGTCGCCGACCCGCATGTGAGTGGCGTGGGGGCGGGGGCCGACCATCGACATGTCGCCCTTCAGCACGTTCAGAAGCTGCGGCAATTCGTCGATGCTGAGGCGGCGCAGGACCTTGCCGACCGGGGTCACCCGAGGGTCGGCCTTGGTCGTGGTCTGCAGGCCGACGAGGTCGGTCTGGGTGGCGTACATCGAGCGGAATTTGAGGACGTGGATGACCTCGTTGTTGAACCCGACCCGCGGCTGCACGAACAACACCGGTCCGGCACTGGTCAGGCGGATCAGCAGGGCCGAGATCAGCATGATCGGCGACACCGCGATCAGTGCCAGCAACGCGAGGATCACGTCCTCGGTCCGCTTCAGCATGCCGCTGACATCGCGCCACGGCCGCTGCCACACCGTCAGGACCGGCAGGGTCCCGATCAGGCGGACGCGGTAATCGGGCGCAAGGTCGATCGCCTGGTCGGGGATAAGCGAAATGTCGACGCACACCGAATTCAGCCGCTCCATGATCTCGTGGAGCCGGGCTGGCGGCAGGTTGCGGACACTGATCAAGACCTGGTCGACCTCCCCGGCGCGGGCCATCGTCGCAAGCTCGTCGCTGCCACCGATGAAGCGGAGCTCCGGGACATCGGGTAGCTTGGGGCGGTCGTCGGCAACCCCGACGAAGTGGAGATGGCTGAGATTGCTCGACGCAAGCACCTTGCGGATGGCCTCGATCGAGCCGGGGTCGGCGCCGTAGAAGGCGATGCGCTGCCCGATCACGCCGCGGGTCGCCATCCGGTCAAGCATGCGATGGAACGGCCAGCGCGAGGCCGCGAGGAAGGTCACGGTGGCGGCGACATACAGCACGCTCACGCCGCGCGAGAAATTCTCCACCATGCCGGACAGGAAGACGAGGGCAGTGGCGACCAGCCCGCCCAGCAACGCATCGAACACCGCGCTGTCGCCGCGCTCGTTGAGTGTGAACAGGTTCTGGAGGTAGCTGTCCTTCGACACCCGGAGCAGGATGAAGCTGCCAAGCATCGCCGTGAAGGCAAAGAAGTGCACCGAGGGGACCAGCGGCTGCGCGAACAGCCAATCATACAGGAACAGCGTCGCCGGCAAGGCCAGCAGGAAGCAGAGCATGTCGCGCAGGAACAGCATCGGGCCGACAATGTTCGACGTGAACCGCGTCCCGGTCGCCGTCAGATTGGGCGCACGCCGTTCGGGCGCCAGCCGTTCGGGCGCTGCCTCCTTCAGCAGGATGTCCTCGTCCGAGGGCGCGATCACGCAAAGCTCCGGGTTATCTGTTCGTTGCGCTTATCGTAAAATTCTTGCGAGAGTCGCTGCGCGGCGTCCGCTCCGTCGGATTTTGCCACGAGTGGCTTTAGCGCATCGTAAATGGTGCGGTCACCGCCAATGTCGTGGAAGGCCTCCCACAGGGTCCGGCGGGCCCCCTCCGTGTCACCCGACGCCGCATAGACGCGCGCCATCAGCAGCCGGGCGGAAGGTGCATTGCGGTCCGCTGCCACCAGTTTCTGGGCGTCCTCGATCGCTGCCTCATGTTGTCCGGCCCGGCTCCGCAGCAGCGCGCGAGCCCGCAGGGCCTCGCGGTTCTTGCCGTCGACTTGAAGCACGGCGTCCAGCCGCGACAGCCCGTCGCGAGCCCGGCCGCTCTGCACCAGCGCTGTCCCGTAAATGGCATTGGCGACGATATTCGCCGGTCGCACCGGCAGGCTCGCATCCTTCTCGATCAGGGACAGCACCCGCGCCGGTTGCGCCGTGAAGGTCAGGAAGCGGGCGATCGCGATGCGGCGACCGGTGTCGGCGCTCTGTGCCCAGGTGAACAGGCGGTCGGCGACCTTGTCCTGCAGGCCGAGCGCGATCCACGGCGCGAGCAGGACGTCGATGTCGTCCTTCTCGACGCCCTTCAGCGTCACCGCCGCAGCGGCATCGATCGCTCCCGAGCGCAGTTCCGCTTCCACCAGCCGCACCCGCGCCTGCTGGTCAGTAGGCTGCCAGTTAAGATAGCTGCGAAGCGCAGAGGCGGCCTGCGGCCAGTCTTCCTTCAGCTCGTAGATGCTGGCAAGCGCGCGGAGGCTCATCGCGTCCGAAGGCTGCTGCGTGATCTGCGAGCTCAGCAGCGTGATCGCATCCTCCCGGCGGCCCTGGGCCATCAGGATCCGCGATTGCAGGACTTTGCCATTGGGATCGAAGGGAGCAAGCGCCGCAAAGGCCGCGACCTGGCGATCGGCTTCCTCGAAATCGCCCCGCCGAAGCGCGACATAGCCCTTGGTCAGCGGCACTGCCGAATTGGTCGGCGCGACCAGCTCGAGCTGGCGGGCATTGTCGCTGGCAACTTCCAGATTGCCCCCGCGAAGGGCGAGCTGGGTCATGATCGAGAGCACCTCGACATTGCTTCGGTTCAGCTCATGTGCACGCTGGAAGGCGTCATAAGCTGCTCCATAATCGGACAGCTGCATGCAAACCTTGCCAAGCTCGACCCAGTAATCGGCGTTGGAATCATCGGCCGCCACAAGCTTCGCGAGAGCGCGCCGGACTTCGCGAAGATCACCCCCTACGACTGCGGCCTGGTAGTCGGCATAAGCGCTTTGAGCCTGCTCCTGGCGATTGTCGCAGGCGCTCAGCGAAGCGATCAGGATCAGGGACGGGAGCAGTACAAAGCTCAACCTGTTCTTGTGGTTCATAAAGGGGTTCGACTAGACCTTTGAGCGGATTTTGACCAGAAGAGTCGAGTGAGAACACCGAACACCTCCCAGTACCCCGATTTGAGCAGGAGTAACATGGCGCGCATTAACATCTACCTAGCCCTGCTGCTTGCCATCGCCTTTGGCGCGTTTGGCAGCACGGCCAGCGCCCAGCAGGCAAGCCAGGCTGCTCCCACCGGGGTCGCGTACCGCATCAACCCGGGCGACGAAATCGATGTGCTGGTGTGGGGTGACGAGCGGCTGCAGCGCAGCGTTCGGGTGCTTCCGGACGGAACATTCGCCTTTCCGCTGGTCGGGCAGGTCGTCGCCGCGGGGCGGCTTCCTTCCGAACTGGAGCGGATCATCACGGCCGGCCTTCAGCCGCAATATCGCGGCTCGGTCCCGCAGGTGACGGTGTCGGTCAAGAATCCGACCGGCTTCCAGTTCTCGGTGGTCGGCAAGGTCAAGGGGCCGGGCACCTTCACTCCGGGTCGCTACGTCAACGCGCTGGAAGCCTTGAGCATCGCGGGCGGCGCCACGGAATTCGCCGATCTCGGCAATATTCGCATTATCCGCAAGTCTGGTAGCGATCTGTTGACGATCCGTGTGCGAATAGTGGACGCGCTAAGGGGTAGCGGAGGGCGCTTGAACTCGAACGACATACCGCAGATCTTGAGCGGCGATACATTGGTGGTTCCATGATCACCGGCAAGCATTTCCTGCGCGCCCTTGCCGGCGCCAGCCTGCTGCCGCTGTTCGCGGCCGCCCCGGCCCATGCCCAGAACGAGACCTTTCTCGATCTGCAGGCCGGCCTTGGCTATTCGACCAATCCCGATCTGCGCCTGGATGGCGTCGGCAGCGCGTTCGGCCGGATTTCGGCTTACGGCTATCATGGCTGGAGCACCGAGCGGAGCCGATCGAACATCTCGGCCTATGTCGAGAACAGCACCTATTTTCGTCGCTACGGCAACCGGCAGTTGTTTTCCGTTCAGGGCAATAACAGCACCAAGATCAGTGAGACCGTCACGGCCTTTGGTAGTGCCGGCTTCAGCGGCGACTTTGGAGCGCAGCTGAGCTCGCGTTTTTTCGACGCTCCCGTCAATACTGCCCCGGTCGATCCGGTGATCCCGGAAGGCTCCGTCATCGTGGTCAATCCTGACCTCGCCGCCCTTTCGCAGCGCCAGTACCGCATCTTTGGCAACGGAGGCCTCAGCTTCACCCTGTCGCCGCGCGACAGCCTCACCGGCACCATCGGCGCGCAGCGGGCCTTTTTCAAAGGCAATGCGGGCAATCTGCTCAACTACACCCAATTGGATTCCACCTTGGCCTGGAATCGTCAGCTGGACGAGCGGCTGTCAGCCGGTGTGAGGCTGATCGCGAGCAAGTCCGATTACACGCTCGACCGGTCGATCCTGACCTATGGACCGCAAGTTACCGCCAACCTGCGGCTCGACGAGAGCCTTGAACTCGACGGCGCGATCGGCTTCGTCAGGACCGAACGCGACCTCGGGCCGCTCGGCGAAAGCAGTTCGACCGATCTCGCGTTCGACGCGTCGCTGTGCCGTAATCTGGAATATGAACGGATGTGTGCCGCCATCGCGCGGCGGACGCAGAGCACTTCGATTGGGGCTGCGCCGACTTCCTCGAGCCTCTCGGCTAATTACTCGCGGCGCTTGAATGCGCGTGACCAGATCCAGCTCGCCATTGCCGCGACCACGACCGACTCGGCTCGTGAACTCGGACTTGGACGCCAGAACTTCTACTCGGCGTCGGGCTCGTTCGACCGGAAGATCAGCCTGCGTCTGTCTGCGGGCGTCAACGTCGCCGCTCGCAAGTTCACCATCGGAGGACCGGATCCCAAGGCAGACATCGGCGGGTCGCTGTTCATCCGCAATCGATTTGGAAGCGTGCGCTGATGGATGAGACGGAAACCGGGCAGGGCGGGATCGGGTGGTTTTTCAACCACCTGCCCACCATCATGTGGCAACGACGCAATTGGGTCATCTGGCCCTTCGTCGTCACTACGCTGGCGGCAGCGATCGCCGCCTTTGCGCTGCCCACCCTATATCGCTCGACGGCCAGCCTGCTGGTCCAGTCGCAGGACCTGCCGACCAGCGTGGTCGAGGCGCCGACCGCAGGCGACATCGAGCAGCGCATCGCCCGGATCCGCGAGCGGGTGCTGAGCCGCGGCGACCTGATCCGGCTGATCGAGCAGAACAACCTGTATCCCGAGGATCGGCAGAGCGATCCGCTGTCGGAAATCGTCGAAAAGATGCGCGACGCGACCACCGTCGGCGCGCAGACCAACGACCTCGGCGGCTCCTCGGGTGGTACCAACGACACGATCGCGATCGATATCAGCTTCGATTATTCCGATCCGGGCCAGGCCCAGGAAGTCCTGCAAAGCTACGTCAACGACTTCCTGGCTCAGGACAGCGAAGACATTTCCGAGCAGGCGCGGCTCAGCGTCCGCTTCCTCGAGGACCAGGCCAATCGCCTGCGCGGGCAGATCAGCACCCTCGAGAATCAGCTGACGACGCTCAAGGCCCGCAACGGGGCCGCGCTGGCGCAAAATGCTCCGCCGATGATGGATCTCGGCAGCTATTCGAGCCAGATCGCCAGCCTCGAAAGCCAGAACCGCGAGCTCCTGGCGCAGGTCAATCGCGTGCCGCGCAAGGACCCGCAGGTCGCCAATGCCGAGGCCGTGCTGGCTGCGGCGCAAGCGCTGTACAACGACAACCACCCCGACGTCGCGGCCGCGCGCGAGCGGCTCCGCGCCGTGCAGCAGATGTCGCGCGCCAATCCGTCGCAGGACGAATCGGGGCTGTTGCGTGGCCAGATCGCCGCCAACAACCAGGCGATCGGCTCGCTTCAGGCGGCGCGCGCCTCGGCCATGGCGCAGGCGCAATCAGCCGTCGCCGGTTCGGCCCGGGCTCCGGCCATTCTCGAGCAGGCGATGCAGCTGGAGAATCAGGCGACCGGCCTTCGCGAGCAGTATCGCAAGGTCGCCGACGATCTCCTCAAGGCGCAGAACAGTGCACGCCTCGCCAACGAGCAGCGCGCCGAGCGGCTGTCGCTGGTCGAGCCGCCGAACCTGCCCGACACGCCCTACTCGCCCAACCGGCCGTTGCTGATCGCCGGCGGCGCCATTCTCGGCCTGGTGCTCGGGCTCCTGCTCGCCTTCGCCGTCGAATTCCTCCGGCGCCCGCTGCGCAGCCCGTCGCAGATCGAAAGCCTCGGCTTCCCGGTCCTTGGCGTGGTGCCGCTCCTCGGCGCCAAGAAGAAGCGTTCCCGCTTCAATTTCTTCCGCAAAAAGAGTCCGCGATTTGCATAGCTCCATCAACCAGATCCCGGGCGACGCCGCCGATCGCCATTCGACGCCGGACCAATTCGTCGCCGATGCGCTCGACAGTCCCGAAGTGCTCGGCTGGAGCCCGGAACGGGCGCTGTCCGGCGGCATCTACGGCTTCAACAGCATCGATCCGCGCTCGCGCAGCTTCAACCTGGTGCGCGGCCGCCTGCTCGAGCTGAAGCGCAGCCGCAACATGCGGCTGGTCGGCGTGGTCTCGGCGACGCCCAATGTCGGCAAGTCGTTCGTTGCCGCCAACATCAGCGCCAGCCTCAGCCGCGATCCGCAGATCCGCACCTATGCGGTCGACCTCGATCTTCGTCGCGGCTCGCTCAGCACGCAGTTCGGGATCATCCCGGAAAATGGCCTCAACGAATATCTCGCCGGGGGCGGCCGGTTCGAAACCTACGCGCTCGACGGCGAAGCGCTGACCATCATCCCGACCCGCGGCGGGATGGTCCACTCCGCCGAGTTGCTGGCCTCGGCCCGCGCACGCGGGATGTTCCAGGCCATGCGCCGGAGCAATCCGGACAATCTCTTCGTGTGCGACCTTCCGCCGGTCTTCGCCAACGACGACGCGGTCGCGAGCATGGCCTATCTCGATGCCTATATCCTCGTGTCGGAAGAGGGCCTGACGACCGAGCGCGAGATCAAGGATTCGGTCGACGCGCTCGGCCGCCAGAAGCTGGCTGGCGTCGTCCTCAACAAGTTCAAGGGCGGCGTGCTCAGCGACGGATATGGCGTCGAGAATTACTACGCCGTCGGTTACGGCGTCGAGCGCGACAACTAGGGTCTAGTCGCCCGCGCTCCACGGCGCCGCCGTGGCTGCCTATTTCTTGGCAGGCGGCGCGAAGCCTTCCTTATATTCGATCTTGGCAGCGGACCGCAGCTCTTTCAGCCGCTGCTGGAGCGAGGTGGTGCTGTTCTGCCGGCGCATCGCATTGACCGCCTCGGTCTTTGCGTTCGGCCCGGTCAGCGGGTTGGGCTCGCGGGTGGCGATGGCGCTTGCGACCGACTTGTTGCCGGCCGGAACGATGAACGGCTCACCCGGCCCGAGGCGGGCCAGCTGCGGGTAGAGCTCGGACGGGATGACGCTGGTGACCAGCTGGTTGTTGCCGCGCTGGAACGGGATCCGCGCCGCCGTCAGCACGCCGGCCAGTTCTTCCAGCGTCTTGGTCGCGGTGATCCGCTGCTGCACCGCCTTGTCGGTGGGCGTGTCATACTGCAGCTGGTCGAGTTTCCACACTTCGCGGTTGGCGAAGGCCTGCGGCTGCTTGGCCTGGAACGCGGCGATCTCCGCGTCGGTCGGAAGCTTGCTCGTGTCCATCGACCGGTTGGCTAGCATGCCGATCAGCAATTCCTCGTTCAGCTTCTGCTGGCGCGAGATGAAGTCCGGCGACCGGTCGATCCCGTCCTTGCGGGCCTGCTCGGCCAGCAGGCGGCGGTCGATCAGGCCCTGCAGGATGCGATTGGTGACCGCCTTCTTGTCGGCTCCGTCGGGAACGTTCGCATTGGCCAGTTCGGCATTCAGCTGCGAGGCGGTTATCTCCTCATCGTTGACGACCGCGACGGTCTGACCTTCCGCCTTCTTCTGGCAAGCCGTGCAGGTGGCGAGAAGGAGAAGCGCGACAAGGGTACGATGTTTCATAGAATGCGAAGCCTCGAGAACTGCTGTTTCTGGAGGCTAGCATCGATGCTAGGAGTACACCAGACAGGCGGAGGAGTTGCTGTTCGTGGAAACGCCATATGACTGGATTACCGTCGGCATCTTCGCCGGACTGATTGTTCTTTTCATGCAGCGCTCGACCAGCGAGAGCAATGATGTGGACGATCCCTTGTGGATGTACCTTGCTGCCGGCGTCGGTTGTGCACTTGCCAATTACGCCGGGAATGAGGGCCAGCATCTGCTTGCCGCCCTGGCGATCGTCGGCACGCTCGCCTTCGTGTTCCATTTCCTGAAACCGTTCCGCTGGCCCCGCGCCGATTAGGGTCAGGCGATCAGCACGTTCCGGTTGGCGCCCATCTTCGACAACAGCTGTTCCGCGAAATCCGCCAGGCGGGAAAAGGCCGCGTCCCTGTCGGTATCGATGGTGGAAATGCGGGTGAGGACGGCGTCCGGAATGATGCCCTTCAGATTGTCCATCGCGACGGCCATGCGCTGCTGGGCCCAGCTTAGCGGCATGTGATTGCCGACGCGGGTCCAGTAGACGATCTGCTCGGCCCGTCCGGGAATGGTCGCCGAAAGCTTGTTCACGTCGATCGCGCCACCGCCCACCGGAAGCGGCACGGGGACGATCGGGGACAGCTCGAACCCGCCTGCCGGATAGCAGAATTCGGGCCGGTGGATCTGCAGCACGCCGCTTTGGCCGGCGCCCTGCGCGACCAGCAACATCATCGGGGCGTCCTTGCCGTTGGTGTACACCCGGGTGACCAGCTGCGAATAAAGCGCCGCCGACAGCGCGTCCTCCGTCGGGACTACCAGGCCGCTGCTGGTCAGATAGTCCCACGCTCCGATCTGCTTCGGAATCAGGTCCTCAAGCTTGCGGTCGCCAAGGTAGCTGACGACCTCGCTCGGCTTGCGGGCATAAGCGGTGGCCGCCCCCGCAGCGAGCAGGCCGCCGACCAGGAAGCGTCGCCGATCGAGCGAAAGGGAGGGGCTTGCGTGAGGCTCGCGGCCATCAGACATCGACGGTCTCGTTCCTGGAATGCGGTCGGCGCCGGCTGGTGACGAGCGCTTCGATCGCCATCAGGGTGGCGAGTGCGGCGGCGAACGTGAGCAGTCCGGCAAAGTCGTGCAGGAACCCCTGCGCGGCCGCTTCGCCGGCATAATAAGTGATCAGGATCAGGATCAGGACGCGAATGAAGTTGGCCAGCACCGCGATGGGCAGGACCAGCAGCGCCATGCCGATGAACAGCGCCCTGTCATTCTTGTTCTTGAGATAGACGTAGAACATGCAGATCGCCGACAGGGTGAGAAGCGAATTGAGGCCGGAGCAGGCCGCCGCTACCAGCAGCTCGAACTGCGCGATCTGGATCATCACGCCCGAGCTGCCGATCGGATAGCCGAGCGCATAGAGGAACTTCACCGCGGCGCCCGAAATGGCGATCTTCACCGGTTGGGTGAGGACGGCGACAACCTGGTCGGGCGGTGGAAGCGCAAAGGCGAGATAGAGGATCGGGAACCAGCAGGCCCGCAGGACCGCGCCGCCGACCAGAAGATAGGCGCCGGCGACCACCGCCGCATACATCAGGAACACCTGCAGCTCGAGGATGCCGGTGATCCCCGCAACCACGTAGAGCGGGATCAGGACCAGCAAGGCACCAAAGCCGATCAGGCGATTGCCGGGAACCGCAAGGTGTCTGGCCCTGCTATATTCGCGGTAAAGCAGCCACAAACCGGTCGCCATCACGATCGGTCCGTGCCCGCCTTGCTCGGTGGTCCAGTTGAAGCGCGCGACCTCGACCATCGGCGGCACGACGAACAGCAGGAGGGCGGCGATCAGGACGAAATGGGAGAGCTGCCAACCGGCCAGCCCCGACGCCTTTTCTCGGTCCCTCACAAGCAACACTACATACCCGCCCTAATCCGCGTTGGCAGAAGAAGTAAATTGATCCAAGACGCTAGTCTCAAGCCGGGAGCATGGCAATCGCTGCCACGGACAGCCCGGGTGGAGAGACTTCGGACGCATGATTACCATCGTTGTTCTGGTCCTGCTTGCCCCGCTTCTGCTCATCAATTCCGTCTTCGCGCTTGAAGTGGCTACCGGCCTTGCACGTCGTCGAAAGCAGCAATGGCCTGCCCCGCTGGGCCGTACGGTCGTCATTCTGCCCGCGCATGATGAAGAAGCGGTTATCGGACGTACGCTGGCGGCACTTGTCGACGCTGCCGCCGGCGACTTCGAGATCATGGTGGTGGCCGACAATTGCAGCGACCATACCGCTGCGGTGGCGAGGTCGTTCCCCGTCGACGTGGTGGAACGGTTCGATCAAGAACGTCGCGGCAAGGGCTTTGCGCTCGCCTTCGCCCGCGATCGGATGCGCGCCAATCCGCCGCACTCCGTCATCGTCCTCGACTCCGACTGCCGCACCGACCGGGAAAGCCTGCGCGCGCTTTC